>QCLX01000006.1 GCA_003214215.1 Prochlorococcus sp. AG-418-G18 | reverse complement strand
ATGCTTTATTGTTTTGACCCTAGGCATGCAAAAACAGTTGGGATTAATGTATTTTTTCTTCATTATTTACTCCTCACATGCTTATCTTTGGCAGCTGTTGTGGGGCTGCAGTCTGTTGGAATTATTTTGGTAGTTGCAATGTTGATTACACCAGGGGCTACAGCATATTTACTTACGGATAAGTTTGATAATATGACATTAATTTCAGTATTAAGTGCAATCATCTCAAGCCTTATAGGAATCTATGTTAGTTTTTGGTTTGATCTTGAAACAGGTGGATCAATTGTCTTAGCACAAACTTTTATATTTTTATTTGCTTTTTTATTCGCTCCAAGATACGGAATATTTAAGTTAAAGAAATTATTTGCTGGGTATAAATGATTGTGGTGGATGAAACTTTAAATAAAAATTGGAATTGGTGGCCATTATTCCCCCTATATCCTTATGGAAAAAAGAAAACAATTTTAAAAGAATTAATTCCTGATCAAATATGGTCCTTGGAACAAATACAGGGACTTTATTATGTTGCGGTTCCAATAAGAATGACGGTAATAAAGGTTGATAATGGATTGATGCTAATAAATCCACTGCCTCCGACAAAAGAATTAATAAATGAGTTAGAAAAATTAATTGCGATTCATGGCAAAGTAAAAACAATAATTCTACCGAGTGCCTCTGGATTAGAACATAAAATCGGACTGCCAGCTCTTTCAAGAACTTTTAAAGATGCAGAAATTTGGCTTTGTCCTGGACAATGGAGTTTCCCCATAAATCTACCACTAGATTTCTTGGGAATTCCATCAAAAAGATCAAGAATACTCTTTGAGGAAGGTACTCCACATACAAACTACTTTAAATGGTCTTCATTAGGCCCTTTGAATTTAGGACTTGGAAGATATCAGGAGATAAGCTGTTTCCATTATCCTACGAAAACACTTCATGTGACAGACGCAATAGTTGGAATAGACTCCACTCCTCCTGAGATATTTGATTTTGATCCAACTCCACTTCTTTTTCATTCTAGAGAGAGAGGAGATGAACCTTTGATTGACTCAAGCGAACATAGAAAAAAAGGATGGAAAAGGTTAGTCTTGTTTTCATCTTTTTTAAAACCAGGTAAATTAAATATTCCACCTTTAAAAAAAATATTTAAGTATTCATTCAAAAAAGATTTGAGGAATTGGAGATCTCATTTCGGTATTTATCCCTTTTTATGGGACGAAGATTGGGAATCTTCTCTTGTTGAAATAATGGGTAAAGATACTCCTAAGATTCAAATTGCACCAGTTTTACAGAAATTAATTTTTCCGCGTTCAAAAGAAGTTTTACTCAAATGGTTAGAAAATATCAAGTGTTTTGAAGATATGGAATATTTAATTCCAGCTCATTTTACGGCCCCTATAAAATTCACAATAGAAGATTGTCAAAAATTAATTAATGAAATTAATTCCCAAAAGTGGGAAAAACTTCCTGAGGATAATAAATTTTTGATGAGTTTATATAAAAAGTTGTTTGAACTAGGAATAATTCCTGAAGAAGTAAATCTTTAAAAACAATTATTCTTCAATAGACATGTTCTCATCATTTTTAAGAGTTTGTTCCAGCTCTTTTCTTTGCTCCATTTGTCTTAAGAAATATCCTGTCATCATTGCAGAAGATAATAAATTAGCAATGTTGTCTTTTGAAGATGTTATTTTTACATCAAATTGATCTGAAGGAAGCATTCCAAGAAGACCTTGAACATTATGTCTAATAATTTCTTGAATATCTTCACTAGCTGATTTTGCTACTCTTTGCAAAACTTCTGGAGATTGTTTTTGTAAATATTGGATTAAATCATTCTCATCGTTTGGATCATTATTTTCAGTAGCAAGAAATTCTGGATTAAACATTTCTACAACTTCAAGATATAAAAACCCTACAACATCACGCACCCATTAATCTAAATTATTAAGGGCAGGGAACCGAATAGGTCCAATTTTATTAAACGGCCAATATCTAAAAATAGCTTTACCAATAATCTTCTCAAATGGTAAAAATCCCCAAATATGTGAGTCCATACTGTTATTTCTATTATCTCCCATCACCCATAATGACTCTTCTGGGACAATAAAAGGCCCTATAGAATAATTAATATTTTTGTCAAAAACGTAATTTTTTTGAGCGATATCATTTAAGTAAAGGTTACCGTCTCTTACTTCTACTTTGTCTCCAGGTATTCCAATTACTCTCTTTATTAGTGCAGTATCTGCTTCATAACCAGCATTAATTAATTGCTCCGGAACGTTAAAAACAACTATTTTATTTTTTAATTTTGAAAGATTTGATTTGGAAGTGATTTTGGGAGTTACTTTCTCAACAAGAATTTTATCTTGTATTTGAAGAGTTGGAAGCATTGAACCGGAGGGGATCCATCTTGGCTCTATAACCTGCCATCGTATAATTAAAGCTATAGATATCCAGATTAAAAGATTTTTTAAATCCTTTATTATTGAATTTCTTTTTTCTTGAGTTGTAGACATGTTTTATTTAATTCAGTTATAAGGAAAATCCCAAAGCATTTATATAAATTATGACATCCTCTATTGAATGCAAAAATTTTCTTAGAAGTTTACAACTTTTAAATCTCTTAATAAAAATAGGAGTTCAAAATTTAATACTATGTCCAGGTAGTAGATCAGCACCCCTAGCGATAGCTGCTGGAGAATTAAATAAATTAGGACGGGTAAATATTTTTAATTCAATAGATGAGAGATCTGCGGGATTCCACTCTCTTGGGATTTCTGCTGCATCAGGTAATCTTTCTTTAGTTATTACCACTTCTGGGACAGCCGTAAGTAACTTATTGCCAGCAGCAGTTGAGGCAGACCGATCTTGTAAAGGTATTATATTTCTTACTGCTGATAGACCCTTAGGATTAAAAGATTGTGGCGCTAATCAAACAGTAAATCAAGAAGATTTTTTGACTTCAGTCTGCAGAAGGGTTTTAAGTACAAATCTAAATGGACTTCATGAAACAGAAGAAAACGAAATCCTGAATTTAGTTCGAATTACTGAGAAACAAATATCAACTTTCCCTGGGCCTATTCATTTAAATATTCCTATTGATAAGCCGTTAGGTATTTCACTTTTAAATAAAAAAAATGTTTTAGAGGTTTTTGAAAGAATTTATTTAAAGAAAAAATATATATTTCAGGAAGTTGAAATAAAATCTGATAAAAACAAATTCTTAGAAATTTCAAAAAATTTAAATTTAGATGAATCCGGCATTATTTTGGTAGGTCCCTATCAAGGTTCCATAAATGATTTAATTTCTTTCAATAAATCTTTAGAAAGATTGCAAGAAATTACTGGTTGGCCAGTATTTGCTGATCCTGTTTCAGGAGTTAATTCTGATTTGAGAGGATTAGTTGTGAATTGGGAATTAGTCTTAAGAAAAAATAAAAATTCAATAAATTGTCATCAACTTTTGAGGCTTGGCCCCATGTCATCTTCAATTGATTTGGAGAAATTTTTAACAACTTTCGAAGGTATACAAATTCTTATAAAAGAAAAAAACTATAGAAAATTGGACCCAATAAAAAAATCATTTGAATATGATTTTGGGCTTTCAAATTTTACTACTCTATTGCTAGAAGAATTATCAATTAACGAAAAAAACAAAAAATCTCTTACTCCAATGGCTTTAGATCTTATAGATGAAGGCGAGAAGATTAGAGGGGTTTTAAAAGAGGAAATTACTCAAGATAATCAAATTACTGAGTATATGCTTGCAAACCTTGTCCCAAAACTTTGGCCAGCTGAAAATCCTATAATGCTCTCCGCAAGTAGCCCAATTAGAGATTGGCTCACATTTTCTGAGAATGGTACTTTAACAAGAAACTGTTTCAGCTTTAGGGGCGCTTCTGGTATAGACGGTACTTTATCTCTTGCATTAGGTATTTCTAGAATTAAAAATCCTCTACTTCTTGTGACTGGAGATTTGGCTTTTATTCATGATATAAACGGTTGGCTGATTGAAAATTCAATCGACATGAATTTAACAATTCTTCTAATAAATAATAATGGCGGAAATATATTTAATCGTATTTATAAAAAAAATTTAAAAGAAGATGATTTAAAAAAACTGTTTCTTATGCCAAAAGAAATAAACTGGCCAAAACTCGCAGAGGGCTATCAGGTAAGCTTTAAAAGCGTTGCAAATTTTAAAAAATTACGAGAGGCATTTGATTGGAGCATTTCTATCCAGAAATCTGTAATAATTAAAGTTGATGTTGATCCAGAAAATGAAATTTGCGAAAAAAATGCCCTGCTAGAAAAAATAATTGGCAGTTAAATTTATCATTTTCTATTTTTGAATAATTAGATTTCATGAAAGTATTACCTGGGAAAACAACTTTAAATTGGTCAGAGTGCAAATCTTATGAGGATATATTGTTTCACAAATCAGATGAGGGAATTGCGAGAATTGCAATTAATCGGCCTGAAAAAAGAAATGCATTTAGGCCACAAACTGTAGATGAACTCATTGACGCATTTGATATCGTAAGAAATGATGAAACTATAGGCGTAGTTCTCTTTACAGGTGCGGGACCTGACAAGAAAGGCATTTATTCTTTTTGTTCTGGAGGTGATCAGAGTGTAAGGGGTAAAAATGGGTATAAAAATGATGAAGGGAAGCAGAGATTAAATGTACTTGAACTTCAAAGATTAATCAGAAGTTTGCCTAAAGTGGTTATTGCCTTAGTCCCCGGTTTTGCAATTGGAGGAGGACAGGTACTTCATTTAATTTGTGATCTAAGTATCGCCTCTGAAAATGCAATATTTGGTCAAACAGGCCCAAGAGTTGGTAGTTTTGATGCCGGTTTTGGATCTAGTTATTTAGCAAGGCTTGTTGGTCAAAGAAAAGCAAAAGAAATTTGGTTTTTATGTAGAAAATATAATTCCAAGGAAGCTCTTGAGATGGGCTTGATAAATGCAATTACAAAGATTGAAGAATTAGAAGCTGAGGGTGTAATCTGGGCAAGAGAGATTTTACGAAATAGTCCAACTGCTATTCGTATTCTTAAAGCTTCATTCAATGCGGAGAATGATGGGATTGCCGGTATTCAGGAATTATCTGGATATGCAACTCAATTATTCTATTCGACTGAAGAAGCCCAAGAAGGTAGAGATGCCTTTCTTGAAAAGCGTCCACCAGACTTCTCTGACTATAAGTGGACACCCTAGTTTTCTTTTCAAAAGAACTTTTTTAAATAATTATCAATGAGAATTCTTCTTGCCGCTGCCGAATGTGCTCCAATGATCAAAGTTGGAGGTATGGGAGATGTGGTGGGTTCGTTACCTCCATCTTTGATAAAACTTGGTCACGATGTAAGGGTAATAATTCCGGGATATGGAAAATTGTGGAGTCTTTTAGAGGTATCGAATGAACCAGTCTTTAGAGCAAATACAATGGGCACTGATTTTGCCGTATATGAAGCAAAACATCCCATTCATAATTATGTGATTTACCTAGTGGGTCATCCAACATTTGACTCTGATCAAATATACGGAGGCGAAAATGAGGATTGGCGCTTTACATTTTTTGCTAGTGCCACTGCAGAATTTTCCTGGAATTGTTGGAAACCTCAAGTTCTCCATTGCCATGATTGGCACACTGGAATGATTCCTGTATGGATGCATCAGGACCCCGAAATTAGTACTGTCTTCACAATTCATAATTTAAAATACCAAGGCCCATGGAGGTGGAAACTTGAAAAAATGACTTGGTGTCCTTGGTATATGCATGGAGACCACACAATGGCTGCGGCGATGTTATATGCAGATAGGGTCAATGCTGTTTCTCCTACTTATGCAGATGAGATTAAAACCTATGAATACGGGGAAAGCCTCGATGGATTACTTAATTACATTTCAGGTAAATTAAGGGGGATTCTTAATGGCATAGATCTTGATTCATGGAATCCAGCCAAAGATCCAGTTTTACCTGCAAAATTCAGTATTAAGAATTTAGAAAATAGGCTAGAAAATAAAAAAATTCTGCAGAGAGAAATGGGTCTCGAAGTAAATTCTAAAAAATATCTTTTAGGTATGGTCAGTAGGTTAGTTGATCAGAAAGGTGTTGACTTACTTTTACAAGTTTCAAGAAGACTATTAGCCTATACAGATGCTCAAATTGCTGTTTTAGGTACTGGAGATAGATATTTAGAGTCTGGATTATGGCAACTGGCATTAGATTACCCAGGAAGATTCTCAGTATTTCTTACCTATGATGATTCTTTATCAAGGCTTATCTATGGTGGCTCTGATGCATTTTTAATGCCAAGTAGATTTGAACCTTGTGGCATTAGTCAACTACTTGCTATGAGATATGGTTCTATCCCAATAGTAAGGCGAGTAGGAGGTTTAGTTGATACAGTTTTACCTCATGATCCAGAAAATAATAGTGGTACAGGTTTTTGCTTTGATCGCTTTGAACCTATAGATTTCTATACATCTTTAGTAAGGTCTTGGGAAGCCTTTAGGCATAAAGATAGTTGGAAATTATTGCAAAAAAGAGCAATGAGTCAAGAGTTTAGTTGGCAAAGATCTGCACTCGAATACGAAATTATGTATAAAGATGTTTGTGGAATAAAAGAACCATCACCTGATGTTGCTGAGGTTGAAAAATTTTCTTACGGTCAATCGGCTGATCCATCTTTAAAAAAAGTATGACTTAATATTTTAATGGAATTCTCTTTATCAGAATTAAACAATGTTTTGGGGGATATTAAAAATCTGAGCAAGGGGAAAAGAGATTTTTTAAATTTTAAAAATATAAGTATTGATAGTAGAACTTTATCTAAAAATGATCTTTTTATAGCTATAGAGGGTAAAACTTTTGACGGACATAATTTTCTTCCAGATGTTTTAGATAAAGGAGTTAAGTCAGTAGTAATTAAAAAAGGGATGCAGAGATTACTTCCTAGTAATTTTCCTTATTGGGTTGTAAATGACACATTAGAGGCATTTCAAAAATTAGCATTGCTAAAAAGAAAAAAATTAAATATCCCTGTTGTCGCAATAACTGGTTCTGTGGGTAAAACAACAACAAAAGAAATGATTGGTGGAGTTTTAAATAAACTTGGAAGAATTAAATTATCTCATGCAAATTTCAATAATGAGATTGGAGTTGGTCTTACTATTCTTGCTACGGATGTAGAGGATAAAGCTTTAGTTCTTGAGATGGGAATGAGAGGTCTTGGACAGATTGAGAATTTATCTAAATATAGTGAACCCGATGTTGCAGTTATTACTAACATTGGTAAAGCTCATATTGGATTGTTAGGCTCAAAAAAAAATATTACTTATGCAAAGTGTGAAATTAGTAAGTTCTTAAATCCAGAAGGAGTTGTAATAATTCCAGCAAATGATCCATTCCTAGAACAAACTTTAAAAGAATTTTGGAAAGGTAGAGTGATAAAAGTAAAACTATTAAATATAGAAAATCAAAAGGAGAGTTTTAAGAAAGATGATAATTTGCAAGGATTTTATAAACCTTCTAATAAAACAATTTTAATTGAAGAAAATACCTTTGAAATTTCATTTGAGGGATTTCACAATGCTTCGAATTTCTTATTTGCTTATGCAGTTGCGAAAGAGCTAGGCATTGATTTTGCAAGTTTCAATAAATTTGATTTTGTAAGTTTAGGTGGAAGGAATAAAATTCTCAAATCAGTAAAAACAACAATATATGATGAATCATATAATGCTTCGCCAGAGTCAGTAAAAGCATGTATTAAAAACCTGCTTGATAAACCGAGAAATAAATTTTTCATATTTGGAAGTATGCAAGAATTGGGAAAAGAATCCGAAAAATATCACAAAGAAATATTCAACTTAATAAATAATTCAGATATAAAAAAGTGTTTATTTATTTGCGATAAAAAAAATGAAAAAATTTATACCAATTATCTAAAAGATAAGAAAAAATTCTTGGTTTTAAATAACATTAAAGATGTACCTCAAGAGATAAACAAATCTACAAAGAAAGGTGATTCTATTCTTATAAAAGGGAGCAGATGTTGGCAACTTGAAAAAATTATTGAATTAATTAACTAGATCAGGATTTCTTTCTTTCCCAATTTTCTATATTTACTTGCTTAGTTCTTGAGATTGCTAATGAATTATCTTTGGAGTCTTTTGTGATAACTGAACCAGCTCCTGTAGTAACTGATTCCCCTAGATTTATTGGTGCTACAAAAACTGTATTTGCACCAATACTGGAATTTTTACCAATTTTTGTTTGATGTTTTTTCTGACCATCAAAATTTGCAGTAATAGTACCTGCTCCAATATTTGTAGATCTTCCAATAATAGAATCGCCAATATAACTTAAATGGTTTACTTTAGATTCTTCGTCTAATTGACTATTTTTGATTTCAACAAAATTACCTATTTTGCTAAAGGAAGATATTTTGGAATTAGGTCTTATATGACTATAAGGGCCAATTGTTATATTATCCATTATCTGAGAAGCATAAACAGTAGAGTTTGAAATTTCACAATTTAATCCCACATTAGAATTCTCAATAAAAGTATTTGGTCCAATAATGCAATTACTATTTATTTTTGTATTTCCTCTTATATGTGTATTAGCCTCTATGATTACATCCTTATCAATTTCAGCTTCTTCACTAATTGAACAACTTGCTTTATTTATAAAAGTTACACCATTAAGCATATGTTTTTCTTTAATTGAATTCTGAATATATTCCTCGCACTCTGATAGTTGAATTCTGTTATTAATTCCTTGAAGCTCTCCATTATCCTCTACCTCGAGACTTAAGGAATTTTTTAGCAAAGAGATTGTATCTGTTAAGTAAATCTCTTTTTGATTATTATTGCTTTGCAAGGTATTAATTATTTCTGATAAGTTACCCCAGTTAAAACAGTAAACACCTGCATTTATTAATGGATTTTCTCTTTCTAGATCATTGCAATCTTTTTCTTCAACAATTCTCTCTATAAAATCACCCTTCAAAAAAACTCTGCCATATCCATGAGGATTTGTTTTCTTTGTCGAAATTAAAGAAACATCAGCATTTTTTGAATCGTGAAGATACAAAAGTCTTTTTAGAGTACTAGGACTAATGAGTGGCACATCGCCGTTAAGTACTAAAAGTTTTCCTTCATGTTTTTTTACTTCTTTACAAAGTACTTGGATAGCATGACCTGTTCCTGATTGAGGTTCTTGAACAACAAAATGGATTTTTTTATCGTTTGGGATTGACTTTTGTACTTCTTTTGATTTGTGTCCAGTAATTACGAAGATTTTATCAGGTTTTAATTCGACACATGAATCAATTACTCTTTGTAGAAGACTTTTGCCAGAAATTTTATGTAAAACTTTCGGCAATGAGCTTTCCATCCTGGTACCCTTGCCTGCCGCTAATATCGCAACACTTAACATGTTTATTTGAAATCCTAATTTAAATCTAACTCTTAACGGATAACTTCGTCATTCCCCACTTCTCTCTCCATTTATTTGTAGGTAATAGATTTGATAATAGTTGCTCATCTAATCTTGCCCTGATTATATCGTCTTTACTTGAGTTCAAATCTTGATCTCTATATGGAATACTAGCTTTAGTTAAGAGATGCTCTTCTTCCATTAAAGATAACTTTTCAAAATTGAGATTAGGGTTCAATTTATTTTTATCAAATTTTGATATTGCGACAGTTCCCTGACTCCAAAAAGTTCTGTTTTTAGAATTTGGCTTAATAGTGAAAATTTCTAATCCAAGATTTCTTAAAGTTTTTCTCACTGCAGCCGAAGAAGAATAAGTTATTAAATAACCCTCAGAATTAAGATTTTCTGTGACTTTAGATAAAAAATCAATTGTCCATACTTGTGGGCATTTTTGAGGAGAAAAACCATCTAAATAAATCAGATCGAATTTAATAGTTGAAGAAATTATGTTGATTTTTTCTCTAGCATCACCCCACAAAACACTGCACTTAAAAAATTGATCCTCAAAGTAATTTGTTCGATACAGTGATTCAAATATTGTTTTGACTTTTGGAGCCCATAATTTAAGGAAAGATTCATTTCTAAGCGAATATTCAAGAGGTTTTTTATCAATCTCCAACGCATACAAATTTAAATATGATTTTTGTTTTATTAATTCATTTAATAATGAAGCGGAATTGTATCCTAAACCAAAACATATATCCAAAACATTAAGAGATTTACCCTTAAATCTTTGCAAATTGGAAGTAGCTGTAAACTTT
The DNA here is from genome assembly GCA_003214215.1 of Prochlorococcus sp. AG-418-G18. Classification (GTDB taxonomy): domain Bacteria; phylum Cyanobacteriota; class Cyanobacteriia; order PCC-6307; family Cyanobiaceae; genus Prochlorococcus_A. Next base: position 55,159 of record QCLX01000006.1, on the reverse strand, counting down.
GATTTTGTTTCCTCCAATGCGCCCAATAAACTATGGAAGTTCTCTTTAAAAAATTCACTTCTTAAAGAGTAACTACCATCTTTAGTTAAAACTTCTTTTAATTCAGACAAAAACTTTTTAAGGCTAGTTAGTTAATTTGGCCAGCTCTTCCCAAAAAGTGGGATAAGAGACGCTAGCTGCATCTGCTCTCATGATTTTTGAGGTACCTTTGGCAAGAAGTGAAGCAATAGCAAGACTCATCGCTACTCGATGATCTGTCTCGCTGTCTACCTCCGCAGAATGAAATTTTGATTGTCCATTAATAATTAACCCATCCTCTTTTTCTGTTATTTCAGCACCGAATTTTTGTAACTGTAGTGCCATGACTTTTAATCGATCTGTCTCCTTAACTCTTAATTCTTGTGCATCTTTAATTTCAGAAACTCCATTACAAAAACAGGCAGCTACAGTAAGGATAGGAATTTCATCTATAAGTTTTGGGAGAATATCTCCTTCAATAGTGAATGATCTTAAATTATTTGCAGTCTTTACTTTAATAGATCCAATAGGTTCACCTGCAATAGTAGATTCATCTAAAATCTCATAATTGCACCCCATTGAATCCATTACATCTAAAATCCCTGTTCTAGTGGGATTTAGTCCGACATTCTGAATTAAAACCTCTGAATTTGGAACAATAGATGCCGCAATCATCCAAAAAGAAGCAGAGCTTATGTCTCCAGGAATCAATATTCTCTGACCAATTAAGTTACCCCCTGACTTGATAACTATATTCCTTCCTAATTCTCCTCTGATACTGATGTTTGCTCCAAATGCTTTTAACATTCTTTCAGTATGATCTCTTGAAGATGCTGGTTCAATAACAGAAGTTGTTCCAGAAGCTTTGAGGCCTGCCAATAAGATTGCAGATTTTATTTGAGCACTAGCTACAGGGGTTCCAATAACGCACCCTTTTAGTTTATTCCCATCAATTGAGATTGGAGCTTTGTTTCCTTTTTCTCTGCCAGAAATTTTGCCACCCATCAAAGATAACGGTTTGCCCACTCTCCCCATTGGCCTTTCATTAAGAGAGATGTCACCTGTTAGGATGAAATTCTTGCCTTCTTGACCGGCAAGTAACCCCATTAATAATCTCATGGTGGTTCCCGAGTTACCACAATTTAGAATTTCTTTGGGCTCTTTAAATCCATCAAGACCCAATCCTGAAATCGTAAAAGGCTCATTTTTTTTTATTTCTGGTATATTTACACCTAATTTTCTAAGACAATCAGCAGTTGAAAGTGGATCTTCAGAATGTAAGAACCCCTCAATAGTCGTCTCACCCTTAGCAATACTTCCTATTATTAAAGCTCTATGAGAAATAGATTTATCTCCAGGTACTTTTAATTTTCCTTTTAAATTAACTCCACCTTTTATTGTGCGGATATTATTCATTTTCAAATTAAATACTTGATAAAATTTCTGTAAAAACAAATTAGTTATATATTATCAATAAGTTTGTTTTTTAAAAAAAAATAATCAAATTAAGTAACTGTTTTCTATAATAAATTTAGAAAAGGGATCTGATTATTAATCTTACTTATTATCACGTTGCAAAGGATGTTCCAGAAAATAGTCCAGACATTGCAGTGGTCATTGATGTTTTAAGAGCTACAACAACAATTTCCTGGGCTTTGAAAAATGGAGCTGATTCAATACAAGTTTTTGCAGATTTAGATTTATTAAAAGAATCTGCAATTAAGTGGCAACCCGAAAAGAGACTAATGCTTGGAGAGAGAGGCGGAAAGAAGATTGAGGGCTTTGATTTAGGAAATTCTCCATTATCAGTTACGAAAAAAGTTGTTTGTGGTAAAAGACTATTTATGAGTACTACTAATGGGACAAAATCATTGCAAAAAGTTCAAAATGCTAAGCATTTATTTGCTATGGGTCTCCCAAATAGGAAAGCAGTTGCTGAAAAAATCATTTCATTAAAAAGCGAAAATGTTTTAATACTTGGTAGTGGTTGGGAAGACTCTTATTCGCTTGAGGATTCTTTAGCTGCTGGTGCTTTGGCCTCATACCTGAAACAGAACTGTGATTTCGAAATTAATATTTTGAATGACGAATTACAAGCTGCTTTGGCACTTTGGGACTTCTGGAAAAATGATATTTTGAAATGTTTAAAAACAGCAACCCATGGCAAAAGATTGACAAGTCTTGGAGATTATGAGGATGATTTTAAATGTTGCTCTGAACTTGATTGCTTAGACATTGTTCCAGCTCAAGTTGAAAGAGGTGTGATTCATGCTTCATGATTTACGAGTTGGTTCATTAGGAGTAAAGTCTTGACTGATTTTTTGGTAGCTGCATTGCAAATTACAAGTACTTCAAATGTTGAAGCAAATTTTACTGAAGCAGAAGAACAGATTGAATTAGCTGCTAGAAGAGGTGCTGAGTTAATAGGATTACCTGAGAATTTTGCTTTTTTAGGAGGAGATGATGAAAAACTTAGATTAGCTTCTGAATTGTCAGAAAAGTGTGCAAATTTTCTAAAAACCATGTCTCAAAGATATCAAATATTTCTATTGGGAGGAGGATATCCTGTCCCTGCGGGTGATGGCAGCCATACTTTTAATAGGTCAGCCTTATTTGGGAAAGATGGACAGATTTTGGCAAAATACGACAAGATTCACTTGTTTGATGTTGATTTGCCAGATGGAAATTTATACAAGGAATCGTCCACTATTTTATCTGGGGCAGAGTATCCACCTGTCGTAGATGTCCCTGGTTTATGCAAAATAGGATTATCGATTTGTTACGACGTTAGATTTCCTGAACTTTATAGATATTTGTCTTCGAATGGAGCAGAGCTAATTATGATTCCCGCAGCTTTTACAGCATTCACTGGAAAAGATCATTGGCAAATCCTATTACAAGCAAGAGCAATTGAGAATACAGCATATGTCGTCGCTCCAGCTCAAACTGGAATTCATTATGGGAGAAGGCAAAGTCATGGCCATGCAATGGTAATTGATCCTTGGGGGACAGTTTTATCTGATGCCGGAAAAACTCAGGGAGCTGCAATAGCACCTGCTGATAAAGAAAGAGTAAAGAAAATTAGGGAGCAGATGCCAAGCCTTAAACATAGAAAAAACAAATTGTTTTCAAACTAATGATAAAGTTTTTAGATAATAAACTTTTTCGTTATTTATCCGTTTTTTTATTTTTAAATTCTTCAATAATCCCAGTTAAATCTTCAAGTGTTCTGGCTGCATGGGCGATAAACACTAATGGGGTTTTAGAATTAAGAACCAAATCAAATTCAAATTTAAAAGCATATTTTCAGAAGGCTAACCAAATATATGGGGACAGATTCTGGGTAGATTTTTCAGGAGAATTAAAAAATCCCAGAATAATAAAAGGTAATGGTCCAATAAAAGAAATTAGATTAGGTAAACCAAATAAGGGTAAAACAAGATTAGTAATTGAATTTAAAGAAGACACTTATTTGAAACCTTTGACTTGGCAAATGGTTGGCTTAGATCAAAATAGATGGAGAATTAAACTATTTAACCCAAAATATTCATTTAAAAAGATTGGTGAAGGTTTAGTTGAAAAGAAAAGAGGAAATATCAAAGCAAATCAAAATTTAATTCATAAGAAGAAAAACAATTATAGTTACTTGAAACTACCAGAGGTAAAACGAAACAAGTTTGAGGTTGTAATCGATCCAGGGCATGGAGGACCTGATCCGGGAGCAATAGGTATTGGTGGTATTAGAGAAACAGATGTTGTTCTAGAGATTTCAAAAAAGGTTAAAAATTTACTTTCTGAGAAAGGTGTCAAAGTAAGATTGACCAGAACAAATGACGTTGATTTGGATTTACCTCCAAGAGTTTCCATTGCTAATAATTCGGATGCAGATATCTTTGTAAGTATTCATGCAAATGCCTCAAGAGGTAAAAGAAGGGACATAAATGGATTGGAAACCTTTTATTACAGAGGGTGGAGAGGAAGATTACTCGCGAAAAGAATTCAAAAACAAATTTTAAGAGTTTCCCCTGGGAGTCCTGATCGAGGAGTTAAACAAGGTCGATTTTATGTGATTAAAAATACTAGGATGCCTGCAGTCCTTGTAGAAATCGGATTTTTAACGGGAAGATTAGATGCAAGAAGATTAGAAAAAATAACCCATCGAAAAAGATTAGCCTATGCAATTGCAAAAGGCATCCTCGAATATCTAGATAAAGTAGGGTGAAACTTAAAATAGGTATATTTGATAGCGGAATAGGTGGTTTTACTATCCTTAATTCTTTACTAAAAACACGTGAAGATGTAGAAGTTTTTTATTTGGCGGATACAAAAAGAATACCTTATGGGAGTAAAAATTTTAAAGAGATAAGATTAATTGCAAAGGAGATTTGTACTTTTTTTATTGATAAGAATTTGGATGCACTTTTAGTTGCTTGTAACACTACAAATGCGTGTGCGCTTGATATTCTAGAAGATAATTTAAAGGTCCCTTGTTTTGACCTTATAAACTCAGTATCGGAAATAGTTAATAAACAAATAATTGGTGTCCTAGCAACACAAACAACTGTTCGATCATCGTATTACAAGAAAGCTATCAATTCTAAAAAAGAGAATATGATAATATTTCAGCAAGAATGTCCAGAATTAGTATCAGAAATTGAAAAAGAAAAATTAAATCTTGATAAGTTAAATAGTCTTTCAGACTTATACTTAGGACAACTAATAAACAAAAATATTGAAGAATTAATACTTGGATGTAGTCACTATCCTTTAATTTATGAATTTTTAAGAAAAAAATTAGATTCAAATATAAAAATTATTGATCCATCGGTAGCATTAATAAAAAAATTTAATGAATCTTTTGCTATTCCAAAAACTGACCGCTATGAGAGAATTTCTTTCGGAAATGTAAAATTTTTTGTTACTTCAGGAAGAGATGAGTTTTCCAATAAAGTAAAATTTTGGCTTGGGATTAATAAAGAAATTAGGTTGGTTAACCTCCGAAGTAATGTTTGATTCCTTAAGATATAGAAGAGGTCAATCATGAATACAGTAACAGAGCTACTACAACCAGTTGAAAATGATCTTGATGATCTTATTTTAGAACTGAAAAATCTAATAGGAGCTGGTCATCCAATTCTTCAAGCAGCTGCAGAACACCTTTTTAGTGCTGGGGGAAAAAGGTTGAGGCCTGGTATAGTTCTATTGATTTCAAAAGCTATATCTCCTGAATTCTGCTTGACAAGCAAACATAAAAGGCTTGCTGAAATAACTGAGATGATTCATACAGCCTCATTAGTCCATGATGATGTTGTTGATGAGGCTTCCACAAGAAGAGGAGTAGATACAGTTCATAGCAGATTTAATACCAGAGTAGCTGTTTTGGCGGGTGACTTTTTATTCGCTCAAGCAAGTTGGCACCTAGCAAATCTTGACAATGTAGATGTAGTTAAATTACTTAGTAGAGTAATAATGGATTTAGCAGAGGGTGAAATTAAACAAAATTTAAATAGATTTGATTCGGCTCAATCTTTTTCCAAATACATCAACAAAAGTTATTGTAAAACAGCATCATTAATAGCCAATAGTTGTAAAGCTGCTGGAGTTTTGAGTGGTATTAATGACGAAAACTTAACCTCGTTGTATGATTTTGGCAAAAATATTGGTTTAGCATTCCAAGTTGTAGATGACATTCTTGACTTTACTGGAAATGATAAACAACTTGGAAAGCCTGCTGTAAGTGATCTTGCTAGCGGTTATCTTACCGCCCCAGTTTTATATGCCTTAGAAGAAAATAAAAAATTGTCAGTTCTTATAAATAGAGAACTTGCTGAAAAAGATGATTTAGATGATGCTCTTAATATCATCATGAATTCTAAAGCTATTGAAAGTTCCAGAAAATTAGCTGAGGATTTTGCAATGCTTTCTAAAGAGGCTATAGTCTGGCTTCCTGATTCAGAATATAAAAGAGCTTTAATGGCTCTTCCAGAATTTGTTCTAAGCCGTATTTATTAGATCTTTTAAAATAAATCTTTGAGCTAAATTAATATTAAAATTTTTGAAAACTTTAATTTTTTCGACTAAATTTATTAAGCATAGATTTATTTAATGTCATTAGATAAAAAAAATTCAATCAATAACATACTTGAAGAAAAGAGAATTTTCCCTCCATCAAAGAATTTTGCAGAAAACTCAAATATTAGTAGTCAAGAAGAATTACAAAGTCTAAAAAAACAAGCATCAGATAATCCCATTCAATTTTGGGAATCTTTCGCAAAATCCGAATTAGATTGGTTTGAGCCATTCCAAACTGTATTAGATAACAAAAATGCCCCCTTTTTTAAATGGTTCAAAGAAGGGAAACTCAATATTACATATAACTGCTTAGATAGACACATTAATAGCGGTCTTGGAGGAAAGACTGCACTTATATGGGAAGGCGAACCCGGAGATAGCAAAAAATATACTTACGAAGAACTTCTAAAAGAGGTATGTAAAGCAGCTAATGCATTAAAAGCAATTGGTGTAAAAAAAGGAGATTTGGTATGTATTTATATGCCTATGATTCCTGAAGCGATGTTTGCGATGTTGGCTTGTGCAAGAATTGGCGCGCCTCATTCAGTTGTCTTCGGAGGATTTTCTTCAGAAGCCTTAAAAGATAGGTTGATTGATGGAAACGCTAGATTTGTTATTACTGCTGATGGTGGCTTTAGAAAAGATAAAGTGATTGAACTTAAGAAAGCAGTTGATGCGGCCATTGAAAGTGGGGCAGATAAAGTTGTTGAAAAAGTAGTTGTTGTACGACGATCCCAAAAAAATATTTCGATGGTTGATGATAGAGATTTTTGGTGGCACGAATTATTAAAAGATCAAAAAGATCATTGTGAACCAGAAATAATGAATAGCGAAGATAGGCTTTTTATTCTTTATACTTCAGGATCTACTGGAAAGCCCAAAGGTGTAGTTCACACCACAGGTGGCTACAATCTTTGGTCCCATTTGACATTTAAATGGATTTTTGACTTAAAAGATGACGATATTTACTGGTGTACTGCTGATGTTGGTTGGATTACAGGTCATAGTTACATAGTTTATGGCCCTTTATCTAATGGTGCTACAACCTTAATGTATGAGGGAGTGCCAAGACCCTCAAATTTAGGGGCTTTTTGGGAAATTGTCCAAAAATATAAGGTTTCTATTTTTTATACTGCACCAACTGCAATAAGAGCATTTATGAAGTCTGGGCGTGAAATACCTGATAAATATAATTTGGAGAGTCTTAGACTTTTGGGCACAGTTGGAGAACCAATTAATCCTGAAGCATGGATTTGGTACAAGGATGTTATTGGTAAAGATAAATGCCCTATTGTTGATACTTGGTGGCAAACTGAAACTGGTGGTGTGATGATAAGTCCCTTGCCCGGAGTCGTTGCTACAAAGCCAGGTTCAGCTACTTTACCTCTGCCAGGCATCGAAGTTGAAATTGTCGATAAGAATGGAGAAAAGGTTAAGGAGAACGAGGGTGGCTATTTAATTATTAAGAAACCTTGGCCAGGAATGATGAGAACAATTCACGGAAACTCAGAGAGATATTTGGAGAGTTATTGGGAATATATTTCCTTTAAAGGAGAAAAAAATGTTTATTTTGCTGGAGATGGAGCACGCATTGATGAAGATGGATATATATGGATTATGGGAAGAGTTGATGATGTCATAAGTGTTTCAGGACATCGGTTAGGAACAATGGAAATAGAATCTGCATTGGTAAGTCATAAATCAGTTGCAGAGTCTGCAGTAGTTGGCAAAAAAGATGATTTGAAAGGTGAAGTTATAGTTGCTTTTGTATCTCTAGAGAAAGACGTGAACGGTTCTTCAGAATTAGTAGAGAATCTAAAGAAACATGTTGTTAATGAAATTGGAATTATCGCAAAGCCTGAAAAAATTATAATTTCTGACTCTCTTCCAAAAACACGTAGTGGAAAAATTATGAGGCGAATTTTAAGATCTTTGGCTGCTGGAGAAAAAATTAGCGGTGATATAAGCACTCTGGAAGATAGTTCTGTTTTGGAAAAGCTGAAAGAATTATCCTAATAAGATTCATCAATTAAATTTGAAATTTTTTTTATAGTATTTCTTTTAAATTCATCATCTGCCCAGTCTCCCAAAAAATTTTCTCTTAGTCCAGCGCTTGCAATTATAGTGTGTGTACCTTTTAACATTACCCCCTTAGAATTATCTTCTTTTCTTGCTTTCAGACAAGAAAATAATCTATCTGTTTGATCTAATTCATCTGAGTTGAATTTTATTAGGATGTTATTTTTTTGATTATATGTTTTTTCAATTAATCGCAAAGTTCTTTCAGGGCTTGGGCTGAATTCACTATTGAATTCTAATTTTTGAGAAATTTGTTTCAATAATGGAATAGATTTGTTAGCACTGAAGTTGTTAAAACTTATTGATATGAATTTTTCGCAATTTCTTCCACCATCAGGGGAAATTAGATGGAGTTTGCAGCCTAGACTATGACCAATTCTTATTGAAGGAATTAATGCTCCTATTCTCTTTGATAAAGATATTCGGCAATTCTTGAAATCTCTCCATGCTTTAATAGCAAGTTGTTGGTGATCAAATTGTGGATTGTATTTATATGCGTGCACTGCATAGTTTTTATTAATTAAACTCTCTATGAATCTTCTATAAGTTAAATCTGGTTTAGAAGCTAGATAACTTCCACCAATAAATTCCACAATTTTTTTTGGGTTTGAAGGCCAATAACAAAAATTATTAAATTGATATTTTGTAAAAGTCATCTGTAAAAAACTAAAAATGTTTAAAAAATTATTTTCTAATCATGTTTTTTAATTAATATTAATTTAAGAGAAATTTTTATTAAATGCGTCAATATAAATTAAAGTGTTTTCAGCTAATTGGATCTATCTAACAAAAAAGAATTAAATCAATTGGATATTCTTCAGGATCAAGTTATCAGTTATCCCTCTGAAGAGAGTGTTGCTAATCAAAATAAAAAAATTGAAAAAATTTTAATTCTTGATACTGAAACAACAGGTTTAGACGAAAATAAAGATGAAGTGATTGAGATAGGTTGTATTTTGTTTGATGTATCTTTTAAGTGCGTTCTTTCACAAGTTTCATTTTTATTCCCAGTTAATGATAATGAAGCCGAACATGTGAATGGCATATCTGCTGAAGTAACTAATATCTCTCAACCATGGGAGGATGGATTAAATTTCTTTCTGAAACTTGTTGATTGTTCCGATTTCATTGTCGCGCATAATGTAGAGTTTGATAAGAAATGGTTTGGGAGAGGAAGATTACCTAAACTTCATAAAAAATGGATATGCAGTTTGGAGGATATTAATTGGTCTTTTCAAAAGTCACTAAAAAATAGACCCTCAGTAACTGATCTAGCTTTATCTTTTTCAATACCAGTATGGAATTTACATAGAGCTTTATCTGATTGCTTTTACATATCTGAGGTCTTCAAAAAATGCGATAATTTAGAGGAACTTTTACTTAAAGCTACCGAACCGAGGTTTTTATATAAGGCGCTTATTAGTTACGAAGATAGATCTTTAGCTAAAAATGCTGGGTTTAGATGGAATAGTCCTGTGCAAGGAGCTTGGTCAAGAAAATTAACTACTGATGAGGCAAAAAATCTTGATTTTAGAGTAGAGATTTTGAATTAATATTCAATAAATTTTTGACTAATAAAAATATCTAGTGCATCTTACAGGGCATCCATTTTTTACCCATTTTATGTGCTCCAATACATCCGTATTTTGAGGCAGCCTTTTCAGCTTCTTGTTTAGTGTTAAATATATCTGACATCATATTTTCTTTGCTTGAATTTGAAATTTGTTTGGAATGACTATGATGATTGTTTTGAGAATTAGGAGAATACTCCCATATTCCCATAGTCGTTACCCCAGCAGAGATAATTCCCATCCCAACTACTGATAAATTGACTATTCCCATTGCTACTGCACCAAAAGAGAATACTCCCATTGGGACTACTCCAATACTTATTACTCCCATTGGCACTATTCCTACTGAAACTATACCAAGGGGTGCTATTCCAAAAGCAATTTTTTTTGGTTTTGTACCGCAATGCAGGGTCTCTTTATTTTTATTAATTTCCAATAGTTTTTCTAAATGTTAAATTAAAATTGTCTCACAAAACAACTAATTAAAAATTAATTCCTACTTGAATTAAAAATTTTGAATTATTTTCTAGAACTTTGAATAACTTAAAAAATCTTAGAGGAACGGTAGATTTGCTGCCTGATCAATTAATAAAGTGGCAAAACGTTGAAAAAATTGTATTAGAGCAGCTTTCAAGAGCATCTATCAATGAAATAAGAACACCAATACTAGAAATGACCGAATTATTTATAAGAGGAATTGGTGAAGGAACAGATGTTGTCAGTAAGGAAATGTATACATTTATTGATAGAGGGGAGAGATCTTGCACTCTTAGGCCTGAAGGAACCGCATCCGTTGCACGAGCATTAATACAAAATGGGATGTTGTCTAATCATCCTCTACAAAAACTTTGGTACATGGGTCCTATGTTTCGATATGAAAGACCTCAAGCTGGTAGGCAAAGACAGTTTCATCAGTTAGGTGTTGAGTTTATAGGATACGATTCAGTTAGAAGTGATGTTGAAATTATTTCTTTAGCTTGGGATATCCTAGGTAAATTGGGAATAAAAGAACTTAATCTTGAAATAAATACTTTGGGAGATCTTAATGATAGATTAAATTTTCAAAAATCCTTTTTAAAATGGTTAGAAATAAATAAAAATTCTCTAGATTTAGATTCTCAGAACAGGATTACTAAAAATCCCTTACGGATTTTGGACTCTAAGAATATTCAAACACAAAAAGCTTTAAAGAATGCACCAAGATTATTTGATTTTTTATCTGAAAAAAGTCATAAAAGATATTCAAACTTAAAGAAAAATTTAGAGTTTTTAAAAATACCTTATGTGGAAAATTTTAATCTTGTAAGAGGTTTAGATTACTACACCCACACAGCTTTTGAAATTACTAGTGGGGCTCTAGGCTCCCAAGCTACAGTTTGCGGAGGAGGAAGATACGACGATCTAATAAAACAAATGGGAGGGCCAAATACCCCTGCAATTGGTTTCGCTATTGGTTTAGAAAGATTAATTTTACTCGCAGGAAAAGAGCTTGAAATTCCAAGAAATACTGATATTTATATCATTAATCAAGGCTTAATTGCAGAATCATTAGCAATGGATTTATCTAGAAAATTAAGAAATTATGATTTGTTAGTTGAGTTAGATTTAAGCGGAGCCTCATTCTCTAAACAATTTAAAAAGGCAAATAAACTAAAATCTAAAAGTATTATTGTTATTGGTGATGATGAGGCAGTTAAAGGTGAATTTATTATAAGGTTATTTGATCAATCAGGTAATGGGAATGAAGAAGAAGTTATATCTATGGAGAATGATATTGAATTAGAAAAGTGGATAAATAATAACTTACTTGCAAAGTGATGCTATTAAAGTTTGTGATAATTTTTCTTTTTATATTTATTTTTTTTAATTTAAGGAATCTTCTTAAATTAAATAAAAAACAAAAAGTTTTGAAGGCAAAAAAATTAAAAACTTTTAATAAAAAGAATCTTAATAATTGGATGAATTTAACTAAAAAAGAAAGATACAACTTATCAAAACAAGATTCTGTTAACTACTTAGATAGAAGAAAACTTTTATTAGACGAAATTAGAAATGAATATAAGAAAATATCTAGAAAAAATTCTGAGGGGAAAATTAAGAAAAAATGATTATGGAAAATTACTGGACTTCTAATAAAACCATAAATGGATTGAGACATTTTGTTTTAGTAAATGAGACTAAAGAAAAAGGAAATATTAGTTTTTTAATGGTTTCTGTCCTTGATTCTGAAATTAACTTAAAAACTACTTACGAAGAATTAATAAATAGTGGAAATTGGCACAAGGGTTGGATCAATCTTTCAAAGCATCAATCGATTACAGAAGAATACGTGAACTATAAATCCATCAATAAAGGAGAGGGTATCTATGAGATATTCATTAATCAAGATTCTTTATTTAATATTTCTTAATTTTATAAATCTTTAAAATCTCTTTTCATTGTAAATACTAGGTTTTTTGTTACTTAATAATTATTTAAAAGTTTTACCCCTTTCAAAAAAATAAAATTAACGTTATCAAGGATTAATAATATTACTCAATTCAATGTTAGGGGATATGTGGAGCTCATCTGAGTTGACCGCGGAAAAACTGGGAATAACTGAAATTAAACTTTCTTTTTTACGTGAAAATGGAATACTCAAGCCTGGGGTTCATTGGAAAAGCTCTCCACTCGGTCAGAAAAAACCTTGGAAACCAAAAGCGTTATACAATATAAAAATGTGCAGACAAATAATTAATAAATTTTATTCTGAAGAAAACTATAATATCGCAGCCTAAAAATTAATATATTTTTTTGATTAATTCGGAAAAATATTTCAAATTTTTATTCTATTAGGTTCTCATCCTTGCACTCAATTAGAGTGTTTTGCAAAGTTGGATATAAGTTAATCATATTTATATATTGTTTTGATTTTCTATAAGATTTTGCAGCTTTTTTGTAATGAACTTCAGATTTCATTTCTAGTGAAAATTTTCTAGAAGACTCTTGAGAAGTAGTCATAATATTAGATGTCTTATCTCATATTTAATAATTGTTTGAGAATGAGGCAATAAATAGCATGGTTTAATGAAACAAAATATTGTTTAATGTCAGCAAAATGAAATTTATCAAAATTATTTGAATTGTAAAATAATGGTTTATTTTATGAAACTTATATCTCTGAGAATAATTTTTCTTCATTAAATCTACCTTCTTTGCTCTTGGATTGCCTTATGAAGATTTTTTATTTGGTAATTACTAGGATTACTAACCTTTACAATTTTGTTATTAATTCAACTGTTTGGTGAAATATAAAGTATTCTCAAAACGTTTAAGCTAATCAATTCCTAAATGCAAACCTATGGAAATCCAGATACTACCTATGGATGGTGGGCTGGTAATTCAGGTGTAGCGAATCGCTCAGGAAAATTCATTGCTGCTCATGTAGCTCATGCAGGATTAATTGTTTTCTGGGCGGGTGCATTCACCCTTTTTGAACTTTCACGATTTGACCCAAGCGTCCCAATGGGTCATCAACCTCTAATCGTTCTTCCTCATTTAGCAACTCTTGGAATAGGGTTCGATGCTAATGGTGTTGCTATGGGAGATACTAAACCTGTTCTAGCGATAGCAATAGTTCACTTAGTCTCTTCTATGGTTTTAGCAGCAGGGGGACTTTTACATTCTTTACTTCTTCCTGGAAATCTTGAAGATTCTGATGTGGCAAGAGCTAGGAAATTCAATATTGAATGGGATAATCCAGACAAATTGACATTTATTCTTGGTCACCATCTAATTATTCTTGGTTTCGCAGTTATTGCTTTTGTCGAATGGGCAAGAGTACATGGAATTTATGATCCAGCTATTGGTTCTGTAAGACAGGTTGAGTATGAATTAAATTTGGCCAAAATTTGGAATCATCAGACAGACTTTTTGACTATTGATAGTCTTGAAGAAGTCATGGGAGGTCATGCTTTCCTTGCTTTCGTTGAGATTACTGGTGGTGCTTGGCATATTGCTACTAAGCAAGTTGGTGAATATACCAAATTTAAAGGTAAAGGTCTTCTCTCCGCAGAAGCAGTTCTCTCATGGTCATTAGCTGGAATAGGCTGGATGGCTATCATTGCAGCCTTCTGGAGCGCAGCTAACACAACAGTTTATCCAACTGAATTCTTTGGTGAACCACTTGAATTGAAATTTAGTATTTCTCCTTATTGGGTAGATACTGTTGATCTTCCTGATGGTGAGTACACTTCAAGGGCGTGGTTAGCTAATGTTCATTACTATTTCGGATTCTTCTTTATTCAAGGCCATCTATGGCACGCTTTAAGAGCACTAGGCTTTGACTTCAAGAGAGTTACAAATGCTATCAGTAATATTGATAGTGCAACAGTTACTCTTAAAGATTAATTCTTAAATTTAATTACCTATATCAAAAGGCTCCTCTTATAGGAGCCTTTTTTATTTGAAAAATTTTGTTTAATAATTTAGATTTAGAATTATATGTTTTTGAAATCATTGAATATTTTTTCTTTACAGAATAAAGATATTTTTTCAAATTCTCTTTTAATAAGTTTTTTTGGATTGTTAATAATATTTTTTTTGTTGATTTTTGGGAGGAAATTTAAACTAGCTGTACAACTTGAAAGGTTTGGCTTACCGATAGCAGTTATATCAGGAATTTTAGGTATATCAATAGGCCCATTTGGAGCGATACACTTTTTGCCAAAAGAAACAATCAATGTTTGGAGTAATTTTCCTACTCCTCTTTTATCATTAGTCTTCGCAACTTTAATGATGGGAAGACCTATTCCGAATATAAATGGTTTAGTTAAACCAATTTTTAATCAATTTCTATTGGCTCTTTCCCTGGGTTTCGGACAGTTTTTTGTTGGCGGTTTAGTTGTTAGATATTTTCTGCCTCCATCTATGGATACAAATCCTCTAATGGGATGTTTAATAGAGGTCGGTTTTGAGGGCGGTCATGGCGCAGCATCAATAATCGGCGAAAGTTTTAATAAACTAGGTTTCTCGAATGGTTTAGATCTCGGTTTGGCTATGGCAACAATGGGTCTTTTATCCTCTTCAATATTGGGTAGTATATTTATTTTTCTTGGTAGAACTTTAGGTCTTTCAGATACTGAGGAGATTCTTGAACAAAAAGATAATCCAAAGGAAAAAAATAAGATAGAACTTTTTGCAGATTTAAGAATTTTTATAATAAATCTTGGATTCGCCGGTTTGGCAATTTCTTTTGGTGTTTTGCTCCTAAAATTTTTAAGGTATATTTCAAGTTCTTTTGGTGATTTTTCGAAGGAAATTATTTTTTCACTACCAGTCTTCCCTTTTATCCTTATAGGCTCCCTCCTTATTAGATATATTTTAGAAAAAACCAAAAATACAGAATTTATTTCAAATATTCTCCAAAGGGAAATTGGTATTTTATCTACAGACTTATTGATTTTTACAGCTATGGCGAGTTTAGATATTGAAGTTGTTTTTGATAATTGGATACTTATTTTAGTGTTTACTATTTTCGGGCTATTTTGGAATTTAATCTGCATTGCTTATTTTGCTTACTTTATTTTTGATGATTATTGGTTTGAAAAAAGTTTGATAGAGTTTGGGAATTCTACGGGTGTAGTAGCTTCTGGCTTACTTCTTTTAAGGCTTGCGGATCCTAAAAATATTTCTAAGACTTTGCCAATTTTTACTTCAAAACAGCTTTTTGCTCAGTTAATTCTTTCTGGGGGACTATTCACAGTTCTTGCACCATTAATGATTTCTAAAATTGGATTAGATTATTGGACAGAAATTTGTGCCCTAATTACGATCGCAATTCTTTTTATTGCATTGATTTTTAATAAAACAGAGATGAAAAAGTTTCAATAATAACCCTAGAATGGTTTTAGGTTTAATTTTATTTTATGTCATTTACTTCCTACGATATTCCACCTCAAGAAAATAAAGGGAAGTGGTTTAGGAGTCATTTACTTGGAAGGGAAATCGAACTTAGTGAATTGTATAGTCTTGGATCAAATGATTTAGATTTGCTTATGGCGGAGACTGCAGAAATCAGAAGCGATCTTGATTTTAAGGAAAAAAATATAGGAAAATTTAGGACTGCAGGATATTTTTTGGAGTTAGCAAGAATAATTGAGAAAAGGAAGTTGTTAGAAAGTTAATTAGATGGAAAATAATTCTTTCTAGAGGATGGTCCCCATAATTCGTATTTATACATTAAAGATTTAAATTCTCTATTTTTCTCAAACGAATCTAACCAGTTTTTTATTGAGGGCTCGAAATAATTTGTTCTTTTTTGACTTTCACAAGCGATTCTAAATTGTCTTACAAAAGGCCAAATAGACCAATCAGCGATTGTGGGTTTATCTCCAAAAAAGTATTTGTTTTGTGCAAGTAGTTCGTTCCATCTTTTTATAAATTTATTCGCCTTCCTAAAATGAAATTCTTCATTACTATTCTGATATCTTGTGGCATATTTAAATCTATCTAAATGAAATTTGAATTCTTTATCGTTTTCATTAATTATTTCAAAAATATTTTCCTTTTTCTTATCAGGAAAATAAATTAATTTAATGTTCTCTTTTTTAGACTCTGATAGTGCCCATAAGATGATTTCAAGACTTTCTTCAATAACTTCACTATTTTTTTTTATAAGTATTGGAACCGTTTTTGTCTTGGATTTATTTAGGAAATCTAGAGGTTTATTTTTTAAATCAATTTCTCTTATTTCTACTTTAATCCCACAAATTAATAGTGCCCATCTAACACGAATTGCATATGGACATCTTCGAAATGAATATAAAATATCATTTGTCATTTTGTAAAAACTTTTAATTTGCTTGATTCTTTTAGTATCATCTAATTAGGAACAGTATTATTAATTTTACAACGCAAATGTCGGGATATGTTTACCTCATTAGAGTAGGAGACCTTTATAGAATTGGGAAAACGGATAATCTTGAAAAGAAAATTAAGAAACTAAAACCAGATGAATTATTAACATCAATTATGACTAAGGAGCCAGAAACTCTTGAAGCAAGATTACTAAGAAAATATAAGTCGCAAAGAATTCCTGAAACTGGTTATTTAAAGCTCTCTAAAAAACAAATCAGAGAATGCAAAAAACAATTTGAATTAAAGGGAAGCTTGCCTCATACTTTAGATGCTGAAGTTTCCATTACTCTATTTGCATCTTTTTTATTATTTACATTAAGTTCCTTTATTTTTAATTATCTAAATTTTGGATTTGTAAAAGCTATATCTTATTCTTTTGGAATGGCATCTCTACCAATGGTTATATTGTTTATTACAGGTAGTTTTGGCGGATACTTTTCTGAAGATCTATCTCTTTTTTCTTTGTTAACTAATCGAATAAAAGGGTTATTTATAGCAATTGCAATGCTCTCGATGGCTTATTTAATTTTTAATTTAAGTTAAATTTCATAATTACAATTTAAGGCAATTTCAAATGGAACTGATTGAATAGGTAACTTCAATAAAGTTGAGCATATTTCAGCAATATCTTCAGGCTGTGTCATGCTTAATTTGTCTAGTGAAGAGATATTTTGGGCCATTTCTGTATTAACCCAACTTGGGCAAATTGCAGAAATCCTTATATTTTTATCCCAACCTTTGTTTCTCATTGTTTGGCATAATCCCATCAAAGCAAACTTTGAAGAAGAATAAGCAGCCAAATCTCCTTTGGATCTTTTTCCACTCATTGAAACTAAAACAATAATTCTTCCTCTGCCTGAGACACATAACTGATCCCAAGAAAGCCTACATAAATTCCAAATTGCCAAAAAATTGATATTGAGTGTATTTAAAATATCTTCTTCATCACCATCTTTGTATAAGAAAGGAACTCTCGATAATACTCCAGAACAATTTATTACTGAATCAAATCCTCCAAATTCATCTACTGTATTTTTTATCCAATTTTGGGCTGTAATTTTTTTTAATGCATCATAGTGGTTGATTAGAATTCTTCCTTCTGGCCATTTATTTGGATCAATAACGCTTCCTTTTAATGATGTTACATCTCTAATCCCAACACTAATTCTATTACCTTCTTTTAATTCTTTATGTGCAATATTAAATCCAATACCTCTACTTGCTCCACTTATAAGTATTGTCCTCATTTTAAAACTATATATTTGGAAATATTATCCTAAGCAACATTTTAAACTCTCTACCATGCATAATCATCAGACCTTTCTTTACACTCCATGGAGCTTTTATAAACATTATGCACATGGCATATACAATCTCTCTTAAAGAGAGAGTATCAGTTAAAAAACCATACCATTGATTTTTAGGTAGTTGGAAAAAACTGCCAAAAAATTCTCTTAATAGTTTTTCGTCAAACCTCATGAGTTTTTCTAATCCAAATTGGTAAAGTGATTTCTTTCTAATTAATTCTTTTGACCATAAAGTTTCCCAACCTTTTCTTGCAATATGATAGGTACTAAGATTTTTGTTTTTAATTGCTTCTGATACTGCTTTTGCGACAAGCGGAGCTCTTCTTAAAACATTTCCAATTAAGTATCCTGATGCAGGATGTACCATTGACGCGGCACCACCATATCCAAGTATTTGTTGCTTGAAATCTGGTATTGGCATATTCATTGGAAGAAACAAACCAAGCTCTTCGTGTTGCATGCTTGTAATAGATATATTTCGATAAGATAGCCTCTTCTCCAGTCTCTCTTTTAAATTTTCCATTGTAAGAGGATTTACTAAACCAAGAGATGTTTCTTCAAGAAAATATTTCCCATTTCCCATATCCATGGCATAAAGAAAAGTGGGAGGTTCTTTTCTTTGTTCTTCATTAAGATGGTCATTTCTATAGTCCATTAATACAAACTGCCCTTTTTTCAGCGGAGGTTTACTAAAATTACCCACTATTCCATAACAAGTTTGTACTGCTAAAGGACCACACGATTTTAATTTAAGAAAAACAGGGTCATATCCTGTTGCATCTACTACTAATCTTGCAGAATAAGTCTTGCCATCTTTTGTTGTTACTGTACTTTTATATTTTTCATAATGTATTTTGTTTGCAAAGCCTTGATGCCATTTAATAAAAGACTTATTACATTCATTAAACCAAAAATTGTGGAGTTTCTTCTTATCAAATAGTCCATAATCTAGAGAATGCTCTGTGGCTTTGTTCTCGTCGTCCTGTTCTTCTAAAGCTCCATGTCCAAAAAAACTTACAGTATTCTTCCATCTATATTCAAGTAAATCCTGAAGCCCAAGTTGATCAACTTCTTCCCCCCAAATACCATAAGTGTTTGGCCAAGGTTCGTCTGGTCCATTTGGAGAAAGAACTTCAACATCTAATTTTTCCTTTCCCAAAGCTGATGCAATTGCCATTCCCGCAGGCCCCGCACCTAAAACAAGAACATCTGGCATGCTTTCTTTTGACATTAAATATAAATCTTATGATTAAAGAAATTTATGGAACAAAGTATAATTTCTGCGATTGTGTTTTTATATTCCATCCAATACTTGTAATAAGAGTAGATTAATAATAATCAAATTACACAAATACTAGTGACTAAGTTTTCGGGGTTTTAACAATAATTTATAAGATTACAAAATAAAAAAAACTTTATTTATTTTTTTATCATAAAAAAAATAAAGGAATTTAAATGATTAAAAATAAAAATATTTTAATTACTGGAGGTAATTCAGGTATAGGTTTTTTTGCCATTATTAATTTACTTAAGACGAAAAATAATTTATATGTTGTAATAAAAAACGAATTTAGAAAGAATGCATTTCTCCAAAAAATTGAAAAGTATTTTGATATAAATTACCTTAGTAAATTTTTAAATATTATTGAAAATTGTGATCTTTCAGATCTAGAGAATATTAAAAAAATCAAAGATTACTTTACTAGTAGAAAGATTTTTTTAGATGTAGTTGTTTTAAATGCGGGATTGCAATATACAGGCTCTTTTTACCCTAAGGTATCAAAACAATGCATAGAACTAACTTTTGCGGTGAATCATCTTGCACATTTTTACTTGGTAAATATCCTAAAGGATTTTGTTAGAGATAAAGAAGAATCTAGAATCATTATCACATCATCAGATGTTCATGACCCCAAAAGTTCAGGTGGCAATATAGGGAAGAAAGCGGGACTTAATAACCTAGTTGATTTTAGAAAAAAAGTTACTGGGCAATTTTTAAATTTTAATGCTGATGAAGCTTATAAAAATAGTAAGTTATGTAATATTTTATTTGCTAAAGAACTTGAAAAAAAATTAAAAATGTCCTCCAGTAAAGTTTCTGTAATTACTTGGACCCCTGGTCTCGTAATACCAAATGATGATTCGGGTTTTTTTAGATATAGTAAACGTTTTAATCTCTTTGGATATTTAATTTTTTCTAAAGCTGCAAAAAATATTTTAGGAATTTCTGAAAGTATAGAAAATGCTGGAAAGATACTTTCTATGATTGTCCTTGATTCAAATTTAAATAATATTGGTTTCATACATTTAAGTAATAAACTTATATCTTTTAAAAAACATAAATTAGTTGAAAGTAATATTAGTGATGAAGCAAATAGTTCTGAGTTGGCTTCAAAACTATGGATTTTAAGTGAAGAGATATGCGAATCATTTGGCTTTGTTACTTTCAATATTTAAGGTTTGTGTTGGGAATGCAAACTCAATATTATTAACTGCGAATTCCTCCATTATTTTTAAATTTATAGATTGTTGAGCTTCCATTGCGGCAAGATAATTATTTGTTGGTATGTAATAAACAAGTTCGAAATTAAGACTGAAGTCGCCAAAATCTGTGAAATGACATCTATCAAAAGATACATCTTTTGTCTCTTCAACTATTTTTTTAATTATTATTGGAATCAATTTCATAAGTTTGGGAGAGGTTTCATAAACAACTCCCAATTTATGAACTAACCTCCTTTTTTCCATTTGTGCGTAATTTGAAATTATTCCATTTGTTAGAGCACTGTTGCTCATTACTATTACTTCTCCATTAATACTTCTTATCCTTGAGGATCTTACTCCCACCCTCTCAACCATTCCTAAAACTCCATCAGATTTTATAAACTCACCTTTTTGAAAAGGTTTATCAAGCAAAATTGTTATGTATTCAAAAAACTCCTGAACTGGATCTTTCAAAGCTAATCCTGCTCCAATACCCCCTGCACTGAGTAAAGCCCAAATAGCAGTCATTTGAACACCTATATTTTGTAAGAAAAATATTGAGCCAATAGTCCATGTTAATGCTTTTATTAGAGGAGTAAGTGAAGATATCATTGAACTTATAGAGGAATCATCGATTTTCGATGTCGATTCTGTTAATGATCTGATTAAAACTTTGTTGAGAGCTTTTATAATGATTATCAATATAAATAATTTCAGAATATTTAATAAGACAGAGATAAAAGTTATTTCATCAGTAAAAAAATAGTCAATTGAAAAATAAAAGGAGAGGAGGAAACCTATAGGTTTTACAATTCCAGAGACCACCTCAAAAATAAAATCATCAAAATTTGTTTTTGTCCGTTTGGAGATCTTTTTAAAGCATAATTTTGAAAGTTTAGAAATTATTATCGAAAATAAAATGCCAATAAAAAAAATAGATATTGCCAGAAGGAAGTTTTCAGTAACTAATTTCATATTCAAAAAAACCTAAAAATTCATATCTAACAAAATTTTAAATTATCTCTAGGTAACAAACCAGTCTTGATTTTTCTCTAACTGATTATTATATTTCTAATTTCTTTAAATTCTTTTCTATCAGCAGTTTTACATAATTCAAAAATTATTGATTCAGTAGTTGTTAAAAATGCTCCCGTCTGCATCATTCTCTTTAGTGCAATTTCATGATCTACTCTATTTCGACTGCCCATGGCATCTGATATGAGAATCACTTCAAAGTCTTTTTGTAAACAATCTAGGACTGTTTGTTGAATACAAATATGCGTTTCGATACCACAAACTATCAAATTAGTAATTTTCTTATTTTTAAGTTCTTTTAAAAATCCTTCTATTTTAGCTAGGCTGAATTCCATTTTTTCGATTTTTCTAAATTCTGCTTTGGGTAATAATTCGGGAATGGTTACCCCCAATTTTAGTGGGTTCTGTTCAGATATAAATATGTTTTCATCTAAAATTTGGTAAGCATTTATTAGCTTTTTGATGTTCTTGATGATTGAATCCTTATTAAATATTGCTTTTATAATTTTTTCTTGAACATCTATGATTAGTAAAGCATTCACTTTCTGTGATAGTTTATCGGAAGATTTTTCATTATCCTTCATCATTCGCATTTAAAGATATATTCAACATAATATTTTGTAGAACTTTAGTAAATATTTTAAATCAAAAAGTTGTTTTGCTCTCATCTAGAGTTATTATTGAGAATAGTCATGGATTAATTGTTGTCATTATCCTCTCAATACAATGTTTTTACATCTCCTCTTGGGGATGGTTTACATAAAGATGGGAAGAGGTTAACTCCTCAGAGGCTTAAGGTTCTTAATTTATTTGAAAATATTGGTTCTGGAAAGCATCTTAGTGCTGAAGAGGTTCATGAAAAGTTAGTTAAATCAAGTTCCAAAGTTTCACTCGCAACGATTTATAGAACTTTAAGACTTTTAGTACAAATGGGTTTGCTCCATGAATTAGAACTCAGTGAGGGTGGCCACAGATATGAGTTGCTTAGTAACGACACCCCTGATCATCATCATTTAATTTGCATTAGGTGCGGAAGAACAGAAGAATTCGAGAATGACGAAGTTTTAAAGGCAGGCAAAGTTGCAGCAAAAGTTAATGGTTTTAAACTAATTGAATCATCTTTAAATGTAAGAGCTATTTGTCCTAATTGCATTTAGCAGGTTTTAACTTAAAGTCCCTCCACAACTTGACCCTGCACCTGCAGTGCAAGCAAAACAATGTTCTTTAACAGCCACCTCGTAGTCAAAAGTAAATGATTCATCCAATAGATCAAAAAGTGTCTTTGGTCCTTTATTCTCTCGGAAATTTATCTGTTGGTTAAAATCACAATCATAAATTTCTCCTAGCCAATTTACGCTAATTGTCTTTTTACACATAAGATTTTCTAAATTTTTTTCATTAAAATTTTCTTTTAGTAATTTGTAATAAGTATTTAGTTTCCCTTCTCTTTTAAGAGATTCTTCATATCTATTTATTGGCATATTAGTTATTGTGTATAAATTATTAAAAACGATATTGTATTTTTCGAATAATATTTTTTTATAATCCTTCTCCAATATTTCCTGCGAAGGAGGAAGAATTGGGCTTACAGGATTGTAAACAAGATTTAATTGTAATCCATTTTCTTTTTTCCCATAGCCTAAATCATTAAGAATTTTTATGGCATTAATACTTTTTTCAAAAACCCCAAAACCCCGTTGAAAATCAACATTATTTTTTTCATAACATGGTAGCGAAGCAGTAACTATCACTTTATTCTTTGCAAGAAATTGAGGAAGATCTTCATAACCTTCTTCAAAGAAAATTGTCAAATTGCACCTATCAATAATTTCAACTTGTGTTGTTCTTAAACTGGTTATTAGGTTTTTAAATTCTGGGTGAAGTTCCGGCGCACCTCCTGTAATATCTAAAGTCTTAATTTTGTATTTTTCAATTATCTTTGGAATAAGAGATATCATTTCATTGGACATCTTTTCAGTCCTTAGGGGACTCGAATTGACATGACAATGCTTACAAGCCTGATTGCATTTATAACCTATGTTAATTTGCAATGTTTCTATAGGCTCTTTATTTATTGAGGGAAATTTTACTTTCATGAATCTATCATTTATAAATTGTCATTCGAGAATTAAAAAGTCAACTATTTTGTTTTAAATTTGATCTCTTACTAGCAAGTTCAATAAACCAACTTATGTATTCTTTGGGACCATTTTTAAAAATCATGTCAAACTTTAAGTTGTCATAAACATCACTGATCCCTATCAAACCAGTTTTTTTTGTAGAGGGTCTTTCAACTTCACCAGAACTACTATCTACAAAAATTATTTTATTCTCAATACCAAATTCATTTCCTAATATTTGTATAAATTCTAGAAAAGACCTGTCACTTCCACCTCTTAAATAATTTTCTTTGCCATTATTTTTTTTTGAGGTTACTGTGTCACCAACTCCTACAATTAAAGGCATATCTTCTTTTTGAATAGTTCTTTTGCATAAATTAATTTTTTCCTTAATAGAATTTGGAGATTTTCTAAAATTAAAATTGCTTCCAAAAGGAGCTTTACCAGTTTTATCCGCAATAAATTTATTTAAAAGAAATAAAACTCCAGAATCTTTAACTGCTCCCCTAATAAGTAATTGTATGTCTGTTGACCCTATATCATATTTAGAAGATAGTTTAATTGTTTCTCTACCATTTTTATTTCCTAAATTTGGTGAAATATGAAGGAAAAATGAGTTTTTGAGCCCTTCGGATTCAGCTTTTAAGATGATTTCATTCATCATTTTTTCAAAACTAATTTGAATAAGCTTTCTTTTATCAGAATCTTTATGAACTAAATCAAATAGACTATTGAAATTAATAGTTGGCGAGAAACGTGTTTCACATATTGATTTTACTGCGTGAAAATTGATCTCTTCTTGGCTAAGTTCAGGAAAAATATTCTTAACTATAAAATTAAATTTTGGTCTTATTAAACCTGGTACTTTAGATAAAAAATTTAGTTCTTCTTCTGAGACTCCTTCGAAACTTATTTGACCTTTGTTGTCTTGATACTCTACTCCACAGGCTGCTAAACCTCTTAAATATAGTTCTTTGTTTCTAGGCTCAGTAGTGCTCTTTAAACTCCTTTCTATTATTCTGTTAACCCCTCTTGGACCTTCATGTTCCCCGCAAGTTAATACAAAGAATTCATCTGCAAATTTTTTTACTGCATAGATATATTTTGATTCTAACTTTCTAGTCATTGGATCTTTGACTAAAGGGATACAAACTCCGTCTATGTCTTGAATAATCAAGATATTTTTAGAAGAAATTAATTGTTTTTGTACCTTTAAATTACTTTCCATATATCCCCATATTTATAATTATTTCTCTTTTAATTTAATTTTCATTTTTCATTGAAATTATAAATTAAAAGATTCAATGTTTACAATAAATAATTTGCTATCGTCAAGAATTGCTTTAATGTAGATAAAAGTTGGTATGGATAAGAAATTAAAAAAATTATCAAGAATTTCCAAAAATGAAGAATAATTTGATAGAAAACATAAATGATGAAAAATATTTTTATTCATTAATTAAAAATATAGAGAACAGTAAAGTTGGATTCTACAGTGTTGGTTTGTATCCCGCATCATTAGCATACAACTGTGCTATGCATGGAAAATCAAATAATATTCTCTTAGCTCCTAGGGAAGATAGAGATTTGTTAGGTGCTTTCTCAAATGATGTTCTTTCTAATATGGATAATGAGACTATTGAAAAGATTAAGAAAATGGGACATTATTCATCAGATGGAATAAGAAAGTCTTTTGATCTAAAAGATCTTCTCTTGGGGTGCGAAATAGTTATTCTTGCTTCAAACAGTAATCACATACAAGATGATGTTAAACATGCTTTAGAACTTAGAAAAACTTTAAAAAGAGAAAATGTGGTTCTTGGCTGTCTTGTCGGTTCCTTTTGTATTGATAAAAAAAATAAAAAACCTTTTATTCTCTGTAATAAATATCCAAATTTAGCTTTTTTTACAGGATTTCATCGTCATGGAGCTTTACGAAATCCTAATGATAGTTTTACTGCAAATTTCTGTCATCCTGATGCCCTAATTGCTTTAATAGGAGCTCGAATTTTAAATCAATTGTCGCCGAAAATTCAAGTTTCTCCAGGAGTTCATAATATTGAATGTCAATATATAAAATCAATAAAAAATATCTCATCCATATTTGCAGGTTTTGTAAATAACTTTCATTCCGATAAGCCTGGAATGCTGCCTACGATTAATACGATTTTGTTAACTCAATGTTTAGATCAAGCCGCATCAGTATCATTACAAGTTAGAAAAGAAAATAAATTAGAGAATAAATATCTTTCATTAAAAGAACTTGGTTATGGTGAAGAAATAATTAGTGCAAAGGAAATAATTAATGATAAATTTTGTGAAAAAGGAGATTATACTTTTTCTCAATTAAATGCTGTTAAGGCAGATGTCTTAGGGAGTATGACTCTGCCAACTGAAGGCAAACCAACACGGAATTTTCAAGCAGGACAAGTCTTATCAGATATGCTTTTGCAACTCAAAAGATGTCCAAAAGATGTATCAGAATTCGTAAATTGGTGTGACAAATACTCTCTCAGGCAAGGAGGTTTAGAAGGTTTAAAATCTTTAAAATTTTGGCCAGAAATTTATAAAGAATTCAAAATCAAAAATAATAATTGTTCGATGATAAATATGATTTATTTATGCTTTAATGCAAATTCAGAAGAAAAAAAAGAAATTTATAAGGTTTTAATTAGTTCAGAAGAAATCACTAATTTTTGCCAAGAATCTGTGAAATCTGAATCATCTTTAGAACTCAATGAAAAATTAAAAGGAGATTATCTTTTTAATGATATTGAAAACCTTTACAAGAAATTGTTTATTAATAAAGACGAAAATGATCTTAAAAATAATGAATCTAGTAATCAAATTTCAAAAAAAAATCCAAGTTATATCAATGTATTGAAAATTATTAATAATTATTTTAATAATTGATTATTTGTTTAATTTAATAAAACGCTAGGATGTTCATTTATTTACTAATCTTGATTGCGGGGTTAGAATTATTATGGTTTTAAAAGGTTTTTTTGAAAAAGGAATTATCACATCGTTCTCATGAACTGAAAGCTCTTGGTTGGAATCAAGAAGACTTAACAAGATACGAAGATTTATGGGAATACAGTCAAAGATGGGGATTAATAAATTTAGAAAGAGAAGACAGACATTTTTTAAAAAAAGCAGAAAAGTTACTCCCAAAAATCCAAAATAAAAAGATATCCACTAAAAAAACTATTGAAGAAAAATCATATTATTTATGGTTAAATTTTTACCTCGAGGAAATTAATATTTTTAGTAATTCTAATCTTCCAAAAAATAAACATGGTGTTTGGACACTCTTAATTGAAGAGGAAATAAAACTTCTTAAGGAATTGCAACCAGTTATGGGTCTTCCAGATACTTTAAAAGCCAAAAATCTATTCGAAAATAGAAAGGAGCTCATAAATAAGGCTTTTAGCGAATTTGACGCTATAAATAACGATAAGGCTTTCAATTTTGATGAGATTCTAAATAACTCTGAAAAAGATGTTGGTAAGAATTGGAAATCTATTACTGAAAAAGATCCTGAGGCTAATAAAACTTTTCCAATAATTGATTCTGTAAATATTGAGAAACTCCGATCTGCTATAAAAGATGATTTAAGTTCATATATGAATGATAATTACCCTTCATTAAAAAAGGATTTATAAATATTTATTTTTTTTTTGTTTTTTTTTCGGACATTTTTAAGTTAAATAGATAATAGGATTCTTTAAAAATTTTGAGCAGCCAAAAGTTCGAAACTCTTCAGTTACATGCAGGACAAGTGCCTGATCCAACTACAAATTCTAGAGCAGTGCCCATTTATCAAACTAGTTCTTATGTGTTTGATAATGCCGAGCATGGAGCAAATCTTTTTGGATTAAAAGAATTTGGAAATATTTATACTCGACTTATGAACCCCACCACAGATGTCTTCGAAAAAAGGATGGCAGCTTTGGAGGGAGGTATGGCAGCACTGGCAACATCCTCAGGTCAAGCTGCTCAATTCTTGGCAATCGTGAACTGTATGACAGCAGGGGATAATTTTGTCTCTACATCTTTTTTATATGGTGGTACCTACAATCAATTTAAAGTCCAATTTCCAAGATTAGGCATAGAAGTTAAATTTGCTGATGGTGATAGTATCGATAGTTTTAGAAATAAAATTGATGATAAAACCAAAGCAATATATGTCGAATCAATGGGAAATCCTCGCTTCAACATTCCAGATTTTGAGGGACTCTCTGCGTTGGCGAAGGAAAATAGAATTCCTTTAATAGTGGATAATACCCTTGGTGCTGGTGGTGCTTTAATAAGACCAATTGATTTTGGAGCAGATGTTGTTGTGGAAAGTGCCACAAAATGGATAGGTGGACATGGAACAAGTATCGGAGGGGTTATTGTTGATGCCGGGACCTTTGATTGGGGAAATGGCAAATTCCCGCTAATGAGTGAGCCAAGCGCTGCTTATCATGGGCTCGTTCATTGGGACGCTTTTGGTTTCGGTAGTGATATCTGCAAATCTTTGGGAGTACCTGATAATAGAAATATAGCTTTTGCGTTGAGAGCAAGACTTGAATGTCTGAGAGACTGGGGATCGGCTCAAAGTCCTTTTAATTCTTTCTTGTTATTGCAGGGTTTGGAAACTCTAAGCTTAAGGATAGAAAGACAAACTTCTAATGCTCTTGAATTAGCAAAATGGTTAGATTCTAATTCTAATGTAAGTAGTGTTAATTATCCTGGCTTAGAATCTGATCCATATTACTCAAGTGCAAAAAAATATACTACTGGAAGGGGAATGGGTTGCATGCTTATGTTCTCTCTTAATGGAGGTTATGAAAATGCAGTAAAATTTATTGATTCCTTAAAGTTAGCGAGTCACCTTGCTAATGTGGGTGATTCAAAAACTTTAGTAATTCATCCGGCTTCAACTACTCATCAGCAATTATCTGAAGAAGAACAATTATCTGCAGGTGTTACTCCTACGATGGTAAGAGTTTCTGTAGGAATTGAACATATTGATGATATAAAAGCAGATTTCGAACAAGCACTTTCACAAATTACATAGAAAAGGAGATTTATTGGCTTTAATAATTCCTAGTAACTATCACAAGATAAGTGATGTTGAAAAAAATCATATATCCTGGATCGAACCAGAATTAGCAAAAAGACAGGATATACGTCCTCTTAGGATTGGGATATTGAATATCATGCCTCTTGGCAAGCAGTATGAATTTAACTTACTACATCCACTTGGTTTATCCCCTCTTCAAATAGAGCCAGTTTGGATAAAGCTTAAAACTCATACTTATAAAACATGGGATCTTAATCATCTGAATAATCTATACATTACTTGGGAGGAAGCAAATAATCCGGAACCTTTAGATGGAATCATTATTACTGGAGCGCCTATTGAGCACTTAGCCTTTGAGGATGTTAAGTATTGGGAGGAATTTGTGAAAATTGTAAATGAAGCTAGAACTTCTTGTGCGAGTACTCTTGGATTATGTTGGGCTGGCTTTGCGCTGGCTTATTTGGCAGGTGTTGATAAGAAAGTTTTTGATAGGAAATTATTTGGGGTATTCCCTTTAAAAAGTCTTGTTCCTGGCCATCCTTTGATGGGTACACAAGATGATGAATTTATTTGTCCTCAAAGTAGATTTGCAGGATTACCAGATTTGGAGATGGAGAAGGCCCAAAAAGAAGGGAAATTGAATTTGCTAGCTTATGGAGAAAACGTCGGATATACAATATTTGAATCTAATGATCAAAAACAACTTATGCATTTAGGTCATCCTGAATATACGGTGCATAGAATTATTAGTGAAATTGAGAGAGACAAAGAAAAGGGAGATGTTCCTCTTCCTGAAAATTTTGATCTAAATAGTTCAAAAACTGCTTGGAGATCTCATAGGAATTTACTTTTTCAGCAATGGCTTTGGTTTTGTTATCAACAAGTTAGTCTTAATTAACTCTTTTTAATGAGCACTTTCTACACCACCTAGTCTCTCAAATAAGTTAAGACTTTCTTTATTTAATCCTACAATTTCAACTTTAGAACCCCCATTTTGGAATTTTCTAATAATTTGCTCAAGAGCAACAACGCCACTTTGATCCCAAATATGAGCTAAAGACATATCAATTATGATATTTTCTGGATGTTCATGAATTTCAAATCCTTGTAAAAAATAAATTTTACTTACAAAAAATAATTGTCCTTTTACTTTGTATGTAGTCAAATTGTTTTCTTTCAATCTTGCGACAGTTATAACTTTTGCGACTTTTCTGCTGAAAAGAATTGCAGCTAATGCCACTCCTGCAATAACTCCAAGTGCAAGATTATGAGGTTTTGTAAGCATAGTAACTGCAAAAGTCATAAGCATGACTGCAGTATCGCTTTTAGGTATCTTTCTAATATTTTTTAATCCATTTATATCTGCCGTACTTATTGCAATTGTTATCATGATTGCTACTAAAGCAGCCATTGGTATCGCTCCAATCCAAGACTTCAAGAGTATGATCATAATTAGGAGTGATATACCTGAGGAGAGGGTTGATAATCTAGATTTACCACCATTCTCAGTATTCATTACGGATTGCCCAACTAAGGCGCATCCAGCCATTCCACCAAATAAAGATGCCACAATATTTGCTATTCCCTGTCCTCTTGCTTCTTTATTTTTATTAGAACTTGTATCAGTTACATCGTCTAAAATATCTTGAGTTAAAAAGGTTTCCATTAAACCCACGAGAGATATTGCAAGTGAGGTCGGTAAAATTATCCCTAATGTTTCAAGACTAAAAGGTACTTTCCCATTTTCTATTGATCCAAAAGGAAGAGAAATACTTGGTAATCCATCAGGTAATTTACCCAAATCGCTAACCGTTGGGACATCTAGATTAAAGAATATGCTTAGAAGAGTTATTACTACTATTGCGATAAGTTGAGATGGGATTACTTTTGTGATTTTTGGAAGCCCATAGATAATTACTAATCCTAGGATTACAAGGATCCAAACTACTGGAATCTGGGAGTTAACTGGATATTGACTTAAAGTTTGTTCAACTAATTCTTTTGATTTTTTAATACCAATTCCTAATTGAGGTAGTTGTGCTTGAAATATTAAAAGTGCCAGTGCATTTACAAATCCACTTAATACTCCTGTTGGCACGAACCGCATTTGGTAGGCAAGTCTTAAATATCCCCAAAGAATTTGGAAAATTCCAGTTAATATTCCTGCTGCAATAAGATATGGGACTCCTAATCCAGGGGCTTGTGACTCTCCATAGGCAACAAGTCCAGTCATCAAAAGAGCTGTTGAACCAGTGGCAGAAGTGATCATACCCCTTCTTCCTCCAACAATCGCAATTGTTATAGATAAGCAAAATGCACCAAAAAGGCCAACTTTAGGATCTACACCAGCTATACCTGAAAAAGCAATTGCTTCTGGGATCATTGCAAATGCAACAACTAAGCCAGAGAGGATATTTGACTTTGGATCATTTAACCAATTTTTAGATAAATATCTTGAGAAATTTGACATTTTGATTTTCTTTATAATTATGAAGTTACCTCATAAAGGAGGCAAAATACCTTGTGGGTCAAAAATATTCTTTAAATTTTTTAATTCATTCATTCTATTCCCAAAAGCTAATGTAATTTCTTCCTCATGAGAATCCAAATGATTATGCAATTGGGCTAAGTGAACATTTGGATAAAATATTTTTAGCTTGCTCCACGATTTATAAATCCATTCCAAAGCAACTTCTTTTTCTTGAAGATCATTTTTTTTCCATGATGCATATATCCATGGTTTCCAAGTACTTTTTCTATGAACAAAAAAGCTTGAGCCATGATTTAACTTTTTAGTTTTACAACCTAATTGTTGAGAAGCAACATAACAGGAATTATTAGGTTTATTATCCATTATTTCATCCAAACATTTTATGAAAATTGGGATATCATTTTTTAAATCTTCTCCAAGAAGACTAATTACCTCAGAATGGTTATTTGCATTCAACTCATACAAATTCAATTCCTTTGGGAAGAAATTTATTTTGTTAAAGCTCTCATAAAATTGTTTTTCTAGAGTAGGAAATTTGTCTAGAATCATTAGGAATTCTTCTGTTATTTTATCCTCTAAATTATTTTTGAGTTCAGCAAAAATATATATGTAAATTTTTTGGGCATAAATCCATTGAAGACTAATATTTTCTGGAAATTCCTCTGATAGTTTTATTATTTCTGAAAGTTCATTTAGATTTACAAATCCTTCTATAACCTTAATTGGATTAGATTGGATAGTTTTAAGTTCTATTTCGGTAATGATTGAGAAGAAGGGAGCTGCGCCTTTAATTGCTTCCCAAATCAATTGATCTTTTGGATTTATTTGATTTTTTTTTAACGAGATAAATCTGCCATTACCCAAGAACCCTTTAATTGATTCAATATTATCAATGGCTAATCCATAGGCTCTACTGAGCGGGCTTACTCCACCAGTAAGTATATAGCCTGCCCCAGGAAGTTTAGAAAGTCCAATTGGGAAACTTCGATTATGTTTTTGTAAATGATTTACTAGATCCCCCATTATTACACCACCTCCAATTGTTACTAAATTGCTTTTTCTATCAAGGTGAATTTTGCTGTGATTTTTTCTTAGATCAAGAGTTGTAAAACCATTTTTTGCACAGCTAGAGGTTGTACCTCCACTACAAACGCAAAGGTGCTCGAATTTTTCCTTAGAATAATTTTCCTTATTAAATAAGGAATCATCTACTTTATAAATTAATTTCTTTAACTTTGCGTCCTTTGAGTTAATATTTGGAATTTCAAGCAAATTATTATTTTTTTTCACTACATAATATTGTTCTTTACTATTATGGTATAAGTAATAATTTAATATTGGATAATTTAGATTCGAAGTTAAATAATCAATTTGCGATTCTTATCTGTGGACACGGGAGTAGAAATAAATTAGCCATTAATGAATTTCAAGAATTAACCAATCTCATCCAAAAAAGATATCCAAATTTTTTAGTTGAATTTGGTTTCTTGGAATTTGCTAAACCTTCAATTGTTGATGCGCTAGACAAGTTAAAAGATAATTCTATAAAAAAAGTAATTGCAATACCCGCAATGCTTTTCGCTGCTGGCCATGTGAAAAATGATATACCGAGCTTGCTTAAGAATTATTCAAGTAAAACTGGTATTGAAATAATCTATGGAAGAGAATTAGGTATTAATAATTTAATGATTAGTGCAGCTTGTGAAAGAGTAAAAGATATATTTAAACAAAATAAAACTCTTAAGCCTGAAGAATCATTATTAGTTGTTGTTGGTAGAGGCTCCTCTGACCCAGATGCGAATTCCAATGTTTCTAAAATTACGAGAATGATCGTAGAGGGTATTGGTTTAGGGTGGGGGGAAACAGTTTTTTCTGGAGTAACTTTCCCTCTTGTTGAACCTGGCTTGAGAAATGTTGTGAGACTTGGTTATAAAAATATAATTATTTTCCCTTATTTCCTTTTCTCAGGTGTTCTTGTTACAAGAATAAAAAGGCAAAGTGATTTAGTCGCGATTAATAATCCAAATATTTCATTTATACATGCAAAATATCTTGCATCACAGTCTTATGTGGTCGACACTTTTGTAGAAAGGATTGAAGAGATTCTTAATGACGAAGGTAATAATTTTATGAATTGTTCAACTTGCAAATATAGATCAAATTTATTTGGCTTTGAAAAAGAAGTTGGAATGGTACAAGAAAGTCATCATGACCATGTAGAGGGCTTGGGTATCAGCTGTGATTTATGTGATCCTGAATGTAATGGTGCTTGTGAAATACAAAATCAAATCCCAACTCACAACCAAGGTAAATCAAACACAGGAGGAGGTCATTACTTAGAACATGAACATTTGGAGGTACATCAAGATGAACATAATCACCATCACCATAGTATTTATCCAAATTCAAACCACCCCTTGGGCCCTGTCACGCTTCGCTTGCCTAATGAAGACCAAATCTTAAGAAAATCCGTTGAAAATAACTGAATCATCTGTCTCTTTCTCGACTAAGTCTTAATAGACTCAGTGTATATAAGTATTCCTAATACAAAATCTAGAAAGTATTTTGAGCTAGATTTTCCACAATTTACAGGTTCTTTTCCACGTCCAAATCCACATTGGATTAGAAATCCCAGCAGTTTTTATAAAAAACAGGACTTCAACATTATTGTTGACTTTTCATTAAGATCTAATCAATTTCCTTATTTTAAAAGCAAATTTTTTAAAAACCAACTTATAACTTGAGTCTCATTTGATAATTTGAAAAGTTCATATGCAGATTTTTTTTTGATTTTTTTAGAAAAAAATATCATTATAGGGAGGCAGAAAATTATAAATTTTATGGATCAAATCAGCCAATCAAATTTAACTGATAAGAAACTGGTAGAGTGCTCTTCAAATAAAGTCTCTTTAGAAACAGAGCTTTCAGAAACTCTTTACAACACTATGAAAGATTTCGTATTAAGTAACCCTACTTGGGATCAATACAAGCTTATAAATTCAGCATTAGCTACTTTTCTGATGCAAAACGGATGTAATGATAATTCTGTTTCAGAAATTTATTTAAATCAACTATTTACTCCCTCTAAATCTTTTTAATATTTAGGCACGCTCTCCTACACAAGGCCATCATTGTAAGTGTGGGGCTTTGCCAAGATGAAGTTGGCCAGCAAGCTCCATCGAGCACAAGTACATTTTTGCATCTCCATATTCTATTTAATTTATCAACCACGCTATTTTCTTCATTAGTTCCCATTGGTGCCCCTCCTACTTCATGTATGTAATATCCTGGAGGAGGGGGATTATCTGAGAGTGCGATCAAATTTTTTGTAAATAAACTCCCTAATGGGATGTTTATGAGTTCATCAATATTTTTAATTTCTCCACTTGCAGCTTTTATTGATTTTCGTATTGTGTTTTCCATATGTTTGGCCATATTTAACTCATTATCGCTCCATTCGAATTCAATGTGGGGAATTGGGATACCCCATTCATCTGTTTTTTTTGAGAGAGAAACTGAGTTTTTCTCTCTAGGGAGGACTTCGCCATGGGCAATAAGAAAGCCAATGGATGTGTTTGTGTCTTTTTGCAAAAATTTAGGTATCCCTAATCGATCAATTGCTCCCCAAATTCCATAACCTCTATGGAAATTTATGTCGTCAATTTTTGGTAAATTTGAACCGAATGGAATAAAGAAGCTCCCCGCTCCAGAAAGATCGGGAGGATTATCTAATGGTTTTTCTGAGTTTTTTGTTTTTGGGACTGAAAAAAATCTACAGATAGATATATGGTCCATAAGGTATTTACCTAATTTCCCAGAATTATCTTTAAAACCTGAGGAATTTGTTTTATATTCTGAATTCAGTAATATTCTCAGTGTTGAAATTGTTGATGCGCAAAGAAGAATTAAATCACAATCCAATATTTCTTTGTATCCATTTTCTAGGTTCACAATCGTTAGTTTTGAGGCAAGCTCTGTTGTCTTGTTAATCTCAAAAGACTCCACTAGGTAATTAGAGATTATTTGTACATTTCCAGTATCTAAAGCTTTTTTTAAAGAGCTTCCTACGCTAGAGGACTTGGGCCATTTTTTCTCTTTTACTGATGAATTTCGGTCAAATCCTCTTGATTGGATAAATGGATAGTTTAATTTTGATTTAACTTTGCTACCAAAAATATTTTCGTTTTCTGTAAGAGGAATGTCACCAATATATTTACCGTTTGGGACTTCATTGATATCATCTTTTCGTCCATAAATTCCACAAAAATTTTCAATAAAATCATAGTGAGGGGCGAGTTCTTCGTATGAAATAGGCCAGTTTGGTCCGAAGCCGTCTTTTTTAGCCGGATGAAAATCTTCTGAGGAAAGTCTTAATGTTATGCCTCCCCACGTTAATGATCTTCCCCCATATTGCTTACCTTGGGTCCAAAGAAATGGCTTTTTTTTGGGGAAGTCATAAGGATGTTTCAATTCATTTGAATATAAGTCAGGATTATTTTTCCAATAACCAGGATGTTGGCATTGATTGGCATGTTTTTTTGTTAAAACTCCTGATAATCTTTTAAATGTATTTTTTGGCTCATGATTACTAGCTTCATGCCTTTTAAATTGAGGCCCTGCTTCTATTACTAAAACTTTGATCCCTTTTTCTGCCAATGTAAGTGCTGCTATTCCACCTGTAGCTCCAGAACCAACAACAATTGCATCATAGGGACTTATATCCAAAACCTAGTTCGTGATTTGCTATTTCAATAAATATAGCATTCAGTAAATAATTAATTTTTAGATTTCAGCTTAAGAAGTTAGAATTTATTGAAATATCACTCAAACAAATGAGATTAATAATTCTAACTTTTTTAATAATTGTTTTAACCCTCCCTTTTAGAAGCTTCGCTGCGTTGGATTATGGTAAACAATCCTTGGTAGGGGCTGATTTTTCTGGATCTGATTTAAAAGGAGCAACTTTCTATTTGACTGATTTACAAGATGCCAATTTATCAGGTTGTGAGCTCCAAAATGCGACTCTTTATGGAGCAAAATTGAAAGATACTAATTTAAGTAACTCCAACTTAAGAGAAGTAACTTTAGACTCAGCTGTTTTAGATGGAACAGATTTATCAAATACTAACTTGGAGGATTCTTTTGCTTATAGTACCCAGTTTGAAAATGTAAAAATACAAGGCGCAGACTTCACAAATGTTTTTTTGCCAAAAGATATTATTAGGAAATTTTGTGAAAGTGCCACTGGAACTAATCCAATCACAAATAGAGAAACCAGAGAAACTTTAGAGTGCGATTACATTTAAATTTATGCACATAGAAGTTCTTTTTTAATCTTTCTTTGTTTATAAAGTGATCTTCCAACAGGCCAACCTAAAGTCGATAAATGTCTCATTACAGAACTTGAGTATTTGAAATGAAAATTGTCTGAATATTTGATACCAAGTTCTTTTAGAGTGGTTATTAATAAATATAGATCTTTCTTGTTGCCTTTTTTCATATCTAATAATATCAATGCATCACTTGATAATTTTTTTTCTAGAACCTTATCATTTTCAGCAAACCCAACTTTAAGTGAATTAAATTCATCAGAATAAAGAGTATAAATTACTCCATCTTTGAATTTATCTATAGAAGTAACTTCATTAAACCTTGATGAAATTAATTTTGTATATCCTTTAATGATTTTTCTGTTATTCATAATTATTTGATTTCATTCTGAGCTATTTCGTATTTCTCCAATAGATTGTTTACTTCTGCTAGTGCAATCCTCTTTTGACAGGCCGAGTCATATCTATTTACTGCTACTGAAGGTATTGAACCTTTGCTTTTCATTTCTCTTATACCAGTTTCTAAACATTGAAAAGCAACACTTGATAGATCTCTTCCTTCTGCTGCTGCCCAAACTTTCAAAAGATAAGTAAGATTTGATGGTACTGAGATCTGTACCTTGTTTGAATTTGAAGTATTTAATGCAATATCATCGAGACTAATTTCTTTAGAGGAAATAGTTTCTTTAACCTTTTTCTTCAAAAATTTTACTTGGCTTATAGCGTCCTCTTTATTCTTTATTTTTTGTTCTATTTCAAATAACTCTTCTTCAGAATTAATTAAAGCTTCTAATGCCCATTTAGCATCATCTTTAGCAACAGCGGTTCTATCAAGCCATTCATCTCTTATTTTTGACCAATTACTAGGCATAAGCTTTATGCGATAATTCTATATTATATAAATCTATATAGATTGTCTATGTATTCAAAATAGATTTAATATAGATTTAATATAGATTTTATAAAATCTAAATTTAATTTTTAATAATTCCTCATCTTCGAAATAATCTTTTACAACAATTTAAAACTGCAGAATCTATCCAATATGGTCTTATAGATATTTTTTTATTGAAAAAGATATATTAGATAATTCTCTTTTTTCAAAATTTAATTATTTGTTTATTTAATTAAAGACTTCTAGGCTTTTAATCTCTTTCAATAAGTTCGATTTTATAACCATCAGGATCCTCTACAAAAGCCAAGACAGTAGTACTGTTCTTCATTGTTTTAGGTTTGGTTGTTATTTTACATCCATTATTTTCTAATCCTTGGCAAATTAGATTAATATCTTTTACCCCAATAGCTATATGACCATATTTATCTCCAAGCTCATAGTCTTCAGACTTTTTGTCCCAGTTATAAGTTAGTTCAATCACTGTGTTTTCTTTTTCTGAGCCATAACCAACAAATGCCAAAGTGAATTTTCCATGAGGGTAATCCTTTTTTCGCAATAAATTCATTCCTAATCTATTGACGTAGAAATCAATGGATTTATCTAAATCTCCAACCCTCAACATTGTATGTAGGATACGCATTTTGAATTATGAACCTTAATCAATTATCTAATATTTAATAACCATCTGCCAAAGTTAATTTTTTCGAAACTAGGTTTTTTTATTAAGTTCAAAAAATTTGGTTAAAATATGAATACGAAATTTCAATAATATATTGAATCAGATATTCCAAAGACTCTCATCAGTATTTTTGTATACTTTGCCATTAAAGGCATCAATACCTTTTGGATATTATTTGTTCTATAAATATTCATTTTTAAAAATACTACTATTTCTAACTTTCCCGATAGCAATAATTGAAAAATCTTTGCCTTTTGGTAGTTTTTTATTATTTATAGTTTTGTTTGCTGGATTAGCAAGAAATCCAAATGTTCCCTATTTCGTTAGATATAACGCATGCCAAGCATTACTTATTGATATTGCTTTGATAATAATTTCATATCTCTTGAGAATATTTCCCATAGTTGAATTAGGCTCAATAATTTTTATATTTACACTATGTATTTTTATTTATTCGAGTTCTCAATGTATTTTTGGAGTTGAACCTGAAATTCCCTTAATTAGTAAATCTGTAAGAATGCAAATTTAAAAAGATTTATAGATTTACTGACTTTCTTCAGCACTCATTCAGAATAGATTCCCATCTTTGTTGACTTGCCTTTATTGCTTGCATTGGCGGATTAGCCCCCTCTACTTCAAAGGCTTTAATTAATGATTTATTAGCTAATAGACCTAATCTTGCGGCCTCTCTTTGCCTAGAGCATACTTTTTTTCTTGATCCCTCTTTTAGACTATTTTCGATTTCTTTAAGAATCTGGCTAGCTTCATTCGATTTAGAATAAAAATCATTCATGTAAACATCAAGTGCCGTATCAGCAAAGATTTCAACTGGAGAGATTATTGTGACTAAGCACACTATAAAACTTACAAATATAAATATTTTCATAAGAATCTTAAGTGAATTTTTTGTCCGATCTCTTCAATACTAAATAAAAGGTAAGAACGCTAATTGTTCCAGATGGACCTATTAAAACATGCCAAAATTGATCGCCACTAATTGAGAGCCTTGTGCCAAAGAAAGTCGTAAAAATAATACCAAATATTGGGTAAAGAATAAAAAGCCAATCTTTAAAAACCCTTTGCCAATTTATAATTAGAAGGATACTTATTATTACTTGAAAAAGAAGAGCAATAGTTTTATCAAATAAAAAATATGAGATTATTGAACATAAAGAAATGCAAAAATTAGTTTTTTGAATAAATTTATTTTTTATAACTGATATTGATAAACATGTTAGACCTAAAGATAGGAAAGAATAAAATAACCAATTAAATAAAGAGGAGTGATCTACATAAATCCAAGATGTTTGGGTATGATCTATCATTTCAGAAATCGATGCCAATCCTAAAAAAATAAAACCGAAAGGTATCAATTTGTTCTTTCTTATATGTTTGAATTTATTGATCGATCTAATACCTAATAATATTGGGATGATTGCCGCTTGAAAGTGGGCAAATAATAAAATTGAAAAAAACAAAATAAATTCTAAAACTTAATTTATCCTAATTTAAATACAAAAAACAGTTTCGGGTCACCTAAGTAGAGAAAGGTACCATTGCCCGATTACTACAATCAATATTGTAAGAACAAAAGGGAAAGCAGGATATCGTGTTTGAAAATTAGCAGGTGGCCAAGGAGACCAAGATATTAATCTTCCTTGCGGTTCATTTGAAATAACTTTTTTTTTCGATTTTTTGGATATTAAATTATCTGTGGCAAATCCTTTACTCATAATCTAAATAAAATCTATCCTAACAAGTACGTTTTAAAAGGGCGTTTATATTATTCGGTTCTTTTTATTTGAACGGAGGGGGTGGAAGTAAAGTCTAAACAGAATGAACTGAACTGACACAGTATCCAACCTTAATTATATAAGAATCACCAACATCATCTAATTCTTTATCCCACTCATACTTATCTCTATAATACAAAAAATTATTTTCGTTTAGGTAATCCACCCTTACTCTTTATTGTCATTGGATTAACTTCGTGAAAGTGTTCAACCATTATCCACTTTGTAATTGGAGGAACTTTCACACTTCTGGAGACTCCCTGAAACTTACGAAACAAGACATTATTGAAGTGACTAATATGTTCTTTCGCTCTTTCAATCTTTGTTGGTAAGTCTTTGTAGTGAATGGTTATAAAGAACTCTGGAGGGAAATTATCCTAAGTGTTATCTAACCATTTCTGAATCTCAGTTCTTACTTTTCTATCATTCATTTAATAAAAGTTCTTTTGGTTGATTAAAGTTTAAATTTGTAAATGACTTTCCGGCCAGTATTAAAGCATATATTGCTTCTAAACAAAATCGATTTTTCTCGCCATGGAGAACTATATTTTCTGTTTTAATTTTTCTAAAGATCATCTTGATAACAATATGCAATTCTAAATCCAGTCCTTCCATATTTCTTCCCATTTATAAACATCATTAAAAATTTTTCAAATCTGAAAATATTTGGATAACACTGACAATCAGAAAAGTTTTTATCATTTAAGTTATTTATTGATACAAAATAATCTTCCTTTTGGGGAAAATCTTTTAATTCTTTAGATTTTCGGCAAAAAATCATATAGTCGTTACTAATTTCATTAATTCTTTTGCAATAGAAAAGGAAATATTTTTTATCAATAAAAGTTAAAGAGGGCCTTGCAATTGCATATTCAAGAGAATTTGTTGGAGGTATTAGTTCGATTGAATTAATTGGGATAATATTTTCACTTTGTGATTCCCTCATTTTAATTGAGTAGTAGTGATGATATTTTTCATTGCCGATTGAGCCATAATGTGATGAAGATACATAAAGAATCTTAAAACTTTTACTATCTTTAAATACAAAAGGACTAGATGAAAAACAAGCATCATTTACAGATCTTTCAAGTACTGGGCCTGGTAAATGCTCTATTAAATTAAATTTATTATCTAAATATGCCAGACCGGATGCAACATGAAATATTTCTTTGTTTCTGGAATCGAATCCAATAGTATACAGTGCGTATCTATTTTTAACTTTAATAGAACAACTTGGTATTATTCCATATTCAGAATAAGAACCTATATCTCCCCTTTTTATAAATTCGTTATCTACATTTTGATTAAGTACTGAAAATTTTGGTTTGTTATTTTCAATATCAATTTTTAATGTAATTCTAGAAATGTAAGTTCTATTTCTTTCTTCATATACTCCCAAAACCATTTCTAGTTTATTTTTAATAATATCTATGATTACTGGGGCATGTCCGCCAAATCTTTTTTTATTGGAAAATTGGGATGCATCAAAAAAAAATCCAGAATCTTTAAAATTAATTTTTTTCATTAAACAAAGTTTTAATTAAAAAAAGCAAATTAAATTTTAAACTTTTAGACACTTCATAAAAAAAAGATGTTCTATTAGTTGAGATGAAAATTGATCAAATAATTTGTATTTTAATTTACAAACTTATTTAATATATTTTGCTTATTTTTTATTTTTTCCTAAAAGTTTTATTGATTTTTATAAGTGCTATTCTCAATAAAGGAGATAAAATTTTTAGGTTTTTAAAAAGTAAAATAAGCGTTTTAATAAAACTAAGAAATAAATTTAATTTGTAATTTAAGTTACTATACTTGGCATCTCAGATTTTCTGAGACAAAAATAGTATATTCTGACATCTTCTAAAACGGAGGGGGTGGGATTCGAACCCACGGTACCCTTGCAGATACGCTAGTTTTCAAGACTAGAGCCTTAAACCACTCGACCACCCCTCCACGGGTTCTTCAGTTTTATTGAACTTAAAAACTATAACATAAGAAATTAGTCACAGTCTATAAATTCAAAGATTTAAAAATTATTTCAAGAAACTAGTTTGAGATAGGAATTTTTATTAAATGATGAGTTAAATCGTTATAACAATCTATTTATTAGTCAAATTTAGTCCACAAAAAATCTAGTCTGCTTCCAAAAAAATTCACCCAAAGTTGACATTTTGTTGAAATAAACCAAATAAGTTATTCCCAACTATTGCAGCGATTATTAAAACGAAGGCAACTATGGCGAAAAGAGCACTTACATCTTTTATGTCATAAGGTGCTTTAAATAAAGGTTTTTGGTCTGCCATAGTTATCTAATATATAAATGCAATTGAATCATATTACTTTAATGCTTGTGAGAAGTATTAAGTTGTTTTTTAGTTTAAGAATGGACAATAAAAAAGCCACTAAAAGTGGCTTTTTCTATTTAAGGGTTAAATAAACTAACTTGTGTAAGTTTTCCCTCTATAAGTTAGTTCATTGTGCTGCTTTTTAGCTGCTTCTTTGTTCTGGACGTACTTTTGTCCTCTGTAAATTAGAGTCATTTTTTTTAGCTCCGGTTTCGCTTAAGTCCCCGTTCCATGGCTTAAGTCGATTTGCGGCTTGCTATACGCAAGTTGAACGTTTTGGTAGCGGTTGCTACAAATCTATAATAACATCCATTAAAATTATTTGTCTAGGTTTTTAATAAATAAACTTAATATATTAATGATAGATTAGGTTTCTGATAAAAATACTTATCAAAATCACAGAGTAATCGCTTACAGGTTACATTTTGTTCGTTTTTGAGAAGTATTTTTTATTTAATGAACTTTTAAATGTAAAATTCTTAAGATTATAAAATTTGTTTTATGTTTTCTAGAAGCAAAAAACCTACCGTAAAAAAATCTGCATTAGTTGAAGAGACTCCATTATTTGCTCAATTATTACCATTCGCAAACAGAATGAATGATAAGGTTCAATTGGTAAATGCTTTAGCTTTTACTTTTATCATGGGATTCTCAATTTTTGGAATTGCTCTATGGAAACTATCAGGGCTGACCTAATTTTTTGATTTTTGCAAAGCATCAATTTTTGATTCTTTGTTTTCAATTATGGTTATTAACCATCTAGATGCTAGGCCTCTGGATATTGATCTATTTTTTAGAAATCTACATATATATACGTGTAGATTTTTTTCGTTTTTGGAGTTAAATTTCTCCTCAAAATCTAAAATATCTTCTTCTGAGGTTCTTTTTCTTAGTTCATCCACTAAAGCATGACTTGAGGAATCATTAAAAAAGTTCCCAATATTTAAGCTTAATGTCATAAATAATTTATGTCCCTATTTAAGAGGTAGCCATAAATTAAATTTTTAAAAACTAATTTATATTTTTTATTTACAAATAATTCAAAATTTAATCTTTTGGTTTAGCAAGAGGAAGTAAGCACTTATCTGAATCACAACCTGCTGGCCCTGCTTCAGATAGTTCTCCAACATCATATTTATTAAGAGCATCAAAGAAATCGTTATTAACTTTCCTTTCTATTACTTTATTTTGCAATGATATATATTCATCTTTACTTATTGGTTCAAAGGGTAATCTAGGGAAAGTAGCGTTAGCACTAAATCGAGCTAGCAATGCCGCTGAAATATATCCCTCATTATTTTCTATTGCATTATGAATAGCCTTAGCTAAATCCTCGATTTCATTTTCTCTAAATTCTACGGTTGCAGAGGTATTATGCTCTGTGTAATATTTCTGCACTTGCATGTAAAAATCAAATTGAGCTAGTGCTGAGAAATTATTGATGTCTATTTGGTCTGCACCATCTATATTTGCCCAGCTAACTTCTGTAGGGATTTCAACTAACCATTCGGTACATCTTGGATCAAATGGATTATCGAGTAAGCAACCATTTTCATCTTTATCAGATTGAGATGGTACCACTGAGTAACCATAATCCATGCAAGCTAAAGCGATTGGATCATTTTTTCTGAAAGTTATTCTTCTAATAAATCTTTGAGCCTTAGGAGGATGCCATCCTGGAGCTGCTCCAGTAAGTAGACTTTTAGTACCAGCTGGCTGTACTGTTGTGCATCTATTTGGTCTCCTTAGATTATGTTTATCACAATATTCCCAGACAGTTTCTTTTACTATTTTTCTCCAAGAATCTAGGAATTTAGCTTCCTTCTCCTTGAAAA
The DNA here is from genome assembly GCA_003214215.1 of Prochlorococcus sp. AG-418-G18. Classification (GTDB taxonomy): domain Bacteria; phylum Cyanobacteriota; class Cyanobacteriia; order PCC-6307; family Cyanobiaceae; genus Prochlorococcus_A. The sequence continues at coordinate 11,134 of QCLX01000006.1, read as the reverse complement.
CCTTTCCTTCTTCACTATTTGGCCTTCCTGCTTCCCACCATTTCAACCATGGCGTCCCAAAGGCATGGACACAAAAATCAAATAATCCAGTGAAACTTACTCCTACAATAGGATCATATTCCCTACTTTTTCTGTAACGCTCAACTTCAAATTCATGATTAAGTAAGCATGCTACAGAAAGAGCGGCTGCTTTAAAAGCTTTTTTTTGCTCTTCAAAATTTCCTGGATCAATCTGATTTAAATGAACTTCAGCTAAATTGCAGTGGAAATCGTTGCCCAAGATCTCCCCGCAAGGGTTAAGTCCATATCGGCTCATCCTGTGGTCTAATTCTTCTTCTGAAAAAGGACCATAACTACTATTTAACCAATTTCTCGCTTCATCCTTGCCTTGTTCTGAGTAGATTTCAATAAATTCCTTTCTCAATTCATCATCTTTGAGAATATCTGCATTTGACCTCGCGATTGCTTCTGGAGCAAATTGAATGGCTCCCTCACCTGAATGAAATTGTTTTGTTACTGCATCCAAAACAGTTTGGTAAGTGGGTTTTGTATGGTAAACCCTGGTATGATTGGCCATCCTAAGGGCATCTTTTTCAGGATCTATTCTCCAATTGCCATTCTCATCTTGACTCCATAAATTTTCTTTTGCTGATGCTGCTTCTTTATCATCTGAAGCAAATTGTCTCATTCCAGCACTTCTTCTTATATTCCCAGCAACTATGGTTACTGCAGCTTCATCAATTAATAAACAACACTCTACTGTACTTAATTTCCTGCCAATTGCCTTTCCAAGCAGTGATGCGACTCTAGAGTAAAGATCTTTCAATTTGATAGGATTTGCCATACCACCAAAACCTTTTAATGATTCTCCAGCAGGCCTAATATCTCCCAAATCAATATAAACATCAATTTCTCTTTCAAGACTCTCGTTACTTGATGCCTCAAGAAGATATTTATAGCTATCTACCCATCCTCTTCTGCTATCTCCAACTTTGATATGAAGGTCTTTCCCTTTGATTTCTAATGATGATTTTTCTTCCCTTTGATCTTTAGGAGTGATTCCAACTTCACTAACTGATTTAATATTTATTTTGTTTATTACCGTAGGTAAATTGTTTATAAAATGAGGTTCAATTATTGCACCTGTCCCACACCCCATCATTGCTAAGTCCATCATCAAAGCGAAGGCTTCCCAATCAATTAAGTTTGTTGAAGTACAGTTGTATGCCCCAGAGAAATTTTGGTTTTTATTAATCCAAGGAGTTCCTCCAATCCATAACCATCTCCCTGAAGGTTGGGCTTTTTGGTTACTTTGCATCTCTCTCATTAGGATCAATTCTTCATCAGAAAGTTTTCCTAATTCTTTTAAGCCTGATAAATTTCTTTCACCTACTTCACTCCAGTTCTCCCTTTTGCCAGAGGAAGTTTTCCTGCTGTAAGACCTGAAAAACACAGGATAAGCAGCTGGAGCAGTCTTTGGGAAGTCATCTTTTTTAAGATTATTGGAATTGCTCTCTGAAGAAGCTTTATTTGGTGCAACAGTCACGATAAAAAAATGTATGTAAATAACCCGTACTGGAAGAATAACTCTACCTGTGGCGTCTGCAACCATTCTTACCACTATTTAACGGTTTGTGTAGAATTATGTTTAATATGAAATCTTTATTTCAAGAAAGTATATGGAAAGATTCCCTGAACCTGAATTAATGGAAGAAAAAGAGCAGGTCATTTCTTATGACGAAGCTGATTTTTCAGAAGGGGAAGTTAATCTCATTAATCAAATAAATCATTATCTTTTAAGAAAAAATATTTTTTTAGGTGAAAAAGATTTAATAGTTGATTTAGGATGTGGTCCAGGAAATATTTCTGAGAAGTTAGCGATAAAATGGCCTAATACTGAAGTAGTTGGGATAGATGGTTCTAAAGAGATGATTTTAAGAGCAGAATATAATAAAAAGATTTCTACTGATGAAATAAAATTAAAAAATTTAAGCTATATTTGTTCTGATATTAAAAACATTGAATCTAATGATTTTTTAATTAAAAAAAGAATTAGTTTACTTGTAAGTAATAGTTTGATTCATCACATTACCAACCTTGAGGATTTCTTCAACATTATAAGAAGTTTGTCTAGTGATATTACTGTAAATTTTCATAAGGACTTGAAAAGGCCATTAGATGAAAAGTCCGCTCTAGAACTTAAATCACAATGTTCAAAAAAATATAATGAGATTTTAACAAATGATTATTATGCATCCTTAAGAGCTTCTTATACTTTTAAAGAGTTAAAAAATTTCACTTTAGAGAATGATCTATCCTCTTTAGAGGTGTTTGAAGAAGGTGATAATTATTTAATAGTCTATGGTAATGTTTAAGAACCAAGTGAAAGGCGCTTATATTATATAAATGAGCTTAGGTACTAAAATTCTAAATAATAAAGAAATACTGGATGCGGTAAATAAAAGAAGAAATTTTGCTATTATTTCACATCCAGATGCTGGGAAAACCACTCTTACTGAGAAGCTTCTTTTATATGGAGGTGCCATTCAACAGGCAGGAGCAGTAAAAGCTAGGGGTAATCAAAGAAAAGCTACTTCAGACTGGATGGAACTTGAGAAACAAAGAGGTATTTCTATTACTTCAACTGTATTGCAATTTGAATATGAAAGATCAGTAATCAATCTATTAGATACTCCAGGGCACCAAGATTTCTCCGAAGATACTTATAGAACATTAGCTGCTGCTGATAATGCAGTTATGTTGGAAGATGCTGCTAAAGGACTAGAACCTCAAACTAGAAAATTGTTTGAAGTTTGCAAGATGCGAAAAATACCAATATTTACTTTCATAAATAAAATGGATAGACCAGGAAGAGAGCCATTTTCTTTACTTGATGAAATTGAATCAGAACTTGGATTAAATACTTTACCTATTAACTGGCCAATAGGGAGTGGCGAGGAATTTAGAGGGGTTATTGATAGATTCTCGAGAGAGGTGATTCTATTTGATAAAGCTGTGAGAGGGAAACAATCGAATGAGAAAAGATTAAGTCTTGAAGATAAAGAGCTATCAAAATATGTAGAGAAAGATTTACTTGAAAACTCACTTGAAGAATTGGAGGTTCTTGATGAGGCAGGATCGAAATTTGAAAAAGGAAAAGTTTTTAATGGCTCTTTAACCCCAGTTTTCTTTGGATCTGCCATGACTAATTTTGGTGTAAGACCATTTTTAGATAGTTTTTTAAAAATGGCACAAAAACCAACTTCAAGAAATAGTAATAAAGGGGATATTGAACCTGCAAGCGATGAATTTAGTGGGTTTGTGTTTAAGCTTCAGGCAAATATGGATCCAAAGCACAGAGATAGGGTTGCTTTTATAAGAGTTTGTAGTGGCAAATTTGAAAAGGATATGTCAGTTAAACATTCCAGAACTGGGAAAACAATCAGATTATCAAGACCACAAAAAATATTTGGGCAAGATAGAGAAGTAGTTGATGATGCCTATCCCGGAGATGTTATTGGTTTAAATAATCCAGGGATGTTTTCTATTGGAGATACTCTTTATACCGGTGCTCATCTGGAATATGAGGGCATACCATCCTTTAGTCCAGAAATATTCAGCTGGCTAAGAAATCCAAATCCCTCAGCATTTAAAAACTTTAGAAAGGGTGTTAATGAACTGCGAGAAGAAGGTGCTGTTCAGATTCTTTATGACTTTGATGAGAGCAAAAGAGACCCTATACTCGCAGCCGTTGGTCAATTGCAGTTGGAGGTAGTAACTCACAGATTAAAAAGTGAATATGGTGTAGATGCAAATCTTGAAGCAATGCCATATCAATTGGCTAGATGGATTTCTGATGGATGGCCAGCCATTGAAAAACTAGGCAGAATATTCAATTGTAAAATAGTTAAAGATTGTTGGAATAGGCCAGTTATTCTTTTCAAAAATGAGTGGAATCTAAATCAATTCGTTGAAGACAATAATCAATTAAATTTAAACAAAGTTGCTCCCGTTGTTAGTGGAGTCGAACCAATTGTTTTATAAAGTCTTAATGGATTATAAAATTGGTTAATCTGTTAGTATTGGTAAAAAATTTTGGACTCAAACAGTAGTAAAAACAATAACGAAAAATCACCTTATGAAATTTTAGGTGTACAGGAAGGGGCTGCTTTTGAGGATATTCAGAAGGCTAGAGATATTAAAGTTAAAGAGGCTGGTGAAGATTTAATTTTGAAAGCGAAAATAGAGTCTTCCTTTGATCAATTACTCATGGGGAGTTTGAAAGCTAGGCAATCAGGAAATGTAAGCTATGGAGCTGTGAGTGCCTCAAAAAAAGAAAAACAAATTAATCAATTTACCAATAATAATTTCCCACTGCTTTCTAAGATAAAAAATTTAAATAATAACTCTAAGAACTCAAGTCAATACAGTCTGCCAAAAATAACCACTCCCTCTTTTGATAATCTTTCAATAAAAATATCTATTGGGCTATTATTTTTGATTTTGTTAGTTATCAGTCCAGACTCTAATAATAGACTTTTACTCTCTATCTCAACATTAATTCTTACCTATACTCAAATTAAATCGGGGAAAAGATTTATAGGTTCTCTGGGTTGGAGTGTTACCTTTCTCTCGATAGGATTAATATTTGGTGGATTGCTTGAAAATAATTCTTTCATTCAGGAAGTATCAAACAACTCTTTATCAATACAAAAAATACAAAGTATTCCAGCCATGGTTATTTTATGGCTAGGCGTAATTTTTTTATGATTTATTTTCTATCATCGATTTAATTTCTTCATAATTTATAAGATATTTATTCTTACAAAATTCACAAACTAACTCTGCTTTGCCATCTTTCTTGAGGATGTCCTCTAACTCGCTCTTATCAAGCATTTTCATCGCATTCAAACTTCTTTGTTTGGAACACTTGCATTTAAAACTAACTTTTTGGGAACGAGCTTTTTCAGAGATAGATTTATCGTCAATATCGGGAAATATATCTCTAATTAACGAAAGAAGATTATCTTTTGACTTAAATAGATCTTCGCTGAAAGAATTAATTTCTTTACATCTTTCTTCAAGTAGTGAGACAAGTAGAGGGTCAGTATCTTTTTTAGGTAGAACTTGAGCTAACAAGCCACCACTACAAATAACACTTTTATTTTGAATTTTTTCTCCAATAAATACAGCAGAGGGAGTTTGCTCTGAATGATATAAATATGAAGCTAAGTCTTCAGCAATATTTCCATTTACTAATTCAACAGTGCTTGTAAAGGGTTCTCCAAATCCACTATCTCTAATTACATTTAAATATCCTGTACCTATTGCTTTTGTGAAATCAAAAGAATATTTATTATTGCTTATTTTGACTAGGTCTAATTCTAAATTAGGATTACCTACATAACCCCTAACTTTTCCGTCTCTACCTGCATCAACTAGTAATCCTTTTAAAGGTCCGTCAGATCTAACTCTTAAAGTAACTCTCCCATGCATTATCTTCATCGAGCTTGCTAAAAGCAGTGAAGCACTAAAGGCTCTTCCTAAGATACAGGTTGTCAGATAAGAAAGACCGTGTCTTTTTTTTGCTTCTAAAGAAGATTCTGTTGTTAAGACAGCAACTAATCTTATTCCTCCATTTGCTGCAGTAGCCCGAACTATCCTATCCTGCATGATTTTCTTTCATGAAATTTTTGATTTTCCCTTTTTCCAAGAATAATATCCTAGAAGGAATTCCCTCAAATAAGGCAGGTTCATGAGTAACAATAATAATTGTATTGTTATTTTTTAAATCAAGAATTAAATTCTTCACATCATTTCTCATTGAGTAGTCTAATCCAGCAGTTGGTTCATCAAGTAAAAGAATTGAGGGGTTTCTAAGAAGTTGAACTGCTACAGCTAATCTTCTTTGTTGTCCGCCACTTAGTTGTTCTGGTGGTTGGGTCAGATTAATTTTTTTTAAACCAACTTTATTTAAAACTATTTCTATATTTTTTTCTCTTAAAGATTTATGGCCTATTTTTAATTCTTTCCCAATGGTTGTACCTATAAAGTATCTTTCAGGAAATTGAAAAACTACTCCACAAAACCATCTTCTTTGTCTAGGAGATAAAATTTTATTCTTCCAAGTAATTTTACCTTTTTGTGGATTTGTTAATCCACTTATTATTTCGAGTAGTGTTGTTTTCCCAGAACCACTATTGCCGCAAATTAAAATGATTTCATTTTCATGAACTTTTAAATTTAAATTGTTTAGTATTTTTCTTTCACCAGTTTGGGGTTGATAAGATATTTCTTTTAAATCAAGCATTATTAATTAAGTTATAAGTATGAATTTTAATCTAGTAATAACTTACTTATAATAGCTGTAGATCTAAAAAGTTATTAGTCAATATGAATATTATTTTTAGGGAAGTTGATCCCTTTAATTGTTGGATATGGATCAGGTTTTCAGAATCACCAACTCAAGATGAAAAAAATTATTTAGATGGTGTTTTTGATAGTTGGTACGTTTTAGGAAGGTTAGGTGGATTTAATTCTGAAAATTTGCAAACTCATGAAGAGGGTTCCGATCTAAGTTGGATGTCCTACGATAATGACCAAAAAAACGCATCTCTTCCAGCCTTAATGCATAATTTAGGAATCATGGAATATCAAAACCTGTGGGGAAGATGTTGGGTTGATTTTGGAACTTCAGACTCCATTTCAATAGATATATTAATTAATTCTTTAAATGAGATATCAAATAATTATGTAAAAATCGAAGAGTTAATTATTGGGGGTGAAAATAATGATTGGGTAATTGAAGAACATGAAGATTTAGTTTTCAAAGATTAAGTGTTTTAGATGGAAGACTTAACAAGATTAATTATTTCCCCTGAAAGAATTGAAAATATTAAGAACAATAATTTAGAACTTTCTAAAGAAGAAGATCATTATATAAATAAAGTAATGAGGATAAAAAATGGTAAAGAAATATTTATAGCTAACGGAGAGGGTTCATTATGGAAAGCTACAAAAGTTAAAAATGATTGTTTAGAAATAATTCAATTAAAAAAACCTTACTTATTTCAAAAACAAGAAATTTTCTTATTGGGCATAGCTGTTGTTATACCAAAAAGTGGTTTTGAGGATATTTTAAAAATGTGTACTGAAATAGGAATTGATTTTATTCAGCCATTATTTTCTGAAAGACAGGTAAACAAAAATTTAAATTTTTCTAGAAAACTTTTGAGATGGAATTCAATTATCAAAGAAGCTGTTGAGCAAAGTGAGAGATTATGGAAACCGTCTATTTTAAATGGTATGGATATTATTGAATGGCTAAAAAGTAGAGATAATCAAGAAAGAGTTTCAATTTCTATAACTAGAGAAGATACTAGTTATGACTTAAATCAATGGTTAAGAAAACAACAAGAATTTGTAAATAAAAAAGGAGGTATTTTTTGGAATGTAATTGGCCCTGAAGGGGGTTGGTCCTCTAAAGAAATTGATTTTTTTAATAAAAATAATGTTACCTTTGTTAAACTTGCAGACACTATCTTAAGAACTTCAACGGCTAGTATTAACGCATCATCAATTCTAAATCAGTGGAGAATTGATTTGAAATTAAGGCATTAGAAAATATGGATTTAATTAGAAATCAATTTTTTATAGGTTTTTGCATTAATTTTATTTTGATTTATATATTTTGCAAGATTCCTTTGATGACAAAAAGTGGTTGGATAAGTGCAGGAATTTTAGGCACAATTTTGTGGGGATGTTTGTCTTGGCAGGGATGGATGTCCGTTGTAATTTATTTATTATTTGGATCTCTCGTTACCAAAATAGGTTTTAAATTTAAAAAAGAACAAGGTATAGCTGAAAAAAGAGATGGGAGAAGAGGTCCTGAGAATGTGTGGGGCTCTGCAGCTACAGGATTATTTCTTGCCATTATGACCAAATTTAATGCTGCCAACTTAGTGATTTTTAAAGTAGGTTTTGCTGCAAGTTTTGCTGCAAAGTTGGCGGATACTTTTGGCAGTGAAATTGGAAAAAGATTTGGTAAAGAAACATATTTAATTACTTCACTTAAAAAGGTTGAGAGAGGAACTGAAGGAGGAATAAGTATAGAAGGAACATTAGCTAGTGTTTTGGGATCAATATTTATGGCTTTTATAATGCTTCGTCTATCAATTATTTCTACAAAATCTCACTTTATAGTTGTTGTAGTTTCTGGATTCTTGGCAACACTTTCTGAAAGTATTATTGGTGCTAAATTTCAAAACAAATATAAATTAAGTAATGAATTGGTAAATGCTATTCAGACAAGCATTGCTTCTATTTTTGCTATGTTTGCTCTTATTTTATATTCATATTTTTTAAATTAAAAATATTATGAAAGGCCTAGGATTCCTTCCATTTTGTAAGAATCTCCCAGCTCTTCAGTCTTTGGAAAAGCCAGAAATGACCTTCGGAATTTAGATGAATCCCATCATGCGTAATCCAATTTTTACTCCTTTTATCAGAGTACATTTCTCTAAAAGTAGGAAGAAATGGGACATTCTGATTGAGGCATACTTCCTCCATTCTCCTTTCATAAGAATTACAAAAATCATTTGAGTACCATAGACATCCTGCAAACGGCATTTTGCTTTCTTCAACAGGTGTCAATCCAATAACAAAGACATTTGTTTGAGAATTCATTGCATTAATAAGTCTCTCTAATCCATATTCAAATCCATCTATATCTAATTGATGCCTTCCGTTTTTCTGACCAATTGCTGCAGTGTCGTTAAGACCAACATTAAGCAGGATTGCTTTAGGTTTATTTCTTCTAGTTTCTCCTCTAGATGACCATTCTTTTTCCCATCTAGATGAAACTTTTTCTATCCCATCTCCCCTTACGCCAAGTTGATAAATTACTGGTCCATTTTTGTTGTTGCACCAATCTTTTCTAAGCCTCTCACACCATCCGCCACCTTCATTATCTCCCCATCCATAAACTGAGCTATCTCCAATTACAACTAGCTGTTTTGGTAAACTAATCACTATAACCAGAAAAAATAATTACTTGATTCAACAAATTATTCTTACAAATCAAGTTAAACTATTTTTGATCTTACCATTTATTAATTCGCCAACTATTGCAATGGAGCTATAAGCTATCAAAACTATTGTAACTTCTTGCCATGCGAAGGAACTTAGAGATTCTTGCAATTGCCAACCTAGACCAACACTTCCAATGACCCCAACAATTGCAGTTTCTCTAATAATAATGTCAGATCTATAAGCGCAATATGCTAAGTAACTTTTTGCTTGTTGAGAAAATAAACCTAAAAGCCAACTAGTCTTTTTTGAGATTCCTAGAGATTTCATTGCAATGTAATTTCTCCTGTCTTGGCTTTCTAGATTTGTAAAAAGTAATTTGCTTGTAATGCCAGCGTTGTGAAGACCTAATGTTAAAGCTGCTAAAGATAAAGAAGGATTATTAAAAGTTAATAGAATTAGAAGTATTACAGGTGTAGGTATTAAACGTAATAAAAATGCAAAAAATTTTATAAAAATTTTAGAAGCTTTGTTATTAAAAATTCCTATTACTGCTGGAGGTAAACTAATTGCGATTCCTGTTGATAAAAGACTTAAAATTATTGTTTCTAATATAAGTTTTAAGAAATGAAATAATCCTAAATCTGAGCTTGATTTAAATAGAGAACTAACGGAATTAAAATTTTCAAAATTATTATTAAAAATAAAATAAAGAAAATATGAAAAAGAAAATAAAATTGTTATGAAAAAAACTGCAATAAAAAATATAGATAGGATTTTATTTGTAGTATTAAATTTTATTTTTTTGAATATTAATCTAGAAAGAATTATCAAAATTGCTAAGGACCACAAATAAGTCCATAACTCCCTAAAATTCAAAGTTTGGAAAGATAAAAAAATACTAGTACCTATTCCTCCAATCCCAAAAAGTCCTAAAATCACTGTACTTCTTATTGAACACTCTAATCGATATAAACCAAAGTTTTTAAATGTATTTATTATTGGATTCCATACTATAGTTAATAAAGAAGAAAATTTAGGTGCATTTATTTGATTTATAGATTCAAATCTTTTGTAGTCAATAGTTTCTAATTGTTCAGCAAAAACTTTTGAATTTACGGCAATATAAGGTATACATATAGCTATTATTCCAATTGAGAAATTTATGCCATATATTTGCATTAATAATATTCCCCAAACCACTTCATGAATAGATCTAATTATTGTTAGAAAAAACCTTATTATGCGGTAAAAAAAATTTGGAATATTAAAGATTTTATAAAAAATATTTGAGGATATTATTCCAAAAATTGCTCCAAAAATAATACTTACTAACCAACTAAAAAAACCAATTAAGATAGTTTCATTTAATCGATTAATTACGGTAATAATAATTTCATTATCGATCTTGGGATTAAATGCAGAAAATAAGAATTCTTGGAATAATTTAAATCCTCCAAAATGAATATTTTTTATTAATTGATACCCTAGAGGTATGCATACCAAAATTGGAAGAAAAGATAATGAGGTATAGTTTAATTTTAATTTATTCAACTAATTAATATATTTTCTCTAAATGAAGCTTATTTAAGTTATTTCTTTTTATATTGAAAAAAATTTTACCATCCCTTATTCCAATAACTTTATCGAAATCCTTAAGTAAATCTAATCTATGTAATGCAACTAATGCCGTCTTTGGGGATTTTTTTGTATTTTTTTTATCTACATTTTCTAGCAGCAGGTTTTTAATTGTTGTTATCAATTTAGGATCTAAATTATTAAAAGGCTCATCTGCAAGTAATATATTTGATCCTTGAATTAATGATCTAGCTATAGCCACCCTTTGTTTTTGCCCCCCAGATAGTTTTCTGATTTTTTCGTCGTAAACAGATTTATGAAGTCTACATAATTGCATATATTTATGCGCCTTCTTAAAAGAACTTATATTTAGCAAATTTTTAAAAGCGAAATAAAAATTGTTTTCCGCTAGTAGTCCACAATTAACATTTTGTTCTGCAGAGAGATCTTCTATTAATCTTAAATCTTGCCAAATAGTTGTTATCTTACTTTTCTGCTTTCTATCTAATTTTTCAAAACTTTTATTGAA
>QCLX01000005.1 GCA_003214215.1 Prochlorococcus sp. AG-418-G18 | reverse complement strand
TTAGATACACAAGCAAAAAGAGTTATCTCATATGGCAGTTATGAGGCAAAAAGTTTGATTAAAAAGGAAGAAGATTTATGTAAGTTCTATGAAACCAATAGGTCAGGACTTTTTAAGAAACTTCTTAGAAGAGCATATGAGCAGTACAAACTAAGCATTGACCCAGTTCAAGTTATATGAGGATGTTTAAAAGAAACAGGTACACCACTCTGACAGAAACTCTTTCCTTACTGGAAGATAGATTGAGTGAATGCAATCCAGAGGTTGATAAAAATCAAATTCAATATCTTAGAAATGAAATTGATGAAGTAAGAACAGAGATATTAAAAATTGAAATTAAATCTATTAAGGAAAATTAGAATGTTCAAGCAAATAAAAATACCAAATGTGCTTTATGAAATGGCACAAGATATTGAAAGGAAGAAGAAGAGAAAGATAGAAAAAATATTTGAAGAGTTTATAAAAGAAGAGTGGAAAAAACTTTAGAGATGATGCCTTTAGGCATCCTTGCTTTAGCAAGCAGTTAAGACAAATAGACCTTCATTATGAGGGTCTCTTTTTTATGTAAATCAGACACCCCTTAACTAAAAAAAGGTAACTTCAATAATCTATAAAACCTTTCCTTGTCCATAAAAAAATTCCTGAAAAAAAATTGATGAAACTAGAGGATTTATTTGGTAAGTAAACCCCACAAAGTATTGTCCTACTCTTGCTTCAAACAACCATTCTGCACTGTTATAATTGGACTTAACTTACAGATTTTCAAAGGGATTGAAAGTTGGTTGACTGTAATGACAATTTAATGAAAGTCTCTTTCAGTCCAGTGGTGGACTGTAAAGTTGCTATGCACTATTGATTAGACTTTTCAAGTAGAGTTTTGAGACCAATTGATATCACTAAACTCAAATAGCAAATATATTTTTTTAAATTTAGTTGAAAATAATATAGATTAAAGTTTTAACTAGGCATCGCGAGCAATTTAGAGAAATCTTAGAGAATTAAACATTAAATAAGAGGGCATTTGTTTGCCCTCTTCGAATCGTATGCACCTCGCTGTCCACAAAGTCGATGAAGTGCTTTTGACTCCTGAATTATTTCTACTCCTACTGAATGGAAAATGATAGTCGTGACAACCACAAAGCACTAATACTCGGGTAGAAATACCCTATTAATTTCAAGTAAAAAGGAGGACAATATTAAGTGTAGATACAGGAGGTCTTATGAAACTCATTACTCCTTTCACTATTCTCAATCAAAACTTCCATGAAATAGATTTGATTAGAGACGCAAAGAAGAATAGAAAATTAGCAACAGAAAGATTGCATGACGATTATAGGAAAATGTATAAGTATCATCAATTTGCTTAAATAACCAAAAAGAAATCGCGTTCCAGTTGAAAACCCTACATTTTACAACTCATTAATGGTGCTGTTATAGGTATAATCGATTGATAAATAGCGGTTTCACAAGAACTAAGTGTTCTGGTCGATAGTTGAAAATCCGTTGAAAGTCAATATGACAACTCTCCACGACTAATAAGTCGCAAATTATCACTGGAAAATAAGTCTTTAAAATGTCAGATATTAATATAGGCTTACTTGAAAAAAATCAAAACTTTTCAGAATTTGAAATTACCGAAAATTTTTCTTGTGTAAGATTCTTAGACCAAAACAAAGAAAGATTTGAACTTGAATTTAACCTTGAAAAAGGAACCTCTTTTAATACTTTTTTCATTAGGAGTCATGAGGAACTTTTTATTATTCATCCACCTGAGAAACAATATTTAAATTCATTTAATAAAGTAATTTCTAGGTTTTGCGATCAATTTAAATTTGATAAAATCCACTTCATTTCTGGTCATATTAATCCCCAAATTATTGAAACTATAAAAAATATAAGCACCCAATTTCAAAACACAACTATTATTTGCTCTAATCCAGGTTATAAACTTATTAGCGAACTTTGGAATCAAAGAAATCCTACCTTAGATAACTTTATTGAAATTCAATTACCTGAAATAAACATAATTAAAAAAGAAATTAATTTAGAATTAGACAACATTTCACTAGAGTTAATACCCATTCCAACAGCACGTTGGCCTGGAGGCCTTATAATTTATGAACGTAATCAAGAAATACTTCTTAGTGAAAAAATTTTCTCTGCACACATTGCATCTAAATATTGGTCTGAAACAAATCGAGTTAGTACAGAAATTGATAGGAAACATTTTTATGATTGCTTGATGGCACCAATGTCTAATCAAGTAGTATCAATAACTGAAAAAATTGCAGATTATGACATAAAAACTATTGCACCTTTACATGGTCCCGCGATCGAATATAGCTTAAAAAGCTTTTTGAATGACTATATTAGATGGGGAGAGAATCTCTCAACAAATAATCCTAAGATCGCTCTGATATATGCAAGTGCATATGGAAATACAGCCTCTATAGGTGATGCATTAGCTAAAGGGATAAATAGAACCTCTGTAGAAGTTGAAAGTATTAATTGTGAATTTACACCTAATGATGTACTTGTAAAATCTATCCAAAATGCTGATGGATATTTAATAGGCTCACCCACATTGGGTGGTCACGCCCCAACTCCAATAGTTAGTGCACTAGGAACATTGTTAGCAGAGGGCAATAGAAATAAGCCAGTGGGAATTTTTGGCAGTTTTGGCTGGAGCGGCGAAGCTATAGATTTACTTGAAACAAAATTAAAAGACGGTGGTTTTAAGTTTAGTTTTGACCCCATAAGAATTAAATTCAGTCCAAATAAACCAAAGATTAAAGAGCTAGAAGAAATAGGAACTCATTTTGGAAGAAAAATTATAAAAAAAGCAAAGAAAAAACCTAGAAAGTCTGATACTGGAATGATTACAAGCAAAACGGATCCAAAGCTACAAGCTCTTGGAAGAGTAATAGGCTCACTCTGCGTTCTAACTGCCTCTAAAGGCAAAGATGAGAATAATATTAAAGGAGCTATGCTTGCATCCTGGGTTAGTCAAGCAAGTTTTTCTCCTCCGGGATTAAGTATTGCAGTAGCAAAAGATAGATCGGTAGAGTCTCTTTTGCAAATAGGAGATTCATTCGCATTAAATATTCTTAGTGAAAAAGATTTTAAAGAACCTTTGAAAAGATTCACAAAACCCTTTGCACCAGGCGAAGATAGATTTGAAGGTTTAGATATTGAATTAACTCCTAATAAACAAATAATAATTCCTGAATCTTTAGCGTGGTTAGACGCTTCAGTAAAAGAGAGAATGGAATGTGGAGATCATTGGGTAATATACGCTGAAGTACTACACGGTAATATACTAAAATCCGATAGTCTGACAGCAGTTCATCACCGTAAAACTGGTGCTAGCTATTAAATTTATTTATCTAATTTATGACTGAATCAAAAGATCTTATAATCATTACTGCTAGTTGTGGAAAAAATCTAGAACTTTCTGAAAAATTCCTTGAAAAAAGTAATGAACTGAAAATAAGTTCTGAGATATTAGATCTTACGACTCTTGATATTCCATTATTTAATCCAAGAATTCACAGCAAAGATAATATCCCAATTGTAATAGAAGAATTAAAAACAAAGCTTTTCGCAATAGAAAAGTGGGTGATTTGTGCTCCTGAATATAATGGATCTATTCCCCCTATTCTCTCAAACTTTATAGCTTGGTTATCTATTTCAGGAGATGACTTTAGGAATTTATTTAATGGTCAACCAATCGCAATTGCTACATTCTCTGGTGGAATAGGTTTAGAGTTACTCACCTCATTACGCATTCAATTAGTGCATTTAGGAAGTCAGGTATTAGGGAGACAACTTTTGTCCTCATATAGTAAACCGATAGATACAAAAACTATTGAAGATATTATTCAAAGACTTCTACAAATGAAAAAAATAAAAACATAAAAATTTGTAATTGAGTACTTCTTATCAATTATTTTTATTCCAAACTTTTAGAATTTCTTTCGCCATAGGAAGTGCATGAACTGACCCACCACCTGGTGTATTTTGGGCAAAAGCAACAACTAGTAATTCACTTTCCTCTGATGGAGTAAAACATACAAACCAAGCATGATCCAAACCAGTCTTCCAATCTTCAGCGGTTCCCGTTTTACCAGAAACTGGGGGCAGATTAGTGACTCCAGTATTAATTGCTACACCTGTTCCAGATTCAACAACTTTTCTTAAACCATTTTTTAGTAACTGGATATGCTGAGGATCAATATCAAGTCTAACTCTTGATTTATCAGACAAAGATTCTTTATGTTTTTTAGTCAAATGTGGAGTAACCAAATAACCTCCATTAGCAATCGCTGCATATGCTCTAGCTATTTGAATCGGAGTTACTTGAACAACCATTTGTCCGATAGACATACTGGCAATATCTTCTGGGACCCAAGGGGTTCTTCCTGGTTGCCCCCATCCTCTACCTTCTTTGGCCCATTCACTACTAGCTACTAATCCTATATTCTCTTGTTCAGAAATTTCGATCCCGGATAAGGAATTAAAGCCAAGTTTTTTCGAAACATCATGAATCTCATCAACACCTACACCATATCCAATTTGATAAAAGAAAGTATTACTTGAAACTTTTAAAGCATCCTCATACCCTATTACTCCAAATCCTAAATCATTGTGCTCTCTAAAACATTGGTTACCATAAGTGATACATGGTTTAGTTTCTAACATAGTATCAATAGGAAATTTTCCACTTTCCAAACCAGCTAAAGCCGTCACAATTTTCCAAACACTCCCTGGGTCATAAGCATTTAATGCTCTATTAAAGAGAGGTTTTTCAGGAGAATTAAATATCTTATTGTATTCTTTTTCGGGCTTAAAATTCTTCGAGAAAAAATTCAAATCAAAAGTCGGCCGACTGACCATTGCTCTGATTGCTCCATCTCGCGGGTCCATCACTATTATCGCTCCAGCTTTTTTATCTTTAAGAACTTCCTCAGCAACTAATTGCAAATTTATATCAATTGTCAATTCAATATCATTGCCTTGTAATGAGGGTTTTATCCCCAAAGATTTTTGAAATTTACCTAAAGAATTTACCTCAACCATCTCTCCGCCCCATTCCCCCCTTATGAAGTCTTCATACACATATTCAATTCCAGTTCTCCCTATTAAGTCATTTAATCTATAACCCTTAATGGATAAAATTTTATATTCCGAATCAGTGATTGGCTGAGTATAACCAATTACATGAGCAGCAACAGATTTATAAGGATAATTTCTTATTAATTTTGTCGCTATTTCAAAACTAGATAAATTATCTTCATTTTCCTTAAATTTTATTAATTGATCCATATTTAAATCATCAAGAATAGTTATTGAAAGTTGCTGATTTGTTAAACCATTTAAGTATTTTTTTTGAATTACATTACTATCAACATTTAATAAATCAGAAATACTTGATTTATGTTTTTCCCAATTGCTTAAGCTTACAGATTGAGGCTTTATGATTAAAGAATATTGAACCCTACTATCAGCTAAAACATAACCATTTTTATCAAGTATTTTTCCACGTATTGGTTGAGAAGCAATAAGTCTAATCCGGTTTTCATCAGACATTTTCTTAAAAGATTCATAATTTAATAGTTGTAAAAAAATTAACCTTAATAAAATCAATACAAAAGAAATAGAAGAAAAGATAAGTAAGACTAAAGATTGTCTTTTAAATCGAATAAGTTTTTTATTAGAATTACTTTTTATCAAAAAATTAAACTTTATCTAAATATTTTTTTTCCAATAAAGTTATTGTTGCACTTATTTCTTTAAGTCTAGTAATTAAATTTTTATAATCACTTTCTTCAGTATTTAAAATATAATCATTAATTTCAAAATTATCTGAAGTTAATTTTTCATTCATAAGACTTATATTTTTTTGGATTTATGATTAGATATTCCAATTTTAAATAAAAAAAAAATTTTTCAAAGTAATGTTAAATTGATAGTTAAAAACTCATTAAATATTAATTTAACTGATCTAAGTTTTGCTCAAAATAAGGATTACAACTATTCTTAGATATTCCTAAAGACCAACCTATGAATGTTGAAATAAATAACGTGACTATTAATGGTAAAATCGCCTTTTGAGTATTTTCTAAACTAAACCATTCAGTCCAACTACTAAAAAACCTTTCTCTTTGAAATTTTCTTTTTTCATTTTCTAATAATCTTGCTTTCTTAGCAAAAGATTTTGTGACCCACTTTTCAAAAGGAACCTTTTTAATAATCGCCATTTTTCTCTCAACTTCTAGTAGCTGTCCAGAACTAAGATAAGGATGAAATGTACTGATCAATTCAAGAGTTTTTAAAAACATCTCAACAGTTGCATCTTTTATGAGCTTTTGCTCATGACTTAAATCAGCCCATTCTATTTCTGGATAAAAACGATTTCTATTAGGATGAATTTGATCCTCCGACATTTGACCAGGTTCTCGAAGCCATCTATTAGTATTTTCGTCAAATCTCCGCCAATATAAAAAAGGATTAATAAAAATTTTTTTACCAGATACTTTTACTACATCTTGTTGAAGATGATTAGTTATCTTTCCATTATGATTATTTGATTTTATCAAAAGTCTAAATTAGTAATCTAATTAAAGATTATCTTTTATTCACTATTTTTCCAGAAATATCTAAGAAAAATTTTCTATGAGTATTAAGTTTTCGATAGATGCCAACGCTTTTTTAAATAATTACAGTATTCGCAATTTAATGAAGGTTTAGGAAAAATATCTGAACGTAATAAATTGACTGTATCAATTATCTTTTGTTCTACCCATGATGTAGAACAATTTAATTTAATTAGATGTACATCAAATTTTAATTGATTATTAAAAAATTCTTCATTTTTTTTTCCATTAAAATATAAGAGAAAAGCTTCTTTAGCAACTTTAAAACCATTTTTTGTAAATAACCACTGATACATTTCTAATTGCCTCTTATAAGATTTTGCATATTCATATTTATTAAAAGTCTCGAACCAATCAAAATTATTTCTAGATGTTGCTTTTACGTCAACGATAAGAAGTTCTCCATTTTTTTTCTGCCAAATATCATCCACAGCTCCACCAAAATCATAATGATGTTCAATTGACTTATATCTTATCCCTTGAAAATTACTTCTCCAGCGTTCTAAATCTTTATGTTTAAAAGGAACAGCATCAATTCCATGTTCAATTAATAAAGGATGTGACTCTTGAATTCTCCTGTAATGATCAAATTCATTTTTGCATAAATTATCTACGGCTATATTTAGCGTAAATGGTAATGATGGTGGTTTTATTTTATATTTTTTATCAAGAACGCAACATCTTGGACAGCTAAGAAATTTCTCAACAGTAGATCGACTTAATTTAATAATCTCGCTCATTACTTTTTAAATCTAATTTAAAGAAATTTCCTGCAACAATTAAACCGCTAAATTATTTAAAATTTGGTAAATTACTTCTATTAAATAATTCCACAAAATTTTTACACCTTGAATGCCATTGATATAAAGAATTAGTTAAGAAGGCTGGTTCCATATAAGATTGATAGAAATCACAATTAACCATTCTTTATACTTTAAGGTGTAATCTTACGAACTAATTTTAGAGATTTAATGCAGAATTACAAGCAAGTTAGATTCCATATATTCAAAAATATATATAATTAACCTATAAAGACTTTTTATGAAAGGTTTTAGAAATCACAAAAAGTCTCAAAAGAAAATAAAAGTTGAAAGGCATCGCAAATAGGTTACGAATATTCCACGTGTAACCCAATTACTGCGAAGCGTCTCAAGAAATAAACAAATATATGAGTTTTTCATAGAGTTATCATATATATTACTAATCTATTTCTATCCAAATTTAAATTAGAAATATGAGCAAAGAAGAGGTTATTTTTACGGGAAGTGCAATGGATGGCATATATGAATGATTTTTCTTCAAAAAATATTTCGTCAAAAGATAGTCGTTACCGACCAGAAATTGATGGTCTGCGGGCATTTGCAGTCATTGCTGTCATCATCAATCACTTCAACAAGGAAATACTGCCAGGTGGATATCTTGGCGTTGATATCTTTTTTGTTATCTCAGGATTCGTCATAACATCATCTCTTTATCAAAGACCCTGTAAAAACTTCAAGGACTTCATCAGCGGATTTTACGAACGCAGGGTAAAGCGATTAGTTCCAGCACTATCAGTTTTTGTACTCATCACAAGTATTGCCATCTGCTTGTTCAATCCATACCCAGGTACATCTTTATTGACTGGTCTAACATCCTTGTTCGGATTATCTAATCTATACCTCCTCAATTATTCAACGGACTACTTTGCACAATCAACAGAACTCAATGTATTCACACATACTTGGTCGCTTGGTATTGAAGAGCAGTTCTACATCCTTTTTCCTTTTCTGATTTGGTTTTCTGGGTTTGGAAAACAGACGAAGAATGGTGCTCGTAATTTGTTTCTAGCGGTTGGTGCAATGACTATTGGATCATTAATCGGATTTATCTATCTGTATCCAACAAACCAACCAGCAGCATATTTTTTAATGCCGTCAAGGTTTTGGGAGATGGCAACAGGTTGTTTGATCTTTCTTGGATTACAGAAAAAAAAATACCTAAAACAATTCCTTGAGAAGGTGCCATCTCTTCTAGTTCTAACTTTGATTGTCGGGGTGATGTATTTGCCGATATTATGGGCATCAGCATCAACAATTGCAATAGTTGCTCTGTCTTCTGTTCTTATCGCCTCCTTCAAAAAACAAACAAAAGCATTCATATTTTTTACTAATCCTAATATCGTTTATATAGGTCTCATCTCTTATTCTCTCTATTTATGGCACTGGGGTATCATTTCAATTAGTCGTTGGACAATTGGAATTCATTGGTGGTCAGTGCCTTTCCAAATTGCTCTGATGTTTGGTCTTGCAATTGCTTCATATCGATATATCGAAACGCCACTTCGTAAGCAAATATGGTTTGAGAGACGATGGAAGACATTAGTCTTTGCTGTGGTCTCACTTAGTATTACTGCTTTATCGATTGTCTCAATTCCTAAAACATCAGCGAAGCAATTTCTAGAATCTATCGGCAAAAAATTATATCCATATGCTTTTACAGGTGGAACTGGCATACCTCATAAAGATTTTTATTGCCATCATCCAAGCAACATTGAGACGGCATTCAAAGACTGTCTTTCCACTCATGAGAATAATGATTATTCAAGGAAAATCTTTCTAATTGGCGATAGTCATGCAGCAAATCATCATTGGAGCATACAGTCTGCCTTGCATCAGACTAACTCTGAATACAATCTAGGAACTCTTATTGAGTATGGTTTTCTTTTTTATTTACTAGGGAAAGATAGTTGCTCTTCTCAAAAAATTTGCATCAATAATGCTGGAAATGCTTACAAAGATTATTTCCGAAACAACCTCAGTGATAAAGATTACGTATTCATTAGTATCAGTAGGGATCGTTTTAGTGTTGGTCAATATACAGGAGTAGCAAGGAAACAAAATATTCAAAGAACAAATATTCTTAGGAAGAGGTTACTTGATATTTTGCAAATCATCGAGGAAAAGGGTGCCTATCTTGTGCTTATAGGGGACATACCAAAAGTATGCCCAGACAACATCAATTATCTACAAAATATTATCAGAATAGGCAGAATCGATCTATGCGAGACTAAAAGATCCATTAGCATTGAAGATCGAAAAGAAATGAATAATGTTTTCTTGGAAATCGCAAAATCATCCAGCAACACTATCTACGTCGACCCCCATGATGAACTCTGCAATGGAGCAAAATGCAGAACTGTCGATAAAAACGGTAAACTCCTGTATTCCGATTCAAGTCCACATTTTACTGAGAATAACAAAGATATTCTCAGAGAATACTGGAAAAGGGTTTTAAATAAAATAGGCATTAGCGATAAATAAAAATCATGAACTGCGGAGATTCTTAGTTATTCTTTGTTTTTAGAAAACACTAAAAATAAATTATAGAATATATAGAAAAATAGATAGTATAAATCTACAAACCGTTGAAACCGAAATTGAGATATCACTCAAATCAAAAAATATCTTAGGTAAAAAAATTAGCGGTAGAGGTTTTATATCCCTACACTTCATCAAAGAAGAAGAGTCGATATTTTCTAGAAAAGGAAACACTTGCGATTGATCTTCAAAAAGACCTGCTTTCGAGCAGGTTTTTTTCTTTTTAAATCCTCAGGATAAGAAGACTTTGTAGAGAAGTCGTTCATAGATTATTAGCAACTAAACCCTAGACATTAACATTAATACAACAAATGTAGAGAAATAAATTTATACAATTTCTCTGTTGAGATAAGATTTTACCCTCACGTGTAACCCACGTGTAACCCATTCATAGCTGGAAATCTGAAGGATATTGGCAGTTTAATACATTTTTGTAGAGAAATAATATTTACGTTGTTAAAAACCGAAATAATCCCCTGAGGAGTAACCATATCCTTTACGCGAACGAGGTCTTGAATTATATCCGCCGCCATTGTAATAAGTATCGTTTCTTTGCGGTGTATAAGTTTCAGTCCTTGAATATCCACTATTTCGATTGTAGTAATTAGTACTTCCATAGTCACCTCTTGGTGAATATGTTGCACCAGGACCTCCTATCCCATCGCAATAACGAGCATATCCACTGCCATAACAAGATGCAAAAGAAGGAGTAGCACTAACTAAAGAACCAGCAATTAAAAAACCTGAAACAAAAAACTGTGATATTTTCATGAAGAAATTTCCAAATACATCTTTAATATTACATCAAGAATCTAAGAAATTTCTTTTTATACGATTTTTCTATAGAGATGAAATTTTACCCTCACGTGTAACCGACTTTTTTAGACTATGAATGGCTTTATACCCCTTTTATTATTCCCACTCGATAGTTCCAGGAGGTTTGCTAGTTATATCATAAACAACTCTATTAACTGATACTACTTCATTAACAATTCTATTAGATATTCTCTCTAAAATCTTAAAAGAAATTTTTGACCAGTCTGCAGTCATACCATCTTCACTAGATACACAACGTAAAACGATTGGCCATGAATAAGTCCTTTTATCACCCATAACTCCTACAGTTTTAACAGGTAACAATACTGCGAAAGCTTGCCAAATATCATCGTAAAGACCTGCTTTTTTAATTTCATCTCTCACGATCCAATCTGCATCTCTTAAACAATCAAGTTTTTCATTAGTCACTTCTCCCAATATTCTTATTGCCAACCCTGGTCCTGGGAATGGATGCCTTTTTATAATTTCATCCGGCAAACCTAAAGCAGAACCTAATTTGCGGACTTCATCTTTAAAAAGTTTTCTTAATGGCTCAATTAACTTAAATTGTAAATCTTTTGGTAATCCGCCGACGTTATGATGACTTTTTATCTTGACAGCTATTCTCTCACCTGTATTGGGATCAATATTAGTACCAGCACTTTCAATAACATCAGGATAAAGTGTACCTTGCGCTAAATAATGAAAAGGACCCAATCTATTACTTTCTTCTTCAAATACCCTTATAAATTCTGCACCAATAATTTTCCTTTTTTGTTCTGGATCAGTAATCCCTCTTAATTTTGCGATAAACCTTTCCCTCGCATTAATATATTCAACCTTTATATGAAATTTCTTATCAAAAAAATTCATTAAAAATTCTGGTTCACCTTTTCTCATGAAACCTTGGTCTATAAACATACATGTAAGCTGATTTCCAATTGCTTTATTGAGTAAAAAAGCAAGCGTTGACGAATCAACTCCTCCTGACAATGCAAGCAAAACTTTCTTATTACCAACTTGCTCTCTGATCCTAGGAATTGTTTCCTCTAGAAAGGTTTCTGTTGTCCAATCAGCTTCACAACTAGAAATCTTGTAAACAAAATTTTTAATTACTGTCATCCCAAACTCTGAATGAATAACTTCAGGATGAAATTGTACGCCAAATAATCTTTTTCTATCATTCGAAATTGCTGCATGGAGAGTGTTCTCGGTGTGAGCAACTCTATTAAATCCATCAGGTAAACAATTAATTGAATCACCGTGACTCATCCACATTATAGATTTATCAATCACACCAGAAAGGAGAGTAGATTCAAAATCTATATTTATTGGTGCCCTCCCATATTCAGCTTTTTTAGTTGCTGAAGTGACTGATCCTCCAAGTTCTTTAACCATCAATTGCATTCCATAGCATATCCCAAGAATAGGAATTCCTAAATCAAAAATTTTTTCATCACATTTAGGCGCATTTTGATCATATACAGAGTTTGGGCCCCCACTCAAAATTATACCTTTAGGGCAAATATCATTAATATGCTCTATTGAAATACAATTACTTACTACAAGAGAAAAAACATTAGTTTCTCTGATTCTTCTTGCAATCAATTCGGAATATTGAGATCCAAAATCTAAAATTAATATTGATGGATCTCTTTCTTTTTTTAAAGATTTTTGACTCATGTCTAAAAGTTAGCTCAATTTATTTACAAAAGCATGATCAATCAAAAATTAATCGCATTTAAAATAAGGAATATAACTATTTCCATTAATCCCGCCCCACCTTATTTCCCTTTTTCTATCAAAAATGATTGCCGCAATTTCCATATCTGTTTTTACATACCTATTAACATATGCAAAAGATCTCTTTTCAATGGTATTTGCCAAATTTTGGAATAATTTATCAGCAATAGACTTACTAAATTTTTCAAGAAGTAATAAGCCATCCTCAAGATTATTTAGGTGAGATAATTTCACAATTATTTCATGTGGTAAGTTTTCTTTTACGGCTAAATAAACAAGAATCTCAATTCTTCCGTCGGCCAAATGATTATGTGTATGGAAAATACCACCAGCTAATTTAATTAATTTTCCGTGATAACCAAAAAGAATTACAGTTTTAACATTTTTAATTGCAGCATCAACTATTAGTGGCGCTATCCAGTTTCCAACTTTTATTATTGGCAAGTTAACATTAGAAGTTTTTGCCAAATTTAAACCATTTTCACCAATAACAAAAACAACTTTCCCTTTAAAATCACTTTTGATTAATTTTGCCAAGTTAGTTTTAGCTTGTTCTAATTGATCAGGTGAAGCACTCGAATGCGTCTCAGCAGAAGTTCCGATAATAGATAATCCTTCCACAATGCCAAATGACTTATTACTAGTTCTTTCAGCTAAGAACTCGCCATTTGGAAAAATTATTTCTAAATTTAAAATTAATCCCTCTGGAATAATATCCAATAAATTTTGATATAAAATTTCTTTAGCAAACTCAGAAATACATATCTCCGAAGTCTTCTCTTTAATACCTACGCCGGAACCTGCGATTAAATTTATTTGATTTTTTTGAACTGGAATATCAAAAGAAGCTTTTTCAAAAGAGGCTATAGCCCACACTTCTAAGTTTTGTGTAATGTCTAGATCTAAGCCAGACTTTGCAAAAGTAATTCCTAATGCGTGCGAGGAATCTTTAATTAAACCAACAGAATGAATATCGATTTTTATTTCTTTTTTTTCATTAGGAATTTTTATTAATTCATAATTATTAAATGGAGAACCTACTAATTTTTTTAATGCTGACCTAGCAGCTCCAGCAACCCATAAAGGTAAAGAAAATCCTTTTTTCAAATCAAGTAATTGAAAAATACATAATGAGAACTAATCTAAGAATGACCTATTTAATAAAAAGTGGCCATACAACAAAAATTATCATTGATGATTCCTGGACCCACACCAGTACCAGAAAAAGTTTTACAAGCATTAAGTAAACATCCTATAGGCCATCGCAGTAAAGAATTCCAAGACCTAGTGGAAAGTACCACTAAAAATTTAAAATGGCTTCATCAAACTCAAAATGATGTTCTAACAATTACAGGTAGTGGAACTGCCGCAATGGAGGCTGGAATAATTAATACCTTAAGTAAAGGTGACAAAGTAATTTGTGGAGAAAATGGAAAATTTGGTGAAAGATGGGTAAAAGTTGCTAAGGAATTTGGGTTAGAAGTAATAAAAATTGATGCCGAATGGGGAACTCCACTTAATCCAGAAGAATTCAAAAAAATATTAGAAGAAGATAAACAAAAAGAAATAAAGGCTGTCATCTTAACTCATTCTGAGACCTCAACAGGTGTAATCAATGATTTAGAAACTATAAGTTTATATATTCGGGAACACAATACAGCATTATCGATTGTCGACTGTGTCACAAGTCTTGGGGCTTGCAATGTACCAGTAGATAAATGGCAATTAGATATCGTTGCTTCAGGATCACAAAAGGGATATATGATACCGCCTGGACTTAGCTTTATATCGATGAGTCAAAAAGCATGGGAGGCTGCAGAGAAGTCTAATTTACCAAAATTTTATTTAAATTTAAAATCATACAGAAAGAGTCTTGCTAGTAATAGTAACCCATATACTCCTGCTGTAAATTTGGTTTTTGCTTTAGATGAATCTTTAAAAATGATGCGGGAAGAAGGCTTAGACAATATTTTCTTAAGGCATAACAAGCATAAATTAGCAATGAGCAATGCAGCAAAAGCTTTAAATTTAAATCTATTTGCTGATGAAAAATTTTTAAGCCCCTCTATTACTGCAATAAAAACTGGCGCAATAGATGCGGAAGAATTTAGGAAGACAATAAAAAATAAGTTTGATATTTTACTAGCTGGAGGTCAAGATCACTTGAAAGGGAAGATTTTTAGAGTCGGACACTTAGGCTATATAAATGATAGAGATATAATTACTGTGATTTCTGCTATCAGCCATACACTTCTTGAGGCAGGTAAAATAACAGAGCAACAAGCTGGGAATGCATTGTTAGTAGCATCTAAATATCTCGACGCTAATTGAGTTAAGTTCCTGGCTCTTCAATATTACCGCCTAATTCAACAATCTTTTTTCTAAGGATAGTTGATTTTTTTTCATCTCCCTTAGTTTGAGCGATTGCAAGGGCAAACTCTAATTTTTCAAGTTGGTGGCCGCCCTCAAAAAAAGATAATTTTTTCTTTACGCGGCTTTTATTAGCTTTGTATGAAATTTGTGAAGACATAAAATTCAAGCTTTAAATATTATTATGCCAATAAAAGGGGACATTATGAGAGAAAAACAAAAATATAATTTGACTATAAACTAAAGCAAAAAAAAATTTTTCTAATATTATATCCAAACAGCTTTAATTTTATGCCAAACATAAATCTAGTCTATTATCTAATTGCTGGTGGATTTTTTGGAGCTTTAGCTTTAAAAACGGGTATCCCTGCAGCTCCTCTTGCAGGCGCTTTAATTGGCGCAAGTATACTTAGCATAAGTGGCAAAGTAGAAATAGCAGAGTGGCCAATTGGTACTAGAACAATATTAGAAATTGGAATAGGGACAGTGATCGGCACTTCGTTAACTAAAGACTCATTAGTTGATCTTCAAAGCCTATGGAGGCCTGCTATTTTAATAACGTTTACTTTAGTTATCACAGGATTAGCAATTGGATTGTGGACAAGCAGATTACTCAACATAGACGTGATAACTACAATCCTTGGGGCTGCCCCAGGGGGCATTAGTGGCATGAGTCTTGTAGGATCAGAATATGGAGTAGGGGCCGCAGTAGCAACTCTACACGCAGTAAGATTGATTACTGTGCTTTTAATTCTCCCTTTAATTGTGAAATGCTTGAATATATTTGGAGTAATTAAATCTTAAATTTCTATAGACATATTCACAAAAAAAGATATTTTTAAATAGAAGATAATAAGGTTAATGCAAAGATTTAAGAATACAAAACTAATATTATTAGCGTTAGGAATTTTCACTCCTCTAACCCTTACTACTCCAAAAGTGAATTCAAGTTCATTTGGGGCAGAAATTTTTTGTACTATGCGAGATGGCGGAAATGACCATGAAAGTAGTTGGGATGCAGCTTATACATATATAAAAAAACAAAAGGGAGGATTCTTCAAAGTTTCACCAAAAAATGCAGCAGCGCAAATTACTGAAACAGTTATAAGAGAAAGAGAAAAATTTAGTTATTGCGTTGAATATTTAGATAATCTTCATCCAAATAGAAAACTAATTCGAGATTTAGAAAAAGAAGAACAAAGAAAAGAAAAAGAAGCGAAAGATAGAGAAAACAGAAGAAAAGAGTTAGAAAAAGAATTAGAAGAAACTAATGAAGAATTTACTGATGAAACTCTTGATAGATATAGCTATTAATTAAGGTTTCAGAAAAGATAATAATTTTTAAAAATTTTAATAAATACTATTTTGTATCTAAACACACTAAATCAAATTTTTTAATGGCAAATTTAGGCCAAAAAACATAAATAAATGTTGACTTTTAATTTATACAAGCCATTATTTATTTAACTAAATATTCTGAATGCATATTAATGATGCGGTGTTTTTAGAGGATTTATGTCCCAAGTTCAGATTTAGACAATGGCGAAAATCTATTCATAGGTTTACAGGAAAAAGTTGTATATATTGCGGAAAACCATCTGAATCTATCGATCATGTATTACCTCGTAGCCAAGGTGGTTTAAGTACAACAGAAAACTGCGTCCCTGCATGTCTTTCCTGTAATGGGGATAAATCAGATGAAAATGCTTTGTATTGGTATAGAAGGCAAAAATTTTATGACCCTCGAAGAGCAATGGCGATAAGAGCTTGGTTAGAGGGCGATTTAAGATTAGCTATTAGATTGCTGCAATGGGCTAATCCTAATTTCACAGTAAAAAATAAAAATTACGAAAAGGATGAATCAGAATATAAAGCAGCCTGATTACCAAACATTACATATTTTTCTAGAGTTATAATTCTCACATATATTTTCCAATTCTCTTGGCGATTCTGGGAATATTAAAATTGTCGATAATGCAATAAGAAAGATAAATGATTTTTGGTAGAATTTAAAATTAACTGAACTTACTTCTCTCTCTATAAAACGGGGATAACTTTTGCTAACACAAAAAGTTTTTGATTTTAAAACGGGCTTAAGAGCTGTCTTCATCATTTATTAATACATATGTACTATCTTATCGTCGCATGAAGAAACCTGCAAGCTCACTAAGTAATAAAAATAAATTTTTAATCTTTGGATGTGGTTTCAGCGGAAATTTCTTTGCAAAAGCCATAAAACAATTAGGTTGTACTGCTTTGACAAGTTCTAGATCTGAAAAAAAAGATCCAAATAGTTTCGTATTCAACAGTGAAAATAGTGTAGTTCCTGATGCAAAAATTTTTGATGGTGTCACACATATTCTTAGTTGCATCCCTCCCGACAAAAATGGAAATGATCCAGTACTAGGAAGTCTTAAAAATCAACTAAAAAGTTTATCACTTGAATGGGTTGGCTATTTATCTACAACAGGAGTTTATGGGAACACCAAGGGTGACTGGGTTTCTGAAATAGATGATCCTAACCCTTTTCAAAAAAGAAGTCATAAGAGGTTAAATTGTGAAAAAGAATGGATTGAATCTGGTTTGCCTGTACAAATTTTTAGGTTACCCGGTATTTATGGACCTGGACGATCCACTTTTGAAGCAATAAAAAATAAAAAAATTCGTGTTATATCAAAGAAAAATCAGGTATTTTCGAGAATTCATGTTGCTGATATTACAAATGCAATTATCTATCTATTACAAAATAAAAATTCCTTAAAGTTTTACCAGATTATTAATATTGCAGATGATCAACCCTGTGCTCAGATAGAAGTTATTCAATATTGCTACGATTTACTTGGTTTAAAAATGCCAAAGCCAATATTATTTGAGGATGCCAAAGAAGAATTATCACCTATCGCTCAATCTTTTTGGATGGAAAATAGAAGAGTTTCTAACAAACTTTTATGCGAAACGCTTGGATATAAACTAATTTATAAAAACTATAAATTAGGTTTAAAAAATTGCTATTTAAATAGTTAAAAAAAATAAATTTAAAAACTTTTTATGAATTTTCAAAATAAAAATAAAACATTGAAGGTAGTATTAAGCGTCGGAGATGAATCAGGTATTGGACCTGAAATAATCTTAAAAGCACTTTGTTCTAATGAGATACCAGAAAATATTGACTTTATATTAGTTGGATCAAGAAAAAATCTACAAAATACTTATAAATATCTTAGATCCTTAGGATTAAAAAACCTTGCAAATCCAAAAAATTTAAAGATACATGATCTCGAAATTTCTTCATCAGATAATGACTCTCAATCAAATTACGGTAATTCAAGTTTCCAATATTTAACAAAAGCAATAGAAATTGTAAAACAATATCCTTATTCAGCGCTTGTAACTGGACCAATATGCAAGAAATCATGGTCTCTAGCAGGTCATTACTTCTCTGGCCAAACTGAAGTACTAGCAAAATCATGTGGGGTAAAAAACGTTGGAATGTTATTCACAGCAAAATCACCAATTACAGGTTGGAGATTTAATACTTTACTAGCCACAACCCACATAGCCCTTTGTGAAGTTCCAAAGAAATTAACTACAGAATTAATCCACTCTAAATTGGATCTTTTCAAAGATTTTTGTAATACCTATACTAATAATCCTACTTTAAAAGTAGCAGGATTAAACCCTCATGCCGGCGAAGAAGGTATCTTAGGTCATGAAGAAAAAGATTGGCTGAATGATGCATTAATAACATGGAATGAAAAAAATAGAAGTATTAAATTATTAGGTCCTTTATCACCAGATAGTTGCTGGAATTCTTCAGTAAAAGCATGGAGTGACAAAAATGCTGAAAAGCACGATGGCATTCTTGCTATGTATCACGATCAAGGTTTAATACCAATGAAAGTGATAGCTCTTAATTACTCAGTCAATACCACAATCGGTTTACCTTTTATCAGAACGTCTCCGGATCATGGAACGGGATTTGATATTGCTGGTAAAGGCATTGCTCAATCTCAGAGCATGATTGAAGCTATAAAAGCTGCCATAGAAATGACTAATAATTCAAGTCTGCTTAACGCGCATTAAAACTTGACCAAATTCAACTGGAGTCCCATTTTCAACGAGAATCTCTACTATTTCAGCGTTAAATTCAGATTCAATTTCATTCATTAACTTCATAGCTTCCAAAATACAAATAGTTTGACCGACTTTAACATTGTTTCCAACTTCGACGAATGGATCGTCTCCAGGCGCTGCAGCCCTATAAAAGGTGCCAACCATAGGGGAAGTAATTTCAGTAAGGTCAGAGCGTCCAGGAGGAGCTACCTGAGGTGCTTCAGGCTCGCTTACTAATGAAACATTATCATTAATAGATTTTTGATTAGGAATTGTTTGCTTATCAAATGAAGTGTTAGAAACTAAATTATTAACAACCTGTTTCTGATCAAATAAATTCCTTTTTATTTCAAGCTTAAAATCTTCTCCCTCTAGCGAGAACTCTTGTATATCACTTGAAGAGATTTTCTCTATTAAGCGATTTAAGTCTTCATGATCTAATTTCATAGCCATTAATTTTCACGTCCTAGATAACTATCATTACGAGTATCAACTTTAATCATTTCTCCCACAGAAATAAATAAAGGAACCATAACTTGAGCACCTGTTTCTAGAATAGCTGGTTTCGTACCCCCACTAGCAGTATCACCTTTGACTCCAGGATCAGTCTCTGTAACTTTCAAGGTAATAGATATTGGAAGTTCTACTTCTAAAACTTTACCATTATGGAAAACTACATTAACCTCCATTCCCTCTTTCAAATACTTTGCGCCTTTACCGATTTGTTCAGAGGTAAGTCTTGTCTCTTCAAAACTTGTCATATCCATAAAAACGTAATCACCAGACTCCACATAAGTATGCTGCAGGTTAGACTTCTCAAGGATAGCCTGCTGTACTGATTCTCCGGCTCGAAAAGTTTTTTCAACCACGTTGCCGCTTTGAACTGATTTTAATTTCGTTCGCACGAAAGCAGAACCTTTGCCAGGCTTGACATGTAGAAATTCTACAACACGCCAAACTTGTCCATCCAATTCGATGGTAGTACCTGTGCGAAAATCGTTACTGGAAATCATTCCTGTATTACATCCCCAAGGATCATAAACCTGCAAGAGTGCTATGCAAAAATTCTTATCAAATCAGAACAAACTTTTCTTAATTCTATCGATTGTAATTTTACAGGTTTTTCTCTTAAAACCGGTTAAAGTACTAGCTGATTTACCCACTGGAAATGCAGTAAAAGATCCTAGTGCAATCCTCAGAAACGCACTCCCTATCAAGCAAGCTGAGTTACAAGAACTTCAACACAAATTGGAGGAAACTAGTGACCTTGTAAGAGGAGGAAGATGGCCCGCTCTTACGAAAACTGTTACAAAATGTCAATCTTTACTAAAAAAATACCAGAGTAAAATTATTCAAGAATTACCAAACGATAAAAAGAAAATTGCTGAAAAAACATTTTTAAAGCTCAAAGAAAGTTTTGATAGTCTTCAAGATTATTCTAAATCAAAAGATAAATACTCATTTATAGCAACCCGAAGAGATGCTTTAGATAAAATAGGTGGATTAGAAGAATATTTTCTACCAAATAAATTTCCATACTCTATTCCCCAGGAATTTGATAATTTACCAAGATTACTGGGCAGAGCAAAAGTCAATATAAAAACCTCCAAAGGAGATATGCAAGCAATTGTGGATGGATTTAACGCCCCACTTACAGCAGGAGCATTTATAGATTTATCTTCAAAAAACTTCTACAAAAATTTACCTATCAACAGAGCAGAAGAATTTTTTGTTCTGCAAACAGGTGATCCAATTGGTGAAGATATTGGTTATGTAGATCCTGAAACAAACGAAGAACGTCACGTTCCCTTAGAAATTAGAATTCCTGATGAACAAGATACTTTTTATAATCAAACTTTTGAAGATTTAGGTCTTTACACAGAGACGCCAACACTACCTTTTGCGACACTTGGAACTCTAGGATGGTCCCATTCAAATACCTCAGTTGATGATGGCTCATCGCAATTTTTCTTCTTTTTATATGAAGCAGAATTAAATCCAGCAGGTCGCAATTTAATTGACGGGAGGAATGCTGCCTTTGGCTACGTTATAGATGGATTTGATGTATTAGAAGAGCTTACTAAAGATGACACAATAATTTCAATTGAAGTTTTAGAAGGGATTGAAAACCTCAAATTAAATGCATAAAGAAATATTAGAAGATATAGGAGAAAAAGAATTAATCAATAGGCTAGGAAAATATATGCCTAAAAACCAAATTTCAGATGATTGCGCTTTAATCAAAACTAAAAATGAAAATTTACTTGTTAATACTGATTCTTTGGTGGAAAATGTTCATTTCAATGACATTTCTATTTGTCCTCGGGACATTGGTTGGAAAGCAGTTGTTAGCAACATCTCTGACTTATTATCAAGTGGAAGCAAAAAAACTATAGGTATTACAATAAGCCTAGTTCTACCTGCTAGAACTGAGTGGATTTGGGTTGAAGAATTATACAAAGGTATAAATAATGCATTAAAAGAATATGGCGGGGTGATTCTAGGGGGAGATTGCTCAAAAGGGGATGAAAAAATCATTTCAATTACGGCCTTTGGCATTCAGGGTGAACTTGAATTACGAAGAAACGCTTGTAAACCCGGAGATATAATATTAACTACAGGAATTCATGGTCTTAGCAAACTGGGATTTTTGATACAAAATAAAATTAATTTCGATAGTGAATTTTCTCTTAATGAAAGATTAATCATTAAGTCCATTGAACATTTTTGCCGCCCTAGAGTTTACCCAAATTTTCTAAATAATCTCCTCAAAACTCGCTCCAATAAAAATATAAGGAGAATAGGATGTACTGATAGCAGTGATGGTCTATTTCAAGCATTACAAGATTTAGCAATAGCAAGCGACTGTAAAGCGATCATAAATTATGAAAAAATGCCTAAAGATAAGGATTGGCCTAAAGGAGATAAATGGGACGCATATTATTTTTTTGGAGGTGAAGATTATGAATTAGTTTTCTCATTGCCAAAAAAATGGGCAAAAAATTTATCTAAACTGGATAAAAATATTAACGAGATTGGTTTTTTTGCTGATGGTGAACCATCTATAGAATTTAAAGATAATAAAAAAAACAAATTATTTAATAACAAACCTTTCAAACACTTTTAATTACTCCCAATTTTTAGCGACAATCTCTGCTAAATCTACAACTCTCTGACTATAACCCCACTCATTATCATACCATGCAAGTACCTTTACAAGGTTATCTCCGATACACATAGTAAGGTCACTATCCACAATTGATGATTCATTGGTACCTGCATAATCGCTTGAGACTAATGGTTCATCTCCATACTTAATAATGCCTTTCATTGAGCTTAGAGATGCTTCCTTGAGCGCATTATTGACTTCTTCAGCCGTGACAGATTTAGAAGATTCAAAAACAAAATCAACTGCTGAAACGTTAGGAGTTGGAACTCTCATTGCAATTCCTGTTAATTTGCCTTTCATTTCTGGGTATACCAGAGCTACTGCTTTCGCAGCTCCTGTAGAAGTAGGAACAATGTTTGTAGCAGCGGCTCTAGCCCTTCTTAGATCTCTATGACTATTATCTAAAATTCTTTGATCCCCTGTGTAACTATGAATTGTAGTCATCAAACCTTTGTTAATCCCAAAAGTTTGGTCTAAAACTTTAACTACTGGAGCTAAACAGTTCGTTGTACAACTAGCATTACTCAAAATATCATAATCTTTATGTTTATATGTATCAGCATTGACTCCAACTACATAAGTACCTACTCCATCGCCTTTACCAGGAGCAGTTAAGATGACTTTTTTTGCTCCTACCTCTAAGTGTTTACTTGCACCTACGTCTGTATTGAATACTCCAGTAGATTCAATAACCAAATCTACACCCCAGTCTTTCCAAGGGAGATTCATTGGGTTTCTATCAGAGAAACATTTAATTGTCTTGTTATTAATTACAAAAGTATCATCAGTATATTGAATATCAACGCCATCAAGTTGACCAAGAACTGAGTCATACTTTAATAGATGAGCATTAGTCTTAGGATCTGAGGTAACATTAATTCCAACTACTTCAATGTTGGTGTAAGCTCCTCTACTAAGCCAACAACGCATAAAGTTTCGACCAATTCTGCCAAACCCGTTAATTGCAACACGCAAAGTCATAATTAATAATTTCTAAATGATTAACCTAAGTTGCTGATCATACTGAATTTTGTGCAATAACGTAAGGTTTTTTTGATTTATTAAGCAAATAAGTCTTGTTTTGTATTAATTCAAGAAAAAAAAACATTTTTTTTAAGAAAAAATAGCAAAATTTTCGCTAGAAGTTATTTTGATTTAAGTAAAAGATAAACATTGGATAAAAAATTACTGTTGAAAAGTCATTTTCATTTTATTGGGATTGGAGGTATTGGAATGTCAGCATTAGCAATAGGTTTACTTAAAAAAGGTTGTTCAGTTTCAGGATCTGATTTAGTTAAAAACGATGAAACTAAAAAATTAGAGGAATTAGGTGCAGTAATCTTTACTTCTCAAATTCGACAAAATATTGAATTTATTATTTCAAAATTTACCAACAAATTGATTAATTTTGTTGTAAGCTCCGCGATCAAGCCAGAAAATGAAGAATTTTCATACTGCAGAGAAAAAAATTTATCAATAAAACATCGTTCAGAGATACTTGCAATGCTGATGCACACTTATACTTCATTGGCGGTAGCCGGCAGCCACGGAAAAACATCAACCAGTACATTTCTATCTACAATACTTGAGTTATGTACAGGTAATTCTTCTTCAATAACCGGAGGAATAATTCCTATTTACAACTCTAATTGTCATTTAGAAGATACAAAATACTTAGTAGCTGAAGTTGATGAATCTGATGGGACAATTAACAAATATAAGTCTGATATCGGAATAATCAATAACATTGATTTTGATCATTGCGATCACTTTTCTAATTTAAGTGAAGTCATATCTTCTTTTAAAAGTTTCGCTAAAAACTCTAAAAAATTACTACTTAATTATGATTGTGAAACCTCAAGAAATAATTTTTTTTCTACTTGTAAGTGGTCAAACACTACGGCTAAAAACGTAGCTTATGCAATAATTCCGACTGAAATTAATTCAAAGTATTCAATTGGAAAATATTATGAAAATGGAAATTTTATTAGTAGTGTAAATATTCCAATTCCAGGATTACACAATCTATCTAATATCACCGCAGCAATAGCAGCTTCAAGAATGATTGGAGTAGATTTTATAGAAATTAAGAAAAATATAAAATATCTGCAACTCCCAAAAAAAAGATTTGAATTCAGAGGCCAAATAGATGAAAGAAGTTTATATGATGATTATGCACATCACCCAAATGAAATAAAAGAGACAATTAATTTAGGAAGATTATTGATTCAGCAAAAACATAATAATGAACATCAAAAAAGTAGATTAATAGCTATATTTCAACCTCATAGATACTCTCGTGTAAAACAATTTACTAAAGAATTCGCTGAAGAATTATCAAAAGCAGATGTTATTTATGTAACCAGTATTTATGGAGCAGGAGAAGGAAACGAAGACAAAATCACTTCGAAAATTATCACTGATTTGATTTATAAAAAAAATAAAAATGTTAGTTACATAAATAATTATTATGAAATTACAAAGAATTTTTTCGAATTAACTCAAAAAGAGGATTTAATTTTGAATATGGGAGCTGGTGACTGTCATAATTTCTGGTCAATTTTAAATGAAAGAAACAATTAAAGTAGATTACTAATTTATGAATAAGAAAATTTTTTCAGAAAACTGTAATTTAAGTAGTTATACAACTATAAAAGTGGGCGGAGTAGCTGAATATTTTGCTGAGCCAAGAAGCATTAAAGAATTTTCTTATCTAATAAAATGGGCTAATTTAAACAAACAAAGATGTCAAATAATTGGCGCAGGTTCAAATCTTTTAATAAATAATATTTTCATAAAAGGCTTAGTTGTTTGTACAAAAAAAATGAAGTCACTAAAGATAGAGCCATATTCAGGAATTGTTGAAGCGGAAGCAGGTGTAATGCTCCCAACATTATCTAATTCTCTTGCTAAAAATGGATTACAAGGGGGGGAATGGGCTGTCGGAATTCCAGGAACATTAGGAGGAGCAATTTATATGAATGCTGGCACAGGCAATTTATCGCTAGCAAAAAATCTTATATCCGTAAAAGTTATAAATAATAAAACTCATGAAAAACTTGAAATTGAAAAAAAAGATATCAATTTTGAGTATAGATTTAGCTCTTTTCAAAAAAATGATTTAACAATTATTAGTGCAAGATTACATTTTGAACCTAATGGAAATCTAAAACAATTAATTCAAACAACCAAAAATAACCTTAAATTCAAAATAGAAACGCAACCATATCATCAGCCAAGTTTTGGTAGTGTTTTTAAAAATCCTGAAAATAATTATGCAGCAAAATTAATTGATGATATGGGTTTAAAGGGATTTAAAATTGGCGGTGCTGAAATTTCTACAATGCATTCAAATTTTATAATTAACACTTCTTCAGCAAGTTCAAAAGATATTTATGAATTAATAACAGTAATTCAACAAAAAGTACTACAAAACAAAGGGATTTACTTGCAACCGGAAGTAAGAATGATTGGTTTTGACTATCCTAACTAAAGAAACGTTTTTACAAAATGGCGGGTTTTGGACTTCCTAACTTTGGACAACTTACAGAAGCTTTTAAAAAAGCCAAACAAATTCAGCAAGATGCTCAAAAATTACAAGATGAACTAGAAAATATGGAGATTGAAGGCAAAAGTGATGATGAAATGATAAAAGTTTGGATAAGTGGAAACCAACTTCCTTTAAAGGTAGAAGTACAAGAAAATATTTTAAATGCAAATAAAGAACAAATAGAGCAAAACATTCTGCAAGCTATTCAAAAAGCTCATGAATTATCAACTACAACTATGAAAGAAAGGATGAATGATTTGACTGGTGGATTAAATCTTAATCTGCCTGGTTTTGATAATAGTGACTCTTAGAAGACTCAATCATTTCTTTATAAAAAGGATATCTTTCGAAGGATTTATTTAAATTACATCCCTCATCCATTAAATGTAAGCAGTTACGAAATTTACACTTAATTCCTTCTTCGATTACCTGTTTATATATTTCTGAATAAAGATTTGGTAACAACTTAATATCAACCTCTAGAGGTTGCATATTAAAGCCAGGAGTATCCACAATGTAACTTTGATTCGATATAGAAAATAACTCAACATTTCGAGTAGTATTTTTTCCTCTCTTAATTTTATTGGAAACTGGAGCAGTACTATTTTTAAGACCTGGAATAATCATATTTAGCAAAGTAGTTTTGCCAACTCCAGATGGGCCCATAAAAATTGAACATTCTTTTTGCTTTAACTCAGCTAATAAATTTTTAAAACAATCGGATTTCTGTAAATTTAAAGTAATTACTTGATAACCCCATTTCTCAAATTTATCAAGTAAATATGATCTTCTTTTATCAGAAATTAAATCACACTTTGTCAAAACTAATGAGACTTCAACTCCCATTGATTCTGCTGATATCAAAAACCTATTAACTTGAGATAAATTTAACTCTGGTTCTTCAACGGAAAAAGTAACGTATATGTTAGAAATATTTGCAACTGAAGGTCTAACTAAAAGATTTTTTCTTTTTTTTAGACTTGTTATTACTGCGCGTTTACTTTTAAGATCAATTTTTTCAATCGCTACTTCGTCTCCAACATAAATTAATTGTTCCTTGAAATTTATAGACTTCTTAACCTTACATAAAAATTTCTCGCTATTTCCAGAGTTTTCTTGATTTTTTAAATCAACTAAAAAAAAATCATTAAATTTTTTCGTAACTAAACCTAGATATTTACTATTAGTTTTCATTCAATATTTTTATTTTTATAAATCTTTTATTTTCTTTGATTTGTTTAAACAAACATCCCATCTCTTTTAAATTGTTTAATACCATTTCTTCTGGTTCCCCTTTATCTAGTTCAACAATAAGTTGTTCGTTTTTGGATAACTTCTCCAAAGCCAATTTGATTTTGACAACATTTAAAGGACATGGAACAGATTTAAGATCCAAATGCTTTAGAGAAGTCATTAAGATTCTTTACCAAATAATTTACTAAAAAGTCCACTACTGGAATTAATATTTTTATCTGAATATTGGGAAGCTAAACTCTCTAAAAGCTTTCTTTCATCGTCAGTTATACGAGTTGGCAATTTTACCTTTACTAAAACTTCATGATTGCCTCTGGCAACTGGATTACCAAGTCTGGGTACTCCTTTATTCTCAAGTGAAAGAGTTGTATTTGGTTGAGTACCACTTGGAATTTTTAAATTAACATTTCCGTCAACTGTAGTAATTTGAACAATATCTCCCAAAATAGCCTGTAAATAACTCACAGATATTTCTGAGAAAATAGTCACACCATCTCTTTTAAGTTTTGAATCGTTCTTAACCTTGATAAAAACATAAAGATCTCCAGGTGGGCCGCCTTTCAAACCAACATTACCCTCTCCAGAAACTCTTAATTTAGTACCAGTATCAACTCCTGCAGGAATATTAATTCTTAATTTTTTTCTAACTTGCTTTACTCCATTTCCGCCGCAAGTGACACATGGATCTGCAATAGTCTGACCAGCTCCATTACATGAAGGACATTCAGCTACTTGTGTGAAATTACCAAAAGGTGTTCTTGTGGCTCTTCTAACTTGTCCACTTCCTCCACATGTTGAACAAGTTTTTGGTCCGGTTCCCGGTTTTGCACCTGTTCCCCTACAGACTTCACATGTCTCAAGATGAGGAATTTTAATTTCTCTTTGTTGGCCAAATATTGCATCTTTAAAGTCAACATTAAGGTCATACCTTAAATCATCCCCTTGTTGAGGACCTCTTCTTTGTGTTCTGCCTCCCTGTGGATTTTGTCCACCAAAGCCATTAAAAAAGGTTTCAAATAAATCTGCGAAGCCCCCCATGTCACCCATATCGGGCATCCCAGCTGCACCTCCAAGACCAGCCTCTCCAAACTGATCATATCTAGCTCTAGTTTCAGGATCAGCTAATGCTTCATAAGCCTTCCCAATTTCCTTAAATTTATCTTCAGCACCAGGTTCTTTATTTACGTCAGGATGATATTGTCTTGCTAATTTTCTATAAGCTTTTTTTAACGTATCCGCATCAGCATCTCTTGAAACTCCAAGTATTTGGTAAAAATCAGCCATTAGATAATGCTCAAGTAAAAATTTGGAATTTATACATCTTGAGATGTATTTTCCTCTGAATCGATATCCTCCTCAACTTTATCCTTTTCTACTTCCTGTTGTGAATTTTGTGTGCCAGGTCCCATAGAAACTTTAACTAGAGCATGCCTCAAAACCTTACCTTCTAAATGATATCCACGCTGTAATTCTTCGATAATAAAATCTTCTTTGAGATCTTCACTTGGTTCTCGTAATACAGCTTCATGCAAACTTGGATCAAATTGCTGACCAATAACTCTCATCGGTGCAACTCCCTGTTGTTTTAAAACTTCTACCAATTGTTTATACAATCCTTGATAACTTCTATGAAGAGATTGAGCTTCTTCACTTTCTGGTTTTAATTGTTGTCTTGCTCGCTCAAAATTATCAACAATAGGAAGAATTGCGGTTAAAGACTTAGAAACAATTTGGATTTTCAAATCATCCTGATCTCTAGATTGCCTTTTCCTAAAATTATCAAAGTCTGCTGAAATTCTTACATATTGATTTTTTAATGTTTCATGCTCTTTTTCTAACTGTTCCAACCTTGCATCATTATTAGAAACAGTATTTTTTAAATCTTCAGCATTTAATTCAGTATTTATGTCTTCTGTGTTTTGAGATGATGATTCATCATTTTCAACTATTTGATTTTCCGGAGATGTAGCATTATCTTGGTCAGAAATATCATTTTCTTTATTATTTATATTGTCTGATTGATTTTCAATCATTTTTCTAGAAATTTAATAAAACTATTTTCCATTAAAATGATGCACAAAACAAGTTGCGGAAGGCCGCACAAATTTTTAATCAAGAACAAACCTTAATGCTAGGCCATTATTACAGTACCTTTTTCCTGTGGGAGATGGACCATCATTAAAAACATGTCCTTGGTGCCCTCCACATCTAGAACAATGATATTCAGTTCTTGGTACGATTAATTTAAAATCAACCTTTGTTTGAATAGATCCTTGAATGGAATCCCAAAAGCTTGGCCATCCTGTGCCACTATCATACTTTTTATCTGATAGAAAAAGCGGCAAATCACATCCTGCGCAATGAAAAACTCCTTTTCTTTTTTCATTATTTAATTGGCTACTAAAGGCTCTTTCAGTTCCTTCCTCCCTTAAAATATAATAAGATTCGGGACTAAGCCTAGATTTCCATTCTTCTTTCGATAAATTCCAATTCTCATTAGAATTAAGTGAAGATGCTAATGCTTTCATAGGCTTAAAGATTATTTTTAAGATTGACATAGTAGGAATTAGAATAAATGATCTTCTCGTTAAAAATTGATTCATATATTTAAATCACATAAGAGTCATGAGTTTTAATCAATCTAATTCTATAAAAAATATTCATAAATTAAGTATTGCTCCAATGATGGATTGTACTGATAGACATTTCAGAATGATAATGAGAAAAATAAGTTCTAAAGCCCTTTTATATACGGAAATGATTGTAGCCCAAAGTTTAGTTTATACAACCAAAAAAGAAAAATTTCTAGACTTTAATAGCGAAGAACACCCAATATCAATTCAATTTGGCGGAGACGATCCTATGATTCTCAAAGAGGCTGCTCGAATTGCTCAGGATTGGGGCTATGACGAAATAAACTTTAACGTTGGTTGTCCAAGTCCAAGAGTTTGCTCAGGCAACTTTGGCGCTTCACTTATGAAAGATCCTGAAAAAGTAGCAAAATGCATAGAATCCTTAAAAAATAGCTGCAGCTTACCAGTGACGATCAAACACAGAATTGGCGTAGACGACGATGACAATTTCATAAATTTGAATAATTTTGTAAGAGATGTTGCAAATGCTGGTGCAGACAGATTTACAGTTCATGCAAGAAAAGCGATACTAAAAGGTCTAAATCCGAAACAAAACAGGACAATACCTCCTCTTAAATATGATGTAGTAAAAAAATTAAAAAAATTAAATCCAGAATTATTAATAGAAATCAATGGTGGGTTTACAAATATCGATGACTCTCTAAAAGCCCTAAATGATTTTGATGGTGTAATGGTTGGAAGATCAGTTTATAAACATCCCTTAAGATGGTCTGAAATTGACCAAAAAGTTTATGGAATTAATACAAAACACAAAACGGCTTCAGATATTATCCTCTCTTTGATTCCATACATAGAAAAGCATCTGACTAATGGAGGACAATCTTGGGATATTTGTAAACATCTCGTAAATCTAGTCGAAGGAATTCCAAAAGCCAAAATTTGGAGAAATCAAATTTCTATTAAATCTATAAAAAAAGAATTAGATATTAAGTATCTTCTTAAATTAACTTCGAAGCTTGTAGAGATGGGTTACTAATTTTCGTCATTTGAAACATTATTCTCATTAGAAACTCCTCTTTTCCGCCTGCTTCTGCCACTTTCATATTCAGAATTTTCAGAAGAATTCCCATAACTTCTATCTTCCCAACCTTCTGCTCCGGAAGATTTATTAGTATAAGAAGTATTAGATTGAGAATTCCCACCACCACCGTAGCCACCGCCGTTGCCACCACCTCTTCCACCTCTTCGAGATCCACCCGAACCTCTTGGTTCTGCCTTATTAATTCTCAATGGCCTACCCATAAGCTCAGTTCCTTGCAAACCATCAATAGCTGTTGACTCAATTGCTTCATCTGCCATCTCAACGAATGCGAACCCTCTTTTTCTGCCAGTATCTCTCTCAAGAGGAAGAGAACAATTTATAACTTCACCAAAAGGTGAAAATAACTGTAAAACATCTTCACGTTCTGCACGGAAAGGCAAATTGCCAACAAAAATACTCACTTTAAACTCAATAAAAAAATTTACCTAATTAAAAAAACTACTAAGCGTAGCTTTATAACTTTACTCTATTATTCTACTTCAAAGTATACCCTTGTTGTAGAAAAATAATTTAGATTCAAAGTAACAATTTTTTCTGCCAATTATTTACCTCCTTTTCAACTTGTATGAAACCTGTTCCACCTTCACTTGTTCTTGACTTAACAACATTACGAGGTTCAAGATCTAGAAAAACATCTTCATCGAATTTGGGATGAAATTTTTTAAATTCTTCAACTTTAAGATTTTTAAATAATATTTTTCTCTCTAAGCAATACTTTACAATTTCACCCACAACTTGGTATGCAGTCCTAAAAGGAACCTTTTTTCTTACTAAGTAATCTGCCAAATCAGTAGCATTAGAAAAGTCGTTTTCAACTGCGTCGGATAAATTTTTAATATTAAATTCTAAACCTTCATTAATTAAAATAGTCATTGCTTTTATACAAGATGATATAGTCTCTGCTGTATCAAATATTGGTTCTTTATCCTCTTGGAAATCCTTATTGTATGCGAGTGGTACCCCTTTAACCATGGTTAATAATGCTTGAAGATGTCCATAAACTCTTCCGGTTTTACCTCTTATCAATTCTGGAACATCAGGATTTTTTTTCTGAGGCATCAAGCTACTGCCAGTCGCACATTTATCTGTCAATTTTGCAAAAGAAAATTCATCTGTTACCCATAAAATTATTTCCTCAGAAATTTTACTCAAATGAGACATTGCTATAGCAGATGCAGAAACAAACTCTATACAAAAATCTCTATCACTCACTGCATCAATACTGTTTTTATAAATCTTTTCAAAACCCAATTCTGAAGCTGTAAAATTTCTATCTATTTTTATTTTGGTCCCAGCTAATGCTGCAGCACCTAGTGGGCAAGTATTCACTCTTGATCGTACTTCTTTAAACCTTTCTCTATCTCTTTGGAACATTTCTAAGTAAGCCAAAAAATGATGAGCTAAAGATAATGGTTGAGCTCTTTGCATATGCGTATATCCTGGAATTAAGGTATGAATATGGGATTTAGCAAGATAAAAAAATGATTTTTGTAAGTCAATTATTAGAATTTCAAGATTATCAATCTCTTTCCTGAGCCACAATCTTAAATCAGTGCCTACTTGATCATTTCTACTTCTACCAGTATGTAATTTTTTTCCAGTTTCTCCAATTAAACTAATTAGTTTTTCTTCAATAAAATAGTGAATATCCTCAGAAGGAAGATTAGGAGAGAATTTTCCCTCCAAATAATCAACTTTAATTGTCTCTAAACCATTCATAATCTCAATAGTTTCAGTAGTAGATAAAACTTTAGTTTTGCCAAGCATTTTTGCATGAGCAATCGAGCAATCTAAATCTTCTAAAATAAGTTTTCTATCAAAGCAAATTGAAGCATTAAACTTTTCAATGAAAGGATTAAGAATATTATCAAATCTTTTACTCCAAACTTTTCCCATATCAATTAATAACTTTAGATATATCTAATAAAGCATTTTTTTATATATGTGACAAAATATCTATTTCAATTGAAAAACAATCATTGATGCATCATCTTCCAAATGTCTATTTTGTCCTGTAAAGTCATCAAGTTTTTTAAATATTCTATTTAAAATTTCTTGAGATGTATACGATTGCTTGCA
This sequence comes from Prochlorococcus sp. AG-418-G18, assembly GCA_003214215.1. GTDB lineage: Bacteria > Cyanobacteriota > Cyanobacteriia > PCC-6307 > Cyanobiaceae > Prochlorococcus_A. The sequence goes on along the minus strand of QCLX01000005.1, from coordinate 34,948 downwards.
TAATTTTGTAAAAATTTTAATTAATCTTTCCTCATCAAATCTTTCACCTAGAGCATTGGAAGTATCAATTACTCCATCAGTATAATAAAGAACTAAATCGTTTTCATTCAGTTTGATTTCACCAATATTATATGCAGCGTCTTTTTGTAGTCCAAGTACAACACCTTCTGCATCTAATTTTATAATTTTCTGATCTGAGCTTTTCCAAAGTAAGGGAGGATTATGCGCCGCATTAGAAAATCTCAATTTTCTAGTCCTTGGATCATAATCCGAATAGAACAATGTTACAAACCTATGTGATTGATCTAAATCGTTTATTGCTAATTGATTTAAATCATGCAAAATTCTATCCGGAGGCAAACCCGTTAGAACCTCTGCGCGTAGCATTCCTCTTAGCATAGTCATTAAAAGACCAGCAGGTATTCCTTTCCCCATAACATCACCTATCACCAATGCCCATCTAGCTTTTTCTTTTCTTTCTTCTGAGATATTTGTCTTTAAACACATAAAATCATAGTAATCACCGCCTAATTGCAGTGCAGGTCTACAATGTGCAGCAAGATCTACACCATAAATAATTGGGCAATAATCTGGGAGCAATTGCGATTGTATTTCAGCTCCGGTAGAAATTTCTCTATCTATATTCTCATGTCTTTTCTTTGTTTTTATTAAGCAATAGTTTTCTAATCCAACAGCGAGACAATTTTGAATAAAATTAAAATTACAATCATCATTGATATTTTCGCCAAGTAAATCTTTACTAAAGATGTAAATAAATCCTCTACATTTACCTCTAGATAATATTTTATTTGTTTCGATTTTATATTCAGTAAAATTATTTTTTAAAGCATTTTCAAAAGTTAGAATTTCTTTTTTCTTAAAATTTTTAGAAAAATTAAATTGATTCAAAAAAACAATAATTTCTTCTTGTATTTTTAGAAATTCATCATTCGCAGATATTTTTATATTTTCATTCCATATATCTCCTTCATAATTTAAAGGAATAATAAGTATTATTTTTTTATAAAAAATATGTTTTAAGATTAAGCATATATAGTCAAGTAATTTATCAATATTGGAAAAAGATTTTAAATAATAGGCTAATGAAGATGCAATTTCAGCAAATTTGTATTTATCTTTTAGAAATACTTTAGATTCATCATCTAAAAATTTTTGAATAAATTTGTTGGAAAATAATTGTTCTTTTTGATTATTCGTCACAACAAATGTTATAGATATGTATGTTTTAACATTAAATTTAAATTTTTAAAAAAATTTAATTAAATATTTATTTGTCTGCAAGCATAGCCTCCACAAATTCATAACTATTAAAAGGTCTCAAATCTTTTATGCCTTCTCCAGCCGCAATAAATCTTATCGGCAAATTAACTTCTTCAGATACAGCTAAAGATACGCCTCCTCTAGAAGTACCATCTAATTTAGTGATAATTGCTCCACTTAAATTCGCTGACTTGGCAAAACTTTTTGCTTGCTTTAAGCCATTTTGACCCTGACTTGCATCTAAAACTAATAATGATTCAATAATTGCATCTGGAACCTTTTTATCAATAATTTTTTTTATTTTTGCTAATTCATCCATCAAATTATTTTTTGTTTGCAATCTACCTGCTGTATCAACTAGTAATAACTCAACATTTCTTTTTTTTGCGGAATTAATTGCATCAAAAACTACAGCCGCTGGATCAGCATTTTTTGATTGATTAGAAATAACATCAACATTACTCCTCTCACCCCATACTTTAAGCTGCTCTACAGCAGCAGCTCTGAAAGTATCAGCAGCAGCTATCAAAGTTTTATAATTACTGCTTGATGACAAATATGCTAGTTTTCCCAATGTAGTAGTTTTACCAACTCCATTAACTCCAACCAATAACCAGACGTTTAACTTTCCCTTTTTAGGCACTAAAAGATCAGTACCTGAATTGAGTATTGGTTTATCTATGATTAATTTTAATTCCTTCTTTAAAAATTTTATTCCAGCTTCACCACCCAAGACTTCTTCGTTTAATTTTGTTCTGAGAGCACTTATAACTTTATCAGTTGTACCAATTCCTACATCTGCTCTTATTAAAAGGGTTTCTAAATCATCGAGAGATTCAGGAGTAAGAGGATCATCCCCCAATTTATCCAATAATTCAGTTACAAATCCTTTTCGAGTTTCTTCTAATCCTCTTCTTAATTTAGTTAACCAATCAATTTCATCTAAAGATATTTGATTTATTTTTTTTCCTTGAGCTGCTAGTACCATTGCTGACCAAGTAAAATTATCATCAAATTCTCCTAATTCAGGTTCAACAACAGTTTTAGAAAGTCCAGGAATATTTTCTTTACTAACACTATCAATCAAATCTTTCTTCTGTTCTTCTTTCTTCTGTTCTTCTTTCTTCTGTTCTTCTTTCTTCTGTTCTTCTTTCTTCTGTTCTTCTTTCTTCTGTTCTTCTTTCTTCTGTTCTTCTTTCTTCTGTTCTTCTTGTCGTTTTTTTAAAAGTGCATAAGCTTCTGCAGCCCACTCTCGAGAATTATCAGAATCAGTATTAGTCATTAATATTTATAGTACGTATTTAAAAATTTTAAATTACTATTTATTTATATCAAATAATCATTTCAAATTAACTGTTTGTAATCTCCTTAAAACTCCATTAATAAATTTTCTTCCTTGTATATCACTATATTTATTTGCTAAATTTACTGCCTCATCACAAGCAACAGCAACAGGTGTGCCTAAAAAATTAATATCCACATATGCTAAACGCAAAATATCTCGGTCAATTCTTGGTAATCTTTTTAATCTCCAGCCATCCATTACTTGATCAATATCTGAATCGATAGTAGTAAGGTTGTTAATAATATTACTAATCCTATGGTTTACATCTTCTCTTATATCAATTTGTCCACTAGAAATTATTAATTTTGGAAAATCTAAAGTTGCTGAGAGTGTATTCATTACAATTTCAATTTTTTTTAGAGATTTTTTTATCTCATCTCTAACATTTGAAAAAGAGGATTCGACCCCTTCTTGCAATTCACTATCTAATATTTTTTGTGATGCATTTTCCAAGTCTGATTCACAATTATCTAATTGATCTCTACAGTGATTTATTAGAGAATCCAAAGCAGATTCAAAAATCTCTTCTATCTGCAATTTATTTAATTTAAAGTTACTTTCATCATTTATTAGACCTAGAGAGATTAAGGATAACTCTCTAGAAAGGGATTTGGTATTATGCATCAATCAAGAGGAAGTATTAGTAGACGCACGTAATTGAGAAAATAATTTCGAAAATGTTGGATTTGTCATGTTATTTTTTTCATCTGGATTAACTATCCCAACAGAAATTATTGTTCTGAAAGCATCTTCAACAGAAATTTCTAAATCCTTAACTGAGGACTCAGGAACCAAGGTATACCATCCAGTAGTAGGATTAGGTGCTGTTGGGATGAAAACACTAAGCAACTTTTCTTCCAAATCTGGCTGCAAAGAAGGGCCAACATCACCAGTTACAAAACCTACACTATAAAGACCTTCACGTGGATATTCAACTAAAACAACTCTTCTAAATCGGTTAGATTTATTACTTAAAAAAGTTTCAAGCAATTGTTTAAGAGTTTTATAAACAGCCCCTGCTACAGGAATTTTTGATAATGTGCCCTCTCCAAATTCTAATAACCATCTTCCTACAAAATTTCTAGCCATTAGACCTATAAGCAGAATAGCTAATAAAGGAACAGTTAAACCCAGAGTAAGATTAATTAAATCTTGTAATAAAGGATTTAAAGTAATAAAAGGATTTAATTGCTTAGGAACAGAAGTAACTAATGTTAGAACAAATTTACTAACTAATGATGACAACCAAATAGTTGTTGCTAAAGGTATTACAACCAACAATCCAGCGATGAGATCATTTTTAAGATCTTGTTGAAGCCTAGATCCTAGGTTCGAATCTTGATTTTGATTAGATTCAACCAAAATAATTGTATTAACTAAACTAATTTTACTAATAATTTAGCTGTTTTTACTTAATAAGGATATAAATTTTTTTAATAAATTTAAATTATTTATTAGTTTCTTGCCCAAAATGACTTTTAAAAAAATTTTCAATACATAATAAAGAAATGATTAATAACCTAAAAGACAAAAAAGAAATTAGTAAAAAATTGAAAGAAAGAGCAATCAATGAGGGTTTTACAATATCTGGAATTGCTTCGATACCTGGCAGTTCGCGCTTAAAATTAAGAACTAATTCCTTAGATAGATGGTTATCAAACAACTATCATGGTGACATGAAATGGATGGAAGCAAAAAGAAGAAAAAACGCAAGCACACTTCTTGAAGGAGCAAAAAGTGTTCTAAGTGTTGGATTTACTTACATCAGTTCAAAAAACAACAATATAAATACCTTTTTAAAGGTAGGAAAATTTAGTCATGGAGAAGATTACCATAAAGTGATTTATAAAAAATTAAAGAATATTGGTAGATGGATTAACCAAGAAATTCCAGATTGCAAATGGAAAATATGTGTTGACACATCACCACTACTTGAGAAAGCATGGGCTGAAGAATCAGGTCTTGGATGGATAGGGAAAAATAGTAATCTAATAAACAAAAAAAATGGTTCTTGGTTTACTTTAGGATTTTTGATCCTGACAAAAGATCTAGTGCCAGATAAACCTCATGAATCACTTTGTGGAAAATGTGATAAATGTATAGAACATTGTCCTACAGAGGCAATAGTTGAACCCTTCGTTGTACAATCAAATCTTTGCATTGCTTATCACACTATAGAAAGTAGAAAAAAAACTATTCCAAAAAATGTAGAAAAAAATTTAAATGGATGGGTAGCTGGATGTGATATTTGTCAAGATGTATGTCCATGGAATAAATCAGTACCATACAACAACAGTTTTGAAACTACACCAAAAGAATGGATTGAAGAGCTTAATATTGAGGCACTAAGTTGGAGTGATAAAAAATGGCAAGAAAAACTTCAAGGAAGCACATTAAAAAGAATTAAACCATGGATGTGGCGAAGAAATATTAAAGCCAATCTAAAAAATCAATAAATCAAAATGAAAAAAAATTTTAAAAATATAATATGCATTTCTTTAATTTGTTTTTACTTTTTAAAAGTAGAACAAGTTCAATCCTTAGTTCCATATTATTACCTCCCAACAGTCAAAAATTTAGAAAAAGAAAGCTTATCTATTGGTAAAAGTGCTTATCAACTTTTATATTTTGGACAATTTAAAGAAAGTCTTAACTTAGCCAAATTAGCAGTAAAAATAAATCAAAAAGATGAAAAACTATGGTTAATCTTATCTGAAACACAAATAGCTAACAAACTATATAAAAAAGCACTAATTTCGCTAAACAAAGCAGAAATAATCAATTCGAATATTAGCGAAATATATTTCGCTAAAAGTAATGTTTACCTCAAAATGTCACAAATACAAAATGCAAAGAATGCTTTAGAGAAAGGATTGAAGATAGATCCACGTAATCATAAAGCTATTTTTCAATTAGGTAATATTTTTTTAATGGAAAAGAATTACTCTGAGGCTATTAAAGTATTTGATAAATCTATAAAGATTAAACCTGAATTCTGGCAAGCAATAAATAATAAAGGTTTAGCTTATTTCGAGATAAATAATATGGATCTATCAATAAAACATTTTGAGAAAGCAATTTCGATAGAAGATAATGCTGAACCAATACTAGGACTTGCTTCTTGTTTAAGAACAAAGAATGTTGAACTAGCACTTCAATTGGCAAAGAAAGCTTTAGCAATCGATCCAAATTATGTTAGTTATGATTATAGGAAAGAACAGTTATGGGGAGAAAATTTACAGGCCTCAACAGAAATCCTCTTACAAAATGATCAGCTTTTAACGGATACAATAATGGCAAAATCCAAAATAAATGCTTCTTCTTGATTTATATACTGGTAAATATTTGTTTACCTATTAGTCTTAATTTAGTTAATTAATACATATTTAATTTTATTGCTCTGATGGATAAGAAAAATTTCACTTCTATCTCACTCCAAGAAGAAATGCAACGTTCTTATCTTGAATATGCAATGAGTGTAATAGTTGGACGTGCTCTTCCAGATGCAAGAGACGGCCTTAAGCCTGTCCAAAGAAGAATACTTTTTGCAATGCACGAATTAGGATTAACACCTGATAGACCATTTAGGAAATGTGCAAGAGTTGTTGGAGATGTACTTGGCAAATACCATCCTCATGGAGACCAAGCGGTATATGATGCATTAGTAAGACTAGTACAAAGTTTTTCAACCAAATATCCAACTCTAGAGGGCCATGGAAATTTTGGATCAGTAGATAATGATCCACCTGCTGCAATGAGATACACTGAAACCAGATTAGCGCCAATTGCACACAAAGGATTTCTTGAAGAAATCGGATCAGAGACAGTAAATTTTACGAATAATTTTGATGGTTCACAAAAAGAACCCGATGTTCTTCCAGCTCAACTTCCGTTTTTATTATTGAACGGATCTTCAGGTATAGCTGTTGGAATGGCAACTAACATACCTCCTCACAACCTAGGAGAAGTAATAGATAGTTTAGTTGCATTAATAGACAATAAAGATATAAGTGATAAAAAACTTGCTTGCATAATTAGGGGTCCTGATTTTCCCACTGGGGGAGAATTAATTTATGATAAAGCTATAGAAGAATTGTACGAAACAGGAAAAGGATCAATAACTATAAGAGGTGTCATAAAAACAGAAGAATTAAATTTAGGTAAGGGTAAACACAAAAAAAATGCATTAATAATTTCAGAACTGCCTTATCAAGTCAGCAAAGCTAGCTGGATTGAAAAACTAGCAGAAATTGTTAATGAAGGAAAAATTAATGGAATCTCTGATATCAGAGATGAAAGTGATAGAGATGGAATGAGAATAGTGATAGAGCTAAAAAAAGATTCTAATGCTGAAATCATAATTTCAAATTTATATAAGAAGACAACTCTTCAAACAAACTTTGGTGCGATTTTTTTAGCTCTAATAAAAGGAAAACCAGTTCAACTAAACCTAAGAAAATATCTTAATTTTTTTCTTGAATTTAGAGAAGAAACTATTAAAAAAAGAACTAATTATTTTTTAAAAAACACTGTTGAAAAACTAGAAATATTAGAAGGTTTATCCAAAGCAACAAAAAATATAAAAAAAGTAATTGAAATTATTGAAACCTCACAAAATTCATCAGAAGCAAAATTAAAGTTGATTGATAATTTTTTATTAAGTCAAAAACAAGCCAATTCAGTTTTGGATATGCCACTAAAAAAGTTAACGAATTTAGAAAGAAATCAAATAATTGATGATTCAAAAAAGTTGCAAGAACAAAAGATTTATTTTCAAAAATTATTAAACAATAGAAAAATACTACTAGAATTACTAAAAGAAGAATTATTAATTTTAAAGAAAAAATATAATATCAAGAGAAAAACAAATGTACTTAAAAATATAAACCATAATGAAGAATTAGAAATACTTAATAATCAAATACTAGAAGAATTAATCCATAAAAAAACTAAAATAAATATAGACAATAGACTATATTTAAGAAAAATGATTTTTAATAATTATAAAAAATCATTTGAAGATGCAAATAAAATTATCGATAATAAAAATATACAAAAATTTATATGCAATATTGATAAAAATATTAAAATAATTGGAACTACCTTTACTGGAAAGATATTTAATGTTGATTGGGAGTCCAATATTAATAATGATTATAAATTAGATAAAAAAGTTCTTGGAACTATTGATCCCAATGAAATATTGAATTTTCATTCAATTAAAAAAGGAATTAATAATTATTTATGCATTTTGAATTCAGATGGAAGATTTAAAAAAGTTTTATTTGATGAAGATATGATAAAAAGCAAAAGATCCTTCACAATTACAAGATTGAAAAATAATATAAAAATCATTGATTCATTTGTTTCTAATGAAGAAGAAGATTTAATAATATTAACTTCTATAGGGAGAATTTTTAAATTTAATTTATCAAGTAACAATTTAGCACCAACTACTAAACAATCTCAGGGAGTTATACTTACAAAAACTTTTCCAACTGAAGAAATTGTTTCTTGTTGTCCATATAAAAATGAAGAAAATATTTATTTAATTTCTAAAAAAGGAAAAATCTTTTGTATCAATAGTAATGAAATTTATTATGCTAATGAATATAGTCTAGGATATTTAAATGAAAAAACTCAACTTAAAAACGATTACTTCATAAAAATATTATCTAATAATCATTACCTTGATATTGAAACTAATAAAAATAAATCTGCTAGATTAGACCTTAAAAAATTAATTTTCAAATCTAACAAGACAAATTTTTTAATTGACTTTTTAAAATTTGATACAGAAGAATATCTTATAAATTGTTTTCGACATAAAAATTTTTTAGACTAAGACTTGTATTCATTTTCAACCCAATTTAAGTACTCTTGATTTACTGTCCCAGTTACATAAGAACCAGTAAAACAACTCATTTCCAAATCTTCAATAGTAGAGTCGCATAATATGGAATTTCGTAAATTCTTAACGCTTTGATAAACGAGATTATCAATTTCAAGTTGATCAGCAATTTCACTTATTGTTTTATCATGAGCTATTAATTCGTCTCTATTTGGCATATTAATTCCATAAACATGAGGATAACGAACAGGAGGTGCTGCGGATGTGAAAAAGACTTTATTTGCTCCTGCATCTTTTGCCATCTGAACAATTTCTTTTGAGGTTGTGCCTCTTACTATAGAATCATCAACAATTAATACGTTTTTATTTTTAAACTCGGCACTCATAGCATTTAATTTTTGTCTTACAGATTTCTTTCGTTTTTGCTGTCCAGGCATTATAAATGTTCTCCCAACATATCTATTTTTAAAAAAACCTTCTCGGTATTCAATTCCTAACTGTCTTGCAACTTGCATAGCAGCAGGACGAGAAGAATCAGGAATAGGCATTACAACATCAACATCTCCAGAATTTATTGTTTCTTTGATTGTTTCAGCCAAATAATCTCCCATTTTTAAACGAGCTTTATACACAGAAATCCCATTCATAATTGAATCTGGCCTTGCTAAATAAACATATTCAAAAGCACAGGGGAATAACATAGGATTTTCAGAACATTGCTTTGAAAAAAATTCGCCATTAAGATTAATAAAAATAGCTTCTCCAGGATCTACATCTCTCACTACTTGATAATCGTTATTCTCAAGAACTAGTGATTCGCTAGCAACCATCCATTCTTCTTTTTTGGTGGTTAATGAAAGTCTTTTTCCTATGACTAAAGGCCTAATACCAAAAGGATCTCTAAATGCTAATAAGCCATGTCCAGAAATTAATGCTATTGAAGCATATGATCCCTGAATTCTTTTATGTAAAGAATTGACAGCATCGAAAATAATATCAGGTTCTAATTTTTGATTATGAATTTGTTCTTGTAATTCTGTCGCAAATACATTTAATAGCATTTCAGTATCACTTGAAGAATTAGTATGGCGCTTATCAATATTAAATAATTGTTTTTCTAAATCTCTGGTATTTGTCAAATTACCATTATGTATTAAAACAATTCCATAAGGAGCATTAACATAAAAAGGCTGAGCTTCCTCTACACTTTCTGCTGACCCCTTTGTTGCGTATCTAACATGGCCTAATCCAATTTTGCCTATTAGATTTCTCATATCTCTGGTTCTATAAGCAGTACTAACCTGACCTTTAGCCTTATGTATATGGAAAATAGTATTTTCCATAGTGGCTATACCCGTTGAGTCTTGACCTCTATGCTGTAGAAGTAAAAGACTATCGTAAATTTGTTGATTTACATCATCTGAAGAAACGATTCCAACTATTCCACACATAACTTAATTTCTTAAAAATTTTAATAGTTGAAAAAAATTTTTCATATTTAAAAATTGCCTGAAATACTATTATTAAATTTTTCGGTTAATTCCTCAAGTCTAATTTTGCAGATTTCTTTATCTTGAATTTTTATCTGGAGTGTTTGACTAGAAACATACCCTATTTTTTTTACATATACACTAGAAGGGGAATTTATTTGAACTTTTTTTAGATATTCAAGCCATTCTTTTTCTTTTATATTATCTATAGAAAAAATTATTCTAGAACCTCCTTCTGCAAACAATAAATTATCATCTCTATCTGGATGACTCTCTAATTCTATCGTTGCTCCCTTGGAGGACAAAATACAACACTCTGCTAAAGCTATAGCCAAACCTCCATCACTTATATCGTGAGAAGAAACTACAAAACTCTTTAAAATCGCATTTCTTAAAAAACTCTGGCAAAATTTTTCATCCTGCAAATCTATTTTTGGAGGTCGACCAGTAACTTCTCCATGGAAATACTCTAAATAAGAACTAGCCGCAATTGTTGTTTCTGATTTATATGACCCAATTAACCAGATTTGATCATTTATTTTTTTCCATGAACTACTTATAGATTTTTCAACATTATCTATCCTTCCAACCATCCCTATTACTGGAGTAGGATTAATAGGAGTAACTTCATTATCTTTATTTTTTGATTCATTATATAAAGATACATTTCCTCCAGTAACAGGAGTTTCTAAAGCTTTACAAGCTTCAGATATTGCATTACATGAAGTTGAAAGTTGCCAATATCCTATTTCAGTCTCAGGAGAAGAAAAATTCAAGTTATTTGTAATTGCTACTGGTTCAGCACCAACACAACTAACGTTTCTTGCAGACTCTGCAACTGCAGCAATAGTTCCTCTAAAAGGATCAAGAAAAACCCATCTGCTATTACAATCTACTGAGGCAGCAACTCCAGAAAACACTTTATTTTTATTTTTCTCATTTTGGTGTCTTAATCTTATTACTGCTGCATCTGATTCTCCAGGTTTAAAAACTGTATTTGCTTGCACTTGTGAATCATATTGCTTATAAATCCATTTTTTAGAAGCTATTGATGGATTAGAGAGAAGTTTTAAAATTATTTGGGAATAAGAAAAAGTCTTATGATCTTTCAGTGAAAATATTTTATAATCATTAATTTCTGGCAAATTGTTTTCTTTCCATTCCCATTTTTTTAATAAATAATCTGGCGGGTTACTTATTACTTCATGAAAATTTATGGGAGTATCATCAGACAAAGCAGAAGTAGGAATTTGAGCAACAATTTTACTTTTATGAGAAATAATGACCTCATTAGTCTCTATTACTTGACCAATTACATTGGCATATAATCCCCATTTGTTAAATTTTTCAATAAGTTTATGAACTTTTTCTTCCTTAACAACGAACAACATTCTTTCTTGCGATTCAGATAATAAATATTGATATGAGGACATATTATCTTCTCTGGAAGGAACTAAATCTAGATCAATAGATATACCTAAATTTCCATTTGCAGCCATTTCTGCACTGCTACAAGTTAAACCTGCTGCACCCATATCTTGAGCTGCAATTACGTCTCCTGTCTTAAAAGCATCTAAACATGCTTCTATAAGACTTTTCTCAATAAACGGATCACCTACTTGCACTGCTGGTCTATCATCTAATGAAGTAGTAGTTAATTCTGAACTTGCAAAACTTGCACCGCCTACGCCATCTCTTCCAGTAGTATTGCCAACATACAGTACTGGTGATCCAACATTTTTGGCTCCGGAACAAACGATTTCATCAGTTTCTAACAGCCCCAAAGCCATAACATTGACTAAAGGATTTCCAGAATAACTATCATCAAAATCAATTTCTCCTCCAACGGTTGGCACACCTACACAATTACCATAATGTGCGATACCAGATACAACTCCACGAAGTAAATCAACATTTGATAATTTATCAAGATTTCCAAATCTCAATGAATTTAATACTGCAATTGGCCTTGCTCCCATTGTAAAAATATCTCTTAATATTCCTCCTACACCTGTTGCCGCGCCTTGAAAAGGTTCAATTGCAGAAGGATGATTATGGCTTTCTATTTTAAAAACAAGTTTTTGATTATTTCCAACATCAATAACACCAGCATTTTCTCCAGGGCCAACTAAAACATTTTTTCCCTTAGTAGGAAAATTTGATAATAAAGGTTTTGAATTTCTATAACAACAATGTTCAGACCACATAACGCCAAACATTCCTAGTTCGGTCCTATTTGGTTTTCTGTTTAATCTTTTGCAAATTTCTTCATAATCATTAATTGTTAAATTTTCAACTTTGAGTGCCTCATTAAGATCATATAGATCATTATTATCTGAATTTATCATTCTTTAAATCCAAGGATCATCTTCTCTTTGATTAGTGAAAGACTTTGATTTTCTCTCCTCATTATAAAAACTTTTTTCTCTAAAATCTGAGTTTTGGTTTATATCTTCATCTTCTTCAAGCCAATCCTCTAATCTACTTGAAGCTATATTTTTCATATCATCAAATCTATCAAAAATTTTTTTTCCTTTTTGCAGAAATTCATTTTTAATACTTGATTTTATTAAAGATAAATCCTCTAAAGAATTACTTTCACAAAAAACCAAACCAGGTTGTTGATCATTAATATTTTCAATATTTAATTTCCATCTACTAGAACCTGGAATCTTAGGATTAGATCTTGAAACTAAATAATATTGAATCTCACCTGTTTTTATTTCAAATAAAAAATCTGCTATTACTCCTATTTTTGAACCATTTATATTTATCAAATTAGCTTCTATTAAAGTTGGAAATCGATTTAAAGTTGCCAAATCTGAAATTGCAGGATCGCCTTTTACATAAATTTCATTATCTACTATTTGACTAATTTGATTTAATTTCCAAACGTTTCGTTTTAAATCAAAATTTGATGGACGAGAGTACCATCCCAAAATACGATGAACTGGAGGATGCATCCAAACATTCTCACCTTTTCCATAATTAAGTACCAGATTGCCCTTAACGTTGTAATTTAGCAATTCGCTTAATAAAATTTCTTTTGGGAATTTCAACTTAAGAACGAACCTGAACAGGCATGACTAAATAAGTAAAAGAATTGAGATTATTTTCTGGAACGAATACAGCTGGCGTAGTTGCAAGATTACACTTTAAAAGCACATTTTCACAAGCAATTACTTTTAAACCCTCTAAAAGATATCTAACATTAAATGCTATATCAAAGTTTTCTCCAGAGGAAGATACTGGTATTGATTCGTTTGCGTTTCCAATATCTTGAGCATCTGCACTTATTAAAGCTAAATCTGTATTATCCAATTTAATTTTAACAACACTACTTTGCTGATCAGCTAAAACAGCAATTCTTTCTAGTGCATCAATTAATTTCTTAGTATTAAAATTAAAAATCTTAGAAAAAGTATCAGGGATCAATTGTGAATAATTCGGATAGGCACCTTCAAGGGTTCTTGTTGTAATAATTTGAGTTGAAGAAATAAATACAACTTGACCTTTGTCATAAAAAAGCTTGATTGAATTTTCTGAACTTCTCAAAGTCACTAATTTTTCAATTTCTCTTAATGATCGAGTTGGAATAGTTACTGATAAATCACCTTCATTTAAAAGTAAGTTATCTTTATTATCGATATTTTCTTCATTACCAATTATCGAAACTGCCAATCTATGACCATCTGTTGAAGCAGATTCTAAATAATTTTTTTTAAAAGTAAAATTGACCCCAGTAAGTAATTGCTTAGAATCATCATTACTACAAGCAAAGATTGTAGATTTGAGAGCTTTTAAAAAAGAACTAGGATCAATATTTAAGGAAGTGCCACTTTCAACAAATGGTAAATTTGGATAATCATCAGAAGGTATACCTTTAAGGTTAAAAGAACCTCTATCACTTTTTATTAAAATATTATCAGAATTTTCATCTACCTCTAAAGAAACAGGTGATTCATTAGGTAATTTATTTACTATTTCGGATAAAATTTTTGAAGGTATAGTAATAGCCCCACTATTTTTAACAGTTCCGTCGAAAGAAGTTTGAATTCCTAAATTCAGATCAAAGCCTGTCAAGCTAATTTTATTTGTTCCTTGATCAGCTGTTAAAAGTATATTTGCAAGTATTGGATGAGTGGGTCTTGATGCAACTGCTTTGCTTACTAGTTGAATAGCATTATTTAACTCATTTTGATTACAAATAATCTCCATCAGAATTTGGAATTTTTTTACATACTCAATATACTTTTTTCGTAAATTAAATTCAATAACAAATTTTTTACTTTCTTTCTAATAAATAATTAATAATAAAATAAAAATATCTAGTAGTAGTAGTTTTTGTGGAAATTGTGGAAAATTTAATTTAAAACCTTTCTTACTTTTGTTAAGAAGAATCCAGATAGTGGAAAAATATTTTTAATATGTTAAAAATTTCGTGTTTATCTAGTAAATTTAAATTTATTCAACAAAAAAGATTAGTTTTTATATTTTTTTCAACAAAAAAGATTTAGTTTTAATTGAATTCCACAGACACTAATTTTTTTGGATTTTAGTAGCCTAAGATTTTGGTTATGTTTTGTAATGAAGGATCAATATTTTTTCTAAAAATAGCATCATTATTTTTAATAGCGCAATCAGGATCTTTCAAACCATTACCAGTAAGAACACAAACAATAGTAGATTCTTTTTGAATTCTATTTTTATTTTTAATGAGTCCAGCAACAGATGCTGCACTAGCAGGTTCACAAAATATGCCTTCTTTAGCAAGGATTTTATAAGCATTTATTATTTCTTGATCAGTAACTGATTGAAAATCTCCTTTACTTTCTTTTTTTACTATTTTAGCTTTTTCTCTATTCACAGGATTTCCAATTCTTATTGCAGTTGCGATCGTCTCTGGATTTTTAACTATTATGTTTTGTACTAATGGTGCTGAGCCTTCTGATTGAAAACCCATCATAATTGGCAATTTTAAATTTCTTTTTATTTTTGCATATTCTTTAAAGCCTAACCAATAAGCAGTTATGTTTCCTGCATTACCCATTGGTATGCAAAGCCAATCTGGTGCAATTCCCAAGTCATCCACGATTTCAAAGGCGGCTGTTTTCTGACCTTGTATTCGATATGGATTTACAGAATTAACAAGTTCCACTGGATGTTCTGCAGACAAATCTCTAACAATTTCTAGAGCTTTATCAAAATTTCCATTAATGGATATTATCTCAGCTCCATACATCAAAGCTTGTGCGAGCTTGCCTTGGGCAACAAATCCTTCTGGTATTAAAACATAAGGTTTTAATCCTCCTCTAGATGCATATGCTGCAGCAGCAGCAGATGTATTCCCCGTACTTGCACAAATTACTGCTTCCCTTCCTTCTTCCTTTGCTTTACTAATGGCCATAGTCATTCCACGATCTTTAAAAGAACCTGTAGGATTTAGACCATCATATTTTAAAAAAACTTTTGTCCCATTTCCAATTAAATTACTAATTGATTCACTTAGAATTAAAGGAGTATTTCCTTCATTTAGGGAGATAATTGGCGTTTTCTTTGTAACTGGAAGGTATTGCTTATAAGCTTCGATTAGACCTGGCCATCTTTTTTTTCTGTAATTAATACGTAGTTTATTTTTAATTGTATTTAAAAAAACCATAGTCTTTTAATTTGTTTTAATTTTTTCTATAGGAGAATTTGTAAAAAAGTCCAATAATTCCGAAATTGATTCTACTTTATTCATAACTTTGCTCAAAGCGTTGACATCTAAAATAACAGTTTTAGTTGGGTAGCTTTCGAAAAATCTTAATAGACTTATTTTTCCATTTCCCATATTAATACCTTGAATGATACTTGCCCTGAGGGCCAACATACCGGTTCTTTGATCATCTGCTCTGGGAGGGTGGATAATAGATGAAAGTCTTGTTAAAAAAATATTTCCTATTTCTGAATTTACTAATTTGCTTGCAATGGTAATAGGAATTTCAAATTCTTTATTTAATACTGATCTAATTTCTTTGTCAGGGGAACCAGTAGCTTTTAATATTCTTTTTAATTTTCGTGTTGACTTACCTTCTTTAGCATAAGTTTTCAATGAATTTACGTTAATCGTTCTAGAAAATATGCTGTATGTAATTTTAATTTCTTCTGCACCATTCGCTTTTGAAATATTAAAAAGAAAATGAGAATTTATTAAAAAAAATAATATTTTTATTATGAAAATTTTACTAAACTTCATTTCAGATATTTGCACCAGCTGCAATCTTTACAAGTCTAACTACGCCTTTCTCAGTTACTTTTTTTGCAACTTTTATACCCATTTCTTTTGTGTAAGGCTCATTTATAAGTCGAGGAACTCTTTTTAGAAAAATATCAATAGAATAACCAGGAATTTTTTCTAAAATTTCTATAAAGTTTCTTAATGGTTCTACATACATTACAAGATCATTTAAGTTATTTTTTTCTTCCGTCATATTAAGTTTAATTGATTGTGGAAGGAAGCTATTTAAGTTTTTTAATATTTTTAGACCAAGTAAATCTATTTGATTTGTTAATCCTTCTACAATTTCATTTCTAAGAAATCCACCTTTTGCAGAAAAAAGAAGATTTATTACTTCATCTAAAAGTTTTTCTAAATCAAGGTTTGTTTGCTTTGCAGCGTTAGACAGCAGATCTTCTAAACGGTCCCATTTGAATTTTTTATTATCAAAAAGCATTTCTTTCAAACTTTCTCTTAATTGCGGATCAGGATCTTCCATTAGTCTTCTCGCAAAATATGGATAAGCTGCACCCAAGATTTTAAAATTTGGGTCCACGCTTAAAGCAATCCCTTCTAATGTCAGTAATGATCTAATTATTAGTGCATAATAAGGAGGTAATCTGAAGGGGAATTTATACATTACACCAGACATATCGTCTGTGACACTTTTAAAGTCCATTTTTGAGACACCTTGTTCAACAGCGTTTATAAAAACATCTTGAAATGCTGGAACTATTGGTTCTAGATTAACTTCTTCGGATAAGAAACCTAATTTTACAAAATCTTGAGATAACTTATCGAAGTTTTTATTGACTAAATGTACAACTGCTTGAATTAAGCCAGACCTAGAGTCTCTTGAAACTTCGCTCATCATTCCAAAGTCTAGATAACATAATCTGCCATCTTTCAAAGCTAATAAATTACCTGGATGTGGGTCAGCATGAAAAAAACCATGTTCTAAAAGTTGTTCTAAACTGCACTGCACTCCTATATCAATCATCTTATCAGGGTCAATTCCTAATTTTTTTACATCCTCTAGGTTGGTTAATTTTGTTCCATCGATCCATTCCATCGTTAAAACTCTTCTTGATGTTATTTCTTTATATATTTTTGGTACAGCAATCATTTGATTATGTTTGTGCATGCTTCTAAATTTTTCTGCATTTTTAGCTTCGTTTAAATAATCCATCTCTTCAAAAACTCTTTTGCCTAATTCATCAATTAATGCCACTAGATCGCTTCTTATAAGTCCAATATTATTTTTTAGCCAATAAGCAATATTTCTAACTATATAAAGATCCAAAGTTATTTGTTCTCTTAATCCTGGTCGTTGCACTTTAACTGCAACAACTTCCTCATTCTTTAGTTTGGCTTTGTGTACTTGTCCCAAAGAAGCTGCAGAAATTGGCTCTTTATCAATTTCTGAAAAAATTTCATCTAATTTGGATCCTAAATCTTCTTCTATTAACTCCATAGCTTTATTTCCATCAAATCCTGGAAGTTGATCTTGTAATTCTGATAATTCTTCAAGAAGAACACCTGGAATGATATCCGGTCTTGTGGATAAAGCTTGACCTGCTTTAACAAATGCTGGACCAAGTTCTACTAATAAATTTGTTAATTCTTTTGCTCTACATCTAGCTTTCTCTTCGTTTTTTAATCTACCAGTTAATTTATCCCAACCAACAGAAAATAAATATGTAAAAATAGGAATTAGTGTTTGCCAAAGTCTTCTTAAAAGTCTTTTTGGGTTCTTTTTATAAATTTTAGATATTGTTTCTGGATCATATTCCAACAGTCCAGATACCTCAATAAAGTCAGTAAAATCTTCATTCATAACTTTATATATTTAAAGCCTTTATTTTTTTTAAAAAGAAGTTATTTTTTTTATATGGAAGATTTATCATGCTAATACAATTAAAGATAGAAAATATTGCCTTAATAGAGATTATAGAAATTAATTTCGAAAAAGGGTTGAACATTATTACTGGGGATTCTGGTTCAGGAAAATCACTAATTTTAGATTCTTTAAATGTTTTATTTGGTGGAACTAATATACCTTTAAAACACTTAATACGTCCAGGAAAAGATCATTGTACTATCGAGGCAAAATTTTCTTCTTCTCTTCAAATTGATAACTGGTTAGTTAGTAATGGTTTGAAAAGTAATTCACTTCTTAATATCAAAAGAATATCTTACAGAAAAAATAATAAAGTTTTATCTAAATATAGTCTCAACAATTTACCAATTAATAAAAAATTATTAGAAGAATTTGGACAATTATTACTAGATTTCGCAGGTCAATCAGATACTTTTATATTTAATTCTCAAGATAATAGAAGATTAATTATTGATGATTTATGTTCACAAGAATTAAGAGATACAAGTGCAAAGATTAAAAATATATGGGAGGAAAGTCAATTTTTAAGGGGATTAATGAATGAAAAAATAGAATCCTCTAAGAAGCAAGAAGAAAATAACT
The DNA here is from genome assembly GCA_003214215.1 of Prochlorococcus sp. AG-418-G18. GTDB lineage: Bacteria > Cyanobacteriota > Cyanobacteriia > PCC-6307 > Cyanobiaceae > Prochlorococcus_A. The sequence goes on along the minus strand of QCLX01000005.1, from coordinate 16,240 downwards.
TAATAACTAAACAAATATTGAAAACTTTAGAAGAAGCTAATTTAGAGTCAAGTCAGGAAATCTTAGAATTAGAGTTGCTAGAAAATAAACTTGTAAATAATCTCGAAATCACTAATTCAATTCAATCATCTTTAGATAACTTAAATAATTACAGCCATGACGAACCATCAGTAGCGTCTTTGATAAATCAATCAATAAAAAATTTAAACAGAACAGCAGATTTTGATTTAAAAATTCAAAAGTTTAGAGAAAATTTATTAGATATTCAAACATATGTTGATGATTTAATTTTCGCTTTAAATTCATATTTGCAAGAAACAGATAATAATGAATCTAATCTTTCAGAAATACAAAAAAGATTATTTTTTTTAAAAAACTTGGAGAGAACTTTTTCATTGGATCTACCTCGATTAATTGAAAAGCGAGATCAATTAAGGACATATTTTCTAAAAAATGATATTGATCATGAAATTAGCAATATGGAAAATCAAATTAAAAACTTACAAAGCAAGTTAAATTCCTTATTTCTTTTTCAATCTACTGAAAGAAAAAAAATTGCTAAACAGTTACAAGATTCAGTAATGTCCATTCTAAGAGATTTAGGATTAGAAAATGCAAATTTTGCAATTCAATTTTCAGAATGTAAGCCTTCTGGCGATGGAATTGACAATATAAATTTTTTGTTTTCAGCAAATCCTGATCAGAAGCTTGCTCCATTATCAAATGTTATTTCAGGTGGAGAAATGTCAAGATTCTTATTAGCTATTAAATCTAGTATTTCTAAAAAACCAAATACTTTCTTTTTAGATGAAATTGATACTGGTCTAAGTGGTAAATCTTTACTTTCTTTGGTTGAGCTAATAAAAAAAATTTCTAAAGATCAACAGGTCTTATGTATTACACATCAGCCTTTTTTGGCTGCTGGAGGATTAGCTCATTTTAAAGTCAATAAAAATGTTATTGATGGAATAACTTATACTTCAATATTAAAACTAACTACAAAAAAACAAAGGAAACAGGAATTAATAGAACTTATTGGTGGAGGTTATTCTGAAGTAAATGATTATGCTTCTAGACTTCTTGATCAAGCTGCTGCATAAAATAAAAAAAATTCTACTATAATAGTCTTTTTAAATCATAAATAGATTTAAACATGGTTATAAAAAATGATAATAATTTTGAAGAAGATAATTCAATTATTATTAGGGGAGCTCGGCAGCATAATTTAAAAAATATTGACCTTTCTCTACCTAGGAATAAATTTATTGTTTTTACAGGAGTCAGTGGAAGCGGTAAAAGTTCTTTAGCTTTTGATACTATTTTTGCTGAAGGTCAAAGAAGATATGTCGAAAGTCTTTCAGCATACGCAAGACAATTTTTAGGGCAAGTAGATAAACCAGATGTTGACAATATTGAGGGTTTATCACCTGCTATTTCAATTGACCAAAAATCAACAAGTCATAATCCTCGATCAACAGTTGGAACAGTAACAGAGATACAAGATTACTTAAGATTGTTGTTTGGTCGTGCTGGTGAACCGCATTGTCATCATTGTGGAATTCCAATCGCGCCACAAACAATTGATGAAATGGTTGATCAAATTCTTTTATTGCCAGAAGGAACAAGGTATCAATTGTTGGCTCCTGTAGTAAGAGGGAAAAAAGGAACTCATATAAAATTAATAAGTGGACTAGCTGCTGAGGGCTTCGCTAGGGTAAGAATCAACGGCGAGGTAAGAGAACTTGCTGATAGTATTGAATTAGATAAAAATCAAATCCATAATATTGAGGTAGTAGTTGACAGACTAATTGCCAGAGAAGGTATACAAGAAAGATTAAATGATTCTCTACAAACTTGCCTTAAAAGAGGCGATGGTTTAGCAATAGTAGAAGTTGTTCCAAAAAAAGGAGAAAATTTACCTCCTAATTTAGATAGAGAAAAACTTTACTCAGAAAATTATGCATGTCCTGTTCATGGTTCTATTGTTGAGGAACTTTCTCCAAGACTATTTTCCTTTAATAGCCCCTATGGGGCGTGTCCAGACTGCCATGGGATTGGTTATTTAAAGAAATTTACTGCTGATAGAGTTATACCAGATCAAACATTACCCGTTTATGCTGCAATAGCGCCTTGGAGTGAAAAAGATAATACTTATTACTTCTCTTTACTTTATTCTGTAGGGCAAGCTTATGGTTTTGAATTAAAAACTCCTTGGAAAGATTTAAGTGATTTGCAAAAAAAAGTTCTACTTTTGGGATCAGATAAACCAATATTAATTCAAGCTGACAGTCGTTTTAAAAGTTCTAGTGGTTTTGAAAGACCTTTTGAGGGAATTCTTCCAATATTGGAAAGGCAATTGAATGAAGCCAATGGAGAATCAGTAAAACAAAAATTAGAAAAGTACCTAGAATTAGTTCCTTGTAAAACATGTTCTGGTAAAAGATTAAGACCTGAGGCTTTGGCAGTTAAACTTGGGCCATATAATATTACTGACTTAACTTCTATAAGCGTTTCCGAAACCTTAACTCATATAGAACGCATTATGGGATTAGGTAAGACGAAGAAAGAAAATATATCTTTATCAGAAAAACAAAAGCAGATAGGTGAATTAGTTTTAAAAGAGATTCGTTTACGTTTGAAGTTTTTAATTAACGTTGGTTTAGATTATTTAACTTTAGATAGACCAGCCATGACTTTGTCTGGCGGAGAAGCTCAGCGCATTAGATTAGCTACGCAAATAGGTGCAGGCCTTACTGGTGTTCTATATGTGTTAGATGAACCAAGTATTGGTTTACATCAAAGAGATAATGACAGATTATTAGAAACATTAAAAAGCTTAAGAGATCTTGGTAATACTTTAGTTGTTGTTGAACATGATGAAGATACTATGAAATCTGCAGATTATCTAGTAGATATTGGTCCAGGTGCAGGTGTTTATGGTGGGGAAATTATTGCTAAGGGAACATATCAAGATGTTTTGAAATCAGAGAGGTCATTAACAGGAGCTTATCTTAGTGGTAAGAAGTCGATTCCAACTCCAAAAGAACGTAGATCCTCTGTTAAAAAAAGTTTAATTTTAAATAGTTGCTCAAAAAATAATTTAAAGAATATATCTGTAGAATTTCCATTAGGAAGACTAGTTTCAGTAACTGGTGTTAGTGGTAGTGGAAAAAGTACTTTGATAAATGAATTACTTCATCCTGCCTTGTGTCATTCTCTGGGATTAAAAGTCCCTTTCCCTCAGGGGGTAAAAGAGTTAAAGGGTATTAAGGCAATTGATAAAGTTATTGTTATTGATCAATCTCCAATAGGGAGAACACCAAGATCAAACCCTGCAACCTATACAGGTGCCTTTGATCCTATAAGACAGATATTTACCGCCACAGTGGAAGCCAAAGCAAGGGGTTACCAAGCTGGTCAGTTTAGTTTTAATGTTAAAGGAGGAAGATGCGAAGCATGTAAAGGTCAAGGAGTTAATGTCATCGAAATGAATTTTTTGCCTGATGTGTATGTTCAATGTGAAGTATGTAAAGGAGCTCGTTTTAATCGGGAAACTCTTCAGGTTAAATATAAAGGTTTTAATATATCTGACGTCTTAGAGATGACTGTTGAACAAGCTGCAGAAACTTTTTCTGCAATACCTCAAGCTGCTGATAGGTTATCTACATTAGTAGATGTCGGATTAGGATATGTCAAATTAGGCCAACCTGCTCCTACATTGTCTGGAGGAGAGGCTCAAAGAGTTAAGTTAGCTACGGAGTTATCTAAAAGGGCTACTGGAAAAACTCTATATTTGATTGATGAACCAACTACAGGTTTAAGTTTTTATGATGTTCATAAATTAATGGACGTTATACAACGGTTAGTTGATAAAGGTAATTCTGTAATTGTTATCGAGCATAATTTAGATGTAATTAGATGTTCGGATTGGATTATTGATTTAGGACCTGATGGAGGTGATAAAGGCGGCGAAATTATGGTTGAAGGTATCCCTGAAGATGTAGCGGAACATCCTACTAGCCACACAGCAAAATATCTAAAAAAGGTTTTAAAATAAAAAAACCTGTTGTATTTCTTTGTATTTTTAATTATCTGAGTAAAACGAAAGTCCTCTTTTGAAGGAGATTATTTCAGTCTATAACTGCTGTTGCAAGAAGTTTGGTATGGAAAAAAATTAAAATCATAATGCTTTCTTAATGTTTCCTTTGGAAATTCAGCTTATTTGTATTAAAGGCCGTTGATCGGAGGATTTGCTGAATGAGGTTTAATTTTTTACATTTACATTTACATGGTCTTATACGTGCTAAAAATCTTGAATTAGGCAGGGATGCAGATACAGGAGGACAAACACAATATGTTTTAGAGTTAGTTAAAAGTTTGGCTAATACTTCAGAAGTTGATCAAGTTGATTTAGTTACTCGTTTAATTAATGACAAAAAAGTAGATGATGAATATTCTCAAGAAGAAGAATTTGTAGAACCTGGAGTTAGAATTTTAAGATTCAAATTTGGCCCTAATAAATATTTAAGAAAGGAATTGCTTTGGCCTTATTTAGATTATTTAACTGAAAGACTTATTTCTTATTATCAAAAAAATAAAAAGCCTAATTTTATTCATGCACATTATGCAGATGCTGGATATGTAGGAGTTCAACTAAGTAAATCATTAAATGTTCCACTTATTTTTACTGGTCATTCTTTAGGACGAGAGAAAAAAAGAAAATTGCTTGATACTGGTTTAAAAACTAATCAGATAGAAAAGCTTTATTCAATAAGTAAAAGAATTGAGGCAGAAGAAAAAGCACTAAAGTCTGCAGATATTGTTGTTACAAGCACTCAACAAGAGTCAGTTTATCAATATTCCCACTATTCTTCTTTTTCGCCTCACAAAGCTAGAGTTATTCCTCCTGGCGTTGATCATAATAAGTTTCACCATATTCACTCGACAACAGAGACATCTGAGATTGATAATATGATGCAACCTTTTCTCAAGGACTCTACTAAACCTCCATTATTAAATATTTCTAGGGCTGTACGAAGAAAGAATATTCCTGCTTTGATTGAGGCATATGGAAGATCTGAAAAATTAAAAAGAAGAACTAATTTAATTTTGATTTTGGGTTGTCGAGATAGTACTTCAAAACTTGATCCTCAACAAAAAGATGTTTTTTATAATATTTTTGAAACGATTGATAAATATAATTTGTATGGAAAAGTAGCATATCCAAAAAAGCATCTTCCAAGTCAGATTCCTGCCTTATATAGGTGGGCTGCTAGCAGAGGGGGTGTGTTTGTAAATCCAGCTCTAACGGAGCCTTTTGGTTTAACCCTTCTTGAAGCTTCTTCATGTGGGTTACCAATAATATCAACAAATGATGGAGGGCCAAAAGAAATTCGCTCAAAATGTGAAAATGGGCTTCTAGTAGACGTTACTGATATTAATGAGTTAAAAGCTACTCTTGAAAAAGGAATTTCTGATAATAATCAGTGGAAATTATGGAGCAGAAATGGAATTGAGGGTGTTAACAGGCACTTTAGTTGGAACACTCATGTAAGAAATTATTTGTCAATACTTACAGAAGAGTTTTTAAGGTCAAATAGTCATTCTTCATCTGAAATTAAACAGAGTTGTTTAAAAGGAAGCTCTTCACTAATAAAACCCCATTGATCAAACACTTTAGGATCAGGGTGAAGAATTAGCTGATTGTTATGAGTTTTCTTAAGTTTGAAACCTTTCTTAGATAGTTTTTTCATTAAGTTAGCAGTTTCTTCGAATCTTGATGCCATTGCATCAAGACTTGAGCAGTCACTTGTTAATCCATTATCTTTCCATGTAAAAAAACTCATAACAAATTTTTTAAAGATTGATTTTTAAAACTATACCTAAAATTATAAGTAAAATGTTGATTTTCCAAAAATTTTCAACTATTTTTTGTTCCTTTAATCCTTGAAGTTCAAAATGGTGGTGTAGTGGTGCCATTAAAAATATTCGTTTTCCATTATGAAATAATTTTTTTGTAATTTTAAAAAAACCTACTTGAATCATCACTGATAATGATTCAATAATAAATATTCCTGAGAAAATAGATAAGGTAAAGACACTATCAGTTAATAACGCTATAGAACCCAGAAGTGCTCCAATACTTAGAGATCCTGTGTCACCCATAAATATTTTTGCAGGATAACTATTGTATTTGAGAAATCCTAAGCATATCCCAGACATTGAATAACAAAGGATACTAAAAACAAAAAGTTCTTGCTGTTCTTTCATTAATATTTCTGTTCCTAATCCATAAAAAACAATCCCGCTGCATCCAGCTGCTAAACCATCTAGTCCATCGGTTAAATTTACTGAATTACTGATGCCAACAAGTACTAAAAAAGAAATTGGCAATATGAAAATATTCATATCTATTCCCCAAGAGTCAGAGACTGATATTAGCGGATTTAATAAATTTTTTTCATAGGCTAATGATATAAAAATTATTGATATGATACTTTGTAGAATAAATTTTTCTTTAGTTTTTAACCCTGTATTTTTTTTGTTTTTAATACTTAAATAATCATCTAAAAACCCTGTAATAAAGAAACCAGAAATAGTCATTAATAGTAGAAATAATTTTAAAGAACCTAAATTTATTGTTATTATCAAAAGAAAAATTAAAAAAGGGACCATCATAAAAATCCCACCCATTGTTGGGGTATCCCTTTTTTTATAGTGATTAGCAGGACCTTCAGTTCTAATATTTTGAAGTAAATTTAATTTTCTGATTATTTTTAAACCATTCTTTGTTGTGAATAAAGAAATAAAAAAAAATGATGTAAAAACTCCTATAAGAATAAAATTATTAAAAAATAGGAGGTTACTATTAAAGCAAAAGTATTTAATATTAATAACGATTTAAAGTTAAACTTTTTAATCTTCCCAATCATCTTCTGAAGAGTCTTCTTCAGTCTTATAATCTTCTTTTTCTCCCATGAGTGCTGAAAGTTCTTCTTCTTCTATAGTACTAATTTCTTGTGAATCTCCTTCATTTTCTGCAACAAGTCTTCCTGTAGTCTCAAGCCAAGATAGTAGATCAGGTTCATCTCTTAACGGCAAAACAGGAGCTGGATCATCTCTGTGGTAGCAAGTTAAAGCAGGGTTGACTTCAGAAATATCGTCTAATCTAAGTTTTAGTTTATTTGAGTCCATTAAAGGTTATGTTCTATATATAAGATAATACATAATGATGCCCACGAAAAACTTTGTTTGATAAAGCAAATCTAAAATACTTTTTTATTTGGCTAATTTCATTGTTGCTGTCTGGATTATTTAAACTTATTGGATGCTTAAATTCAAATGTTTTAATAATTAATAACTTTCTGCTCTTGTTACTAGTTTTTGGACCAGCTCTTTTAGTTACAATAATATTAGTTTTTAATAAATTTTCAAATTCTTAATTACGTCAAAAATTTAAATTTATGGAGCAAATTTAGATGCAGCAGATAAAAAAAGTTGTACTAGCGTATTCTGGCGGTGTAGACACGAGCGTTTGTATTCCATATTTAAAGAATGAATATGGAATTTCAGAAGTTGTTACTTTTGTGGCAGATCTTGGACAAGGTGAGGATTTAGAACTTATTAGGCAGAAAGCTTTAAATTCTGGTGCATCTCAATCAATTGTTGGAAATTTAGTTAATAGTTTTGTTGAGAAATATGCTTTTCCAGCTATTCGAGCCAACGCATTATATTTAGATAAATATCCTTTATCTACAGCGCTTGCAAGGCCTTTAATAGCAGAAAATCTCGTAAATATTGCTCGAGAGATCAGTGCTGATGCAGTAGCTCATGGATGCACTGGAAAAGGGAATGATCAAGTTAGATTTGATTTAGCAATTAATGCTTTAGGCCCTGATTTGAAAATAATTACTCCTGCACGGGAGTGGAATATGAGTAGGGAAGAGGCAATAGTGTATGGAGAAAAATTTGGTATTCCAGCACCAGTATCAAAAAAATCACCATTCTCAATAGATGTTAACTTACTTGGTAGGAGTATTGAAGCGGGAATTTTAGAAGACCCAATGCAAGAAGCACCTGAAGAAATATTTTCGATGACATCATCAATTGTTAATTCACCTGATTATCCTCAAGATATAGAAATTGTTTTTAAAAATGGTTTCCCAGTTGGAATTAATGATGAATTCTTAACTCCAGTAGAGATTATTCAAAAAGCAAATGATCTTTCAGGTGCCCATGGTTTTGGAAGAATAGATATGATTGAAGATCGAGTAGTAGGAATTAAAAGCAGAGAGATTTACGAAACACCTGGCCTATTACTTTTAATCAAAGCTCACAAAGAATTAGAGAGCATTACATTAAGCCCTGAGGTTGTCGATTTTAAAGGAATAGTAGAAAAAAAATGGGGTCAATTAGTCTACCAAGGTTTTTGGTTTGGACCTCTTAAAGATAGTTTAGATGCATTTATTTCATCGACTCAAACTTCAGTTAATGGAAGAGTGAAGATTAGACTTCATAAGGGGAACGCAATAGTAATTGGGAGAATGTCGGAAAATAATTCACTTTACAGGGAAGATTTGGCAACTTATAGCAAAGATGATGTTTTTAATCATTCTTTAGCAGAGGGTTTTATTTATATGTGGGGTATGTCTAATAAAATATGGGCTGAGTTAAATTCAAAAATAAGTGATTAGAACATCTAAGATTCTTTGTTCTCTATAATTTCAATATTCTCTTTATCTGAAGTTAAAGTTTCAGGGCTACCTACTAGCTCTTTTTTCTTAGATTCATCTTTAGTGTCAGTATTATCTTTATTCTCTGTTTGAGTTGAATTTTTACTTGAAGGTCTTGGGGTTGGTAAAGGTCCTTCTTGTTTAACAGTCATATATCTAATAACATCTTCACTTAGTCTCATTGCTTTTTCAATTTTGAAAATATGTTGCCCATCCCCTTGATGACTTAGCTGGACGTAAATTCCTTCTCTATTTTTTGCTATTTGATAAGCTAATCTTCTCTTACCTCTCATTTGACTATCGAGGATGATACCGCCAAATTCTTCTAACAACTTATTGTATTTGTCAATGTGATTTGTTACTTCATCTTCCGCAATGTCTGGGCGGAGGATGTACATGGTTTCGTAATAAGATTGTTGATCATTCATAGTTTCAGACAAGGTCTTTGGCTCATTAATTGATTTGATGAGCGTCTGTTCATCTTTAACGATACATCATGATGTGCAGTTCCTTGAAAATTAGCATTATTTTTTTTAAAGATAATTTTTGAGTGCATCATTCATAATATGAAAAGGCACTTCTAAGCCATTTGTCCAAAATGATAATGATTTCAATCCCTGAGCAACAAGCATTTGCGAACCATCGATAGTCATGCAGCCTTTGTTTGCGCTAAATTTTAATAGATGAGTTGGAGCAGGATTGTAGATTAAATCATAAACAATTGTTTTTGAGTTAAGAGATCTCCAAAAACTTTTCCCATAGGGCAAAACATTCATTTCATGTTTGGTTGTTTTCATTCCGACTGGTGTTGTATTTACAACTAAATCTGCTTCTTCAATTAAATTTTGAACTTCATTTTCATTATTTAACAAAGCCTGAATTTCAATTTGATCTTCAAAATTTTGTATTAACTCATCTAGAGATGATTTGTTCCGTGATATTACAGTAATCTTAGAAAGATTTAAGTTTATTAATCCTTGAATAACAGATCGTGCTGCACCCCCGGAGCCGAGAACAATTGATTTCTTTTTTGTTAAGCTTAATGTTTTTAACGGATAAATAAATCCTTCTACATCTGTATTAGTTGCGCTCCATTCTTTTTCAGAATTTAATTTTAGAGTATTAATTGCTTTCAGTTTGCTTGCAATAGGGGATATTTCACTACAGAGGTTAAATACTTTTTCTTTATGGGGAATCGTAATATTTAAACCTTTACAATTTATTTTTTTTAAAGAATTCAGAACTAATTCTAGATCTTCATCTTTGCAAGGTATGGCAATATAAATTAAATCTAGGCCTAAATATTGAAGAGCAGCATTTTGCATAATCGGTGACATGGAATGGCTTACTGGATTACCGATTAATGCAATAAAAGATGTTTTACTTGAAATCATTTTTAGAAATTTTTTTTTAAAAATAACGACCTGTTCGGGAACCACACCCCGTCATTGAGTAACAATAATGACGCCAATGACCGATTATGGAGAATATTAAATAAAAGAATTTACCCATGGGTAAGGTTGTAGGAATCGATTTAGGAACAACTAATAGTTGTGTCGCTGTTATGGAAGGTGGTAAACCCACTGTAATAGCAAATGCTGAGGGTTTCAGAACTACTCCATCAGTTGTTGCATATACAAAAAATCAAGATCAGCTTGTTGGACAAATAGCAAAAAGACAAGCTGTTATGAATCCTGAAAATACTTTTTATTCTGCAAAGCGTTTTGTTGGTAGAAGAGTCGAAGAAGTTAATGAAGAATCTAAAGAGGTTAGTTATTCTGTTGAAAAATCTGGCTCTAGTGTCAAATTAAAGTGTCCTATTTTGGATAAGCAGTTTTCTCCTGAAGAAGTAAGTTCTCAAGTTTTAAGAAAGTTAGCAGATGATGCTGGCAAATACCTTGGTGAAAAAGTTACACAGGCTGTAATTACTGTTCCAGCTTATTTTAACGACTCACAAAGACAGGCTACTAAAGACGCAGGGAAGATTGCTGGTTTAGAAGTTCTAAGAATAGTCAATGAGCCGACTGCTGCAGCTTTAGCATATGGTTTGGATAAAGAAAATGAAAAAATTCTTGTCTTTGATTTAGGTGGAGGGACGTTTGATGTCTCAGTTATTGAAGCTGGCGATGGAGTTACTGAAGTTCTATCTACATCTGGAGATACACATTTAGGTGGTGACGATTTTGATAGATGCATCGTAGATCATCTAGCTAATACTTTTAAATCAAACGAGGGAATTGACCTTAGACAAGATAAGCAAGCTTTGCAAAGATTGACTGAAGCAGCAGAAAAAGCAAAAATCGAACTTTCAAATGCTACGCAAAGTGAAATAAATTTACCTTTCATTACAGCGACGCCTGAAGGGCCAAAACATTTGGATTTGAACTTAACTAGAGCAAACTTTGAGGAATTAGCAGCTTCTTTGATTGATAGATGCAAGACTCCAGTTGAGAGAGCTATAAGTGATGCAAAAATTTCTACAAGTGAAATTGATGAGGTTGTAATGGTGGGAGGCTCATCTAGAATCCCTGCTGTTTTAGATTTAGTTAAAAAAATAATAGGTAAAGAACCAAATCAAACTGTAAACCCTGATGAAGTGGTAGCTGTTGGTGCTGCAATTCAGGGAGGAGTTTTAGCTGGAGAGGTTAAAGATATATTGTTGCTTGATGTTACTCCTCTTTCTTTAGGTGTAGAGACTCTAGGTGGAGTAATGACAAAAATGATAAATCGAAATACCACGGTTCCTACGAAGAAATCTGAAACATATTCAACTGCTGTGGACGGCCAAACAAATGTAGAAATTCATGTTCTACAGGGTGAAAGAGAAATGGCTTCTGACAACAAAAGCTTGGGAACTTTTAGATTGGATGGTATTCCATCAGCACCACGAGGTGTTCCCCAAATTGAGGTGACATTTGATATTGATGCAAACGGTATACTTAGCGTTACAGCAAAAGATAAAGGAAGTGGTAAAGAGCAAAGTATTTCTATCACTGGTGCTTCTACTTTATCTGATAATGAGGTTGAAAAAATGGTGAAAGATGCAGAATCAAATGCATCAGCAGATAAGGAAAAAAGAGAAAAAATTGATCTAAAGAACCAAGCTGAAACACTCGTCTATCAGACAGAAAAGCAACTTGGTGAATTGGGCGATAAAATTGATGAAGCCACAAAGTCCAAGGTTGAAGAAAAAAGCAATGCATTAAAAGAGGCAACCTCAAAAGATGATTATGAATCAATGAAAAAACTCCTCGAAGAGCTTCAACAAGAACTCTATGCAGTTGGTTCATCTGTTTATCAACAACCAGGTAATCAGCCTCCAGCGCCAGATTCAGCGAGTGGCCCTGATCAGGCTAAATCAAATGATAAAGGCGGAGATGATGTAATTGATGCAGACTTCACTGAATCAAAAGATTAGGAAAAGTAATTTTTAATTTCATTAGCAACCCATTTAGAACAAGCTGGCGCAAGTAAAATCCCATTTTTATAAAAACCTGTACATATAATTAGTCCATCTCCCAAATTTTTCATTATCGGAGATGGCTCACCATCAGGTCTTGATCTTATTCCAGACCATCGCTTTAGAACATGAGCTTTGACAAGCCAATTTGGTTTTTTATCAATAATATTTGTAAGTTTTTCGAATATATTTTCCTCTGGTTTAGTACTGTATTCATCAGTTGAACCAATAATAAGTTTATTTTTTGACACGGGAATTATATTTTTGCCATTAATATTGAAGTGTTTTGGTAGTGCTAATAAATCAACTTCTGCATCATTGACACTAATTTCTATTGCTTGTCCTAATACAGGTTTTAATTTGATGTTGTGAGATAGGTTATCTATTAAATCAATCGTATTAAGAGAATTACATAAAATAATTACGTCAGACTTGATTTCTTTTTTTGTTTTAGATGTAGCAATCCAATGAGTGTTTAATTTTCTAATCTTTATTACTTTGTCTTTTAAAAAATTTACTTTTTTATTTTTTAGACAGGTATCTATTGTCTTCAGCAAAGTTCCAGCATTTATTCTTCCATCTTTCTTAGATATAATCCCTTTTATATTTCTTGTTTGAAAAGCTTTATTTATATTTTCAATAATAATTGAGTCTCCCTCTAAACTTTTTAAGTTTTGATCGTTATTTTCATTAATAAATTTCTTTAATTTTTTAAACGTTTCTTCATTTGTAGTTAGTTGAATTAATGGCTTTTCAATATTTAATTCATTATTAAATGCTTGCAGGTGTTTTAACCATATTGGCCATAATTCTAAGCTTTGTTTTCTTAGAGTCCAACTTCTACCTTTCCTTTTTTGATATATATTTCCCATTAGTAAGCCTAAAGCTGCGTTGCTACTATTTTTATCTTGAGTTGGATCTATAATGGTTATCTGAAAACCCAATTCTGATAATTCTAAGGCGTTAAATTTGCCTATAATTCCTGATCCAATGACAAGTACGTGTACTTTTTGAAAATTTTCTTTTAAGCTTTTCATTGATATATTAGAAATACTTGCTTATTTGACTAAATAGTTAAAGATTTTTTGGAACATCCTTCAATTATATTCAAAATTGTTTGTCCCGATCGTCCTGGCCTTGTAAGTTTACTTTCAAGTTGGATTTCAAATTACGGTGGTAACATAAAACATTCTGATCATCATACAGACCAAGATGCAGGTTTGTTTCTTAGTCGCATTGAATGGAATAGTAAAAATGCATCTTTTAATAGAGATCAAATTTATAAAGAATTTGAAAAAATTGCGGATGAAGTAAATGGAAAATTTAACGTAAATTATTCTGATGAAATTCCAAATGTCGCTATTTTCGTTAGTAAACAAAATCATTGTTTGATTGATCTACTTTGGCGAGTAAGAAATGGTGAACTCAAAATGAAAGTGCCGTTAATAATTTCAAATCATTCTGATCTTGAAAATATTGCAAATGACTTTAATGCAAAGTTTGTCCATATTGACACCTTTAACATTGATAAATCTATTGTTGAAGAGCAATTTTTAAGTTTACTTAAAGACTATGAGATTGATCTTGTTGTATTAGCCAAATATATGCAAATTTTGAGTGACTCTTTTTTAAAAAAGTTTTCTTCAATAATCAATATTCATCATTCTTTCTTACCTGCATTTAAGGGCGGGCAACCATATCATCGAGCATGGAAGAGAGGTGTTAAATTAATTGGTGCTACAGCTCACTATGTTACTGAAGATCTTGATGAAGGCCCGATAATAGAGCAATGCACAGTTAATGTCAGTCATAGGGATGAAGTAGATGATTTGATTAGAAAAGGGAGAGATATTGAAAGGGTAGCTCTAGCAAGAGCGGTTCGATTACACCTAAATCATCAAGTATTTGTTTATAACAGCAAAACTGCTGTTTTTGATTGAAATAATTTCTTAGTCTTCTAATTCTATTTGTATTTGTCTTTCATAAATTGATTCTTCATTAAATGCTCTTGCTATCAAGAAGCTTGCAATGCAGCTTATTAAGACAGGTTTCATTATTAATAAATTTTTTGTTAATGCAAAAGCCAAAAACATAGCCGTTATTGGCGTTCGCGAACACCCAGCTACGAAAGCTCCCATTCCTGCAAAAATGTATGTACTTGGTGCATGCCCTGTTGCAATTTCTACCCAGCTCCCCATTATTAGTCCTATTGAACCTCCTAAAGTAAGCATTGGATAGAATAATCCTCCAGGAGCTCCAGATGCTGCTGCTAAACCAGTCGTGATAAATAATACTAAAACTGCTAAAAAGGCAATTCCAATACTTGTATTTTGTTCAGCTATTATTTTCTGCAATTCATCTAGATTATGAAAAGTACTGGGTAAAAATGAATAGATACTTCCTAAAATAAGTCCACAGATACTCATTTTTAAAACAAATTTATTCTTATACCACTTTTTCCCAAGATCTTGCATTAACAAAACATATCTGCTGTATAATTCTGCAAAGATCCCTATAATTATTCCTAGTAAAACTAGGTAAATAAAATCTATAGGTAAGAAAAAAACCGATGGGTCATATTCTTTTTGAATCAAAAATCCGAGGTTAAAATCAAAGCCTCCTGCTTTAGGATCTAAACCCAAGGCTTGAATAATATCAGCAGATGAATCTGCAATGAAAGTTGTAATTACTACTAATAGCAATATTACTGGTCTAGCAGAGTTTAATAACTCTTCTATTGCATAAACAAACCCTCCTAATGGAGCGCTAAATACTGCTGCTATTCCGGCACCACCACCTGCTGCTACTATTACTCTTCTGAAAGCTGTAGGGGCTTTGAGCCATTTGGCCATTTGCCAAGCAACTGATCCTCCCATTTGAACCGATGGACCCTCTGGACCCAAGGGGAATCCACTACCAATAGCGATAATTCCTGATATTAGCTTTACTAAGCCTACTTTTAAATTCATTGGCACTTTTTTATGCCTTAAGAAACCAATGATTTGACTCACACCTGAACCTTTTGCTGCAGGGGCAATATTTTTGATTAAATATCCTGCAATAGCTCCTCCTAAAGCTCCAAAAATTGGTAATACTGCAATAGATGGCAATTGGCCTAAAAGTGCTAATCTCCAATTATTAATAAAATAGATTCCAGTTTTAAAAAATATGCTTGTAATTGAAGCTCCTAAACCTGTTAATAAGAGCGAAATTGCAACTATGAGAGATCTTTGTCTTAATAATTTTTTGATGCTATGAGAAGACTTATTACTTGTTTTTTGAATATTTTCTTTTATGAAGTTTGGCATAATTCATGATTACTTTGACAAGCTGAAATTGCGTATTTCATCAAATTGAAGATAACGATAAAGTTCATCGGAATACGGATTAATTTTATTTTTAGTAATATCCTGATATTCTTCGACTTCAGGTATTTTTCCAAGAAGTGCACAAACTGCTGCTAATTCAGCACTCCCTAAAAATACTTGCGCGTTTTTACCCAGTCTATTGTCAAAATTCCTTGTACTAGTAGAGAAAACTACAGATCCTTCATCTACTCTGGCTTGATTTCCCATACATAAAGAACATCCTGGTAATTCTAATCTTGCTCCACAATCTTCAAATATTTTGTAGTAACCTTCAGCTTTTAAAGTTTCTTCATCCATTTTTGTTGGTGGACAAATCCATAATTTAGCTTTTAAATTTTGTACACCTTCAAGAACTTTCGCAGCTGCTCTGTAATGGCCAATATTTGTCATGCAAGAACCTATAAAAACCTCGTCAATATTTGTATTTGCAACATCAGTCATTTCTTTTACATTATCAGGATCATTAGGGCATGCAACTATAGGTTGTGTTACTTTTGCTAAATCAATTTCAACGATTTCTTCATACTGAGCATTTCTATCTGGTTGGATTAATGATGGTTTTTGTAGCCAATTTTTCATATCATTTATTCTTCTAGAAATTGATTTTGAGTCTTCATAATTGCTTTCAATCATTTTTTCTAGAAGGCATATATTACTTCTTAAGTATTCTTGAACAGTTT
>QCLX01000004.1 GCA_003214215.1 Prochlorococcus sp. AG-418-G18 | reverse complement strand
TTTTCTAAAGTATCCAAATGTTTAAGAACAAATAATAAACTTGAAAGAAAAATTACTGGTTTTGATATTAATTTAACTAGGATAAATGAATTAAAACGAGGTTATGATAGAAATAAAGAGCATGACAGTAGCGTATTTAATAATAATAAAAAATTAAAATTCACAAATAATATAGAAGAACTATATGATTCTGAAGTTTTTATAATTACAGTCCCAACCCCTGTTGACGATGCCAAAAAACCTGACTACAGTTACCTTACTAAGGCTACTGAAATAGTGGCAAATGCCATAAAAGAAAAAAATAAAATCTCTAGATATGTTGAACCAATAGTTATTTATGAAAGTACAGTTTATCCAGGTGCAACAGAAGAATTCTGTATTCCAATACTTGAAAAAGTTGCAAAAATCAAATTAAACAAAAACTTCTTTTGTGGATACAGTCCAGAAAGAATTGTTCCAGGAGACAAGGAAAGAACACTCACAAAAATTACAAAAGTAACGAGTGGTTCAAATACAAAAGCCGCTCAATGGATTGATAATCTTTATGGATCCATTATAAAAAATGGCACAAAAAAAGCGAGTTCCATAATGGTTGCTGAAGCAGCAAAGGTTATTGAAAATATTCAAAGAGATTTAAATATAGCTTTAATGAATGAACTAGTTATGATTTTCAACAAGATTGGAATAGATACATTAGAAGTTTTAGATGTAGCTGGTAGCAAGTGGAATTTCTTAAATTTTAAACCTGGTTTAGTAGGTGGACATTGTATAGGGGTTGATCCATATTATTTAATTAATAAAGCTGAAAAAGTTGGATATAATCCTCAAATTATTTCTTCAGCAAGACAAATAAATAATGGGATGTCAAAATGGATGGTTGAGAAATTCATAAAACTAATGTGCCAAAAGAAAAGAATTATTTTTGGGGCAAAGGTCTTACTTCTAGGAATTACTTTTAAAGCTGATTGCTCTGACCTTAGAAATAGTGGAAATATTATTCTTGCAAAATTACTACAAGAATATGGATTGGAAATAATAGTTATTGATCCTTGGATAAATTCTGAAGATATAGATAAGTTGAAAGAATTTAAAATATATAATCGTCATCAAGGTAATGAAAAGTTTGAGAATATAATTTTAACAACTGATCATAAAGAATTTATTAACTATTCTTTGGAAGATTGGAAACTTTTGACTTCCAAAAATTCTCTTATTTTTGATTTAAAAGGCATCGTTCATAAATCATTAAATCCAATAACTATTTAGCAATATTAATATTTTTAAAATGTTAAAATGAATAAAAAGCTGCATATGAAATCACATGGTTTATGTAAGGATATTCTGGACTTATCACAATTAAAAGAAATTGTAAATTCATGTAAAGCATTCATTAAGCAAAGAGATGAAAAAACAAATTACTTTGGTGATATTAATCTACAGATAAAGGGAATAGAAAATATTATTTCAAAAAAAATTATTCTAAAAATAAAAAATTTATTGAATACCAATGAAATAATATTGAACACAGTAGAATTGCATATACAAAACAAAGGATGTGATGGCATTCCTCATCATCAAGATAATTTTTATCACTGCACTGAAGCCCATAAATCATTAAAATTTCTTATTCCTTTAAATAAATTAAATGTTGCTAATGGAGGATTAATTTTTCTAGATACTCATATTAATTTTCCTGTCCAAAAACACATAGCATCTAAGGTAAAAAATTTTTCATCATATATTCCTATTGAAGTAATAAAAAAACTCGAATTATCTTATACAGAATATGAATATAATCTAGGAGATGCTAGTTATCATTTTATTAATTCAATTCATTATTCAAATGGTAATAAAACCAAAAAGGATTCATTATTTTTAGTATTCAGATATAGTTCTGTTAATTCCAAAATTGACAAGGTATCTCAAGCAAGATATGAATCTTGTTATGAAAAGCATTTATTAAACCTTCAAGAAATGAATTAACTTTATTTAGAAATATTTTTTAAGTTATAGTATTATTATTTTATAAAGAGAAAGAAATGCCAGGATACGAGTTAATTGGTGAAGAAGAGTTAGATGAAATTAAAGATATCTTTTCAAATGGGAAGGTATTATTTCGTCATGGTTTTGAAAATCTAAGAAAAGGATGTTTCAAGGTTAGGGATTTTGAAAATAATTTTAAAAATCATATGAATTCTAATTTTGCTCTTGGAGTAACCTCTGGAACTTCTGCTTTAAGAGTTGCTTTATCTTCACTAGGCATAAAAGAGGGTGACGAAGTTATAACTCAATCTTTTACATTTGTAGCAACCGTAGAAGCTATAGTTGAATCTAACGCAATACCTGTATGTACTGAAATTGATAAAACTTTAAATATGGATCCAGAAGACTTAGAAAAAAAAATTACAAAAAAAACAAAAGCCGTTATCGCAGTTCACATGCTTGGAACACCTTCAAGAATTAGAGAAATTAAAGATATTTGTGATAAACATAATCTTTTTTTAATCGAGGATACTGCATGGGGCTGCGGGGGTAAAGTTCAAAATAAATTTCTTGGAACTTTTGGCGATATTGGGACTTTTAGTTTTGATTTTGCAAAGACTATTACTTGCGGTGAAGGAGGAATGATTTTATTCAATAAAGAAGAACATTTTAAAAAAGCAGCTGCATGGCATGATCATGGACATGAAAATAACCCAACCCTACCAAGATGGGAAGATTCCAGATCGGCTAGTGGCTTTAACTTTAGAATGTCAGAACTTACTGGTGCGATTGGAATTGCTCAATTAAAAAAATTAAATTTAATTATTAATAAACAAAGAGAAAATAAAAAATTAATTTTAAATGAGTTAAAAGATTGTAAAGGTATTCGATTAAGAGAATCTCCTATTGACTCATACGAAACCGCTGATGCATTAATTTTCTTTGTTGAAAATGAAAATATTGCAAAAAATTTTAGAAAATGTTTTTTAAAAAGAGGGTATAGCACTAAAATTCTTCCCGAAGCAATATCTTGGCACTTTGCTGGTTTATGGGACCACATCAAAGAATTAAAAAATCATTTTGATATTGAATTATCAAATCAATTCCCAAAATCAAAAGAATTATTATCTAAATCTGTAGCTTTACCAATCAATTATACAATGCCCTCAAATTATCCAAAAGAAGTTAAGAAGGCCTATTTAGAAGCCATATCTTAGTTTTATATTAAAATGATTATTCCAAAAATTTCTGTAATCACGCCCGCTTATAACCAAGAGAAGTACATAGCCCGATGTATGAGATCCTTAATCAATCAATCCATAGAGAAATCAGAATTCGAAATTATATTAGTTGATGATGGGAGCAATGATAATACTAATTACGCGATGAATCTTTTTTCAAATCCTTTTGACTATAATATAGAAATTCTAAAAAACTCTACTAACAAAGGCCTTCCATATTCCTTAAATAAAGCTATAAAATTTTGTAATGGAGATTATATAGTTAGAGTCGATGCAGATGATTTCGTGAACATTAATTTTCTTAAATTTCTAAGTACATATTTAGATCTAAATCCCGAATCAAATGCTGTAGCTTGTGATTATAATCTTGTAGATAATAAAGGTAATTTCATATCTAGAATTAACTGTAAAGATTATAATATTGGTTGTGGAATAATGTTCAAGAAAAATACAATAATAGAGATTGGATTATATGATGAAGAGTTACGTATGAATGAAGAAGTTGATCTAAGAATTAGATATGAAGCAAAATATAAAATTGAGAGATTAGCAATACCTTTATATAGATATAGGCAACATGAAACAAATATGACAAAAGATACTTTCAATAAATTAAAATATGACAAGAAATTAGCTAATAAATATCAAAAATAAAATGAATTTGTCGCCATCAATTACCCTTGGGGATAAAAAGCTAACAAACCAAAGTTTGCCATATATCATTGCAGAAGTGGGAGTAAATCATGAAGGTTCATTTAAAAAAGCTATTGAGCTTATTGATCTAGCTAAAGAAGGAGGTGCAGATGGAGTTAAATTTCAAACTTATAAAGCAGATAAAATAGCTTCAAAAAATTCCCCTAGTTATTGGGATTTAGGTAAAGAGTCAACAACTTCGCAACATGAACTATTTAAAAAATATGACAACTTTAATGAGTCTGATTATAGATCTCTAGCAAAGCATTGTAGACAAATCAATATTGATTTTCTCTCTACCCCCTTTGATAATGATTGCGTTGATTACTTAAATGAAATAATGCCTTTTTTTAAAATATCCTCTTCTGACATAACAAATTACCCATTATTAAAAAAAGTAGCTTTAACAAGAAAACCTATTTTATTATCTACTGGGGCATCAAATATTGATGAAATCAAATCTTCAGTAGACTTCTTGAAAAAAAATGGTTCCAATCAGATCGCAATTTTACATTGTATTTTAAATTATCCAACTGCAGATAAGAACGGCAATTTAGCTATGATTATTGGTTTAAAGAATGAATTTCAAAACCACATTATTGGCTATTCTGACCATACCCTCCCTGATGAAAATATGACAAGTCTTACTACCTCTTTTATTTTAGGAGCTAGAGTTATTGAAAAACATTTTACATTTAATAAGAATTTAACAGGAAATGATCATTACCATGCTATGGATGTAAATGATTTAAAAAAATTTAAAAGAATAATATCAAAATCATATGAGTTAATGGGAAATAAAATCAAAAAAGAAATCTTACCTGAAGAAGCAATTGCAAGAAAAAATGCTAGGAGAAGCCTTGTTTTAAAAAGAAAACTTAAATCTGGCTATACATTAAAAGAAGAAGATTTAATTTGTAAAAGACCAGGAAATGGTATAAGTCCAATTTATTCAAGCAAAGTAGAAGGAATGAAAATCATTAGAGATTTAGATGAAGATCACATTTTATCGTGGGAAGATGTTTTTTAGAAAATTTTAATGAAATCTATAATTAAAAAAGATAAAAATCTTTTAAGGGCAGTTGACCATATTATCAACGAATGCGGAAACATATCTAATGGGGATAAAGTTTTAATACTTTACGATGATCAAACAAAAAATATTGGAGAAATTTTCAAAGAAAGGTGTGAGTTATATTGTAATAATGTAATTACAACACAGGTAAGAGATATTACTAGACATGGGCAAGAACCTCATAAAGAAATCGGATATTTAATGTCAATTAGTTCTCTAATTTTCTGTTTATGTCAAAAATCATTGGCTCATACAGAAGCAAGGAAAGTCGCGTCTCTTAATGGAGCAAGATTTTTAAGCTTACCAGAATATAATTACGATTTACTTTTATCAGAAGCGATTTTATGTGACTATAAGAGTATATATCCCTTAGCAAATAAATTATCAAAGATCTTAGATAATGGATCAAATATAATAATTAAAAGCAAAGATAACAAAATAATTACCAGTTCAATAAATGGAAGAAAAGCTAATTGTTGTCCAGGATTTGTATCAAATCCTGGAGAATTAGGATCTCCGCCAGATATAGAGGCAAATATTTGTCCAATTGAATCTTCTACCAATGGGCAAGTAATAATTGATGGATCAATAACTTGTGAAGAGATTGGACTATTAAAAACTGATGTTTTACTATCTTTTGAAAATGGATTTGTAGAAAATATTTATTCCAAAAACAAAAAATTAGAAAAAACCTTGAATAATATCTTAGGTGAGAAAAAATCAAAAAGGAGAATATTAGGTGAGATAGGAATTGGTTTGAACCCACTAGCTCAACTTACAGGCATAATGCTTACTGATGAGGGAACTTTGGGGTCTGTACATTTTGGATTAGGTTCCAACATAACCGTTGGTGGCCAAAATAAAATTGACTTCCACCTTGATTTTGTCTTTATGCATCCAACTATTGAGATTGATAATATAACAATCATGGATAGAGGTAAAATAAACTTATGAGTAAAATTAATTTTGCAAAAGAATTCGAAAAAATATGTAATGGCAACAAGCTCAAGACTGCTTTAGTAATTAAAGACTCTATTAGACCTCAAGAAATCACATATTATCAATTAAATAAATATATAAATGAATATTGTTATTTGTTAATGAAATATGGTTGTAAAGAAAATGATGTAATCATTACTCTTCTTCCAAACTCTCTTGAACAGATTGTAATATTCCTTTCATCAGCATTATCGAACCTATCTATAGCTCCTTTACCTTGCTCAACTACAGAAAGCAAAATTAATCAATTAGCATCTTTTACTAAGGCAAATTTATTAATCACTTCAAGTTTAGTTGATATAGAAATAATAGATAAAATAAAAGTCCTGAATCCAAAACTAAAAATTGTCTTTTTAGAGTCATTACTTGAGAAGGAATTAACTTGCGAAGATAAAAACTTAAATTACATATCAAATAATTCAAGACTAATAATAAGTACAAGTGGTTCATCTGGCGAGCCCAAATATTTAGTTCATAAAATTGAAACTCTATGGGATTCTGCAAAAAACTTTTCTAAAATCCATAATATCGATAATTCGATGTACAGATTTTGGAATTTCTTGCCAATGTCTTATCTCGGAGGACTATTTAATCTGCTTTTGATCCCAATTTCATGTAAAGGTTCAATATTAATTGATGAATCTTTTTCTGGTTCCACCTTATTATCTTTTTGGGAAAACTTTAAAAGATATAAAATTGATGTCATGTGGATTGTACCAACTATAGCCAGGTCATTAATCAAATTTCGTAAAAGAGTAAATAGTGATTTAATTAAGGAAATATCTAAATTATGTAAAATCGCTTTTATCGGAACTGCTCCATTTTCCCCACTTCATAAAAAGGAATTTTTAGAATTATTTGATATAAAATTATTAGAAAATTATGGCTTAACAGAAACAACATTTATAAGCACAGATATACAAAGTATGGAAGAATGTCGATGGCTTAGTGGGGTTGGTAAAGTTATAGAAAACATTTCAGTAAAATTAGAAGATAAAAATTCTAAAGGGGGTAATATCTTAGTTAAGACTAGATTCTTATTTGACGGCTATATTCAAAATAAAGATAACATTTCAAGGCCACTTCTTGATTGCGATAATTATTTTGATACCAAAGATATTGGAGAGATTGATGAGAATTTAATTTTAAAAATCACAGGGAGAGATAAAGAAATCATCAAGAAAGGAGGTTTCTTAGTTAATCTCAAAGAGATTGAACTTATTGTTTTAAGAGGAGAGAATATAAGTGAAGCAGCAGCAATAAGTATAAACCACGAATTCTATGGCGAAAGTTACAACTTATATGTAGTTTTAAATGATAACCAATCATCTCAAATTATCGAATCTGAGAACGAGATCATAAACTTTGTACATAATTCCCTAGATAAATTTCAATGGCCAGATAAAATTAAATTCTTACCTTCTATCCCTAAATCCGGGAGTGGTAAAATTCTAAAAAATTTAATCAAATAAATATAATTCACAATATTTTATGTTTAGCCAAAAAGCAAACAATATAAAGGAAGCATTATCAATTTATATTAATCAAATAGTTTATGACTTAAAAAGGAAAGGTAGAGAAATTACCACATTATCTTTGGGTGAGGCATTTTTTCATATACCCTTATTTAGTTTTGAAGATTTAGATTACACAAAAGGTTATCACTATTCAGATAGTCAAGGAATCCCAGAATTAAGAATGAAAATTGCTAATTACTATAATTCTAAATATGGATCAAAAATTGACTATAAAAGCAATATTCTTATTAGCGCAGGATCAAAAATAACTATCTTCGAGATCTTCCAAGCATTAATAAACCCTGGAGAAAAAATTCTAATTCATGAGCCTGCATGGTTAAGTTATGAGGAGCAAGCAAAATTAGTGGGAGCAGAAGTTCAATTTATTCCTTACTATTATGAAATAAATGAAATAGAAAAATGTATAAAAAAAGATACTAAGATTCTTGTCATAAATAATCCTAATAATCCTGCAGGTAAAATTTATACAAAAAAAGAACTAAAAGTATTAAGTAGTGCTTGTAAAAATAATGGAGTTTATCTATTAGTTGATGAAGCTTATAGTGACTTTGTGTTAGACAATTCTTTTACATCAATAACAAGTATAGATAAAGATTTAAATTATTTAATTGCCGTAAACTCCTTATCAAAAAATATGGGCATGTCAGGATGGCGGATTGGCTATGTTATTGCTAACGAACAAACAATAATTCAAGTATTGAAATTAAATCAACACCTTATTACGTGTGCCCCAACTATTCTCCAATTGTATATGGCAAAATACTTCGATGAAATAATAAAAGTTACTATTCCACAAGTTAAAGAAGTTGTTGAAAAAAGGAACAGAATTTTAGAAGTTATAAAAGATCTAAAACTTTCCTATATTCCTGGAGGGGCAACATTTTATTTCATGATTAGCATTAATGGATTTAGAGGGGATGGATATAATTTTGCTCTTTATTTACTTCTTAAGCACCATATAGCAGTAGTTCCTGGTAGTGCATATGGAGAAAAAACTAATGAATTCATAAGAATTGGAATTGGTACAGAATCTGAAGAAAAAATAATAGAAGCATTAAAAGTAATCAAAGATTTAATCAATACTAAAGGAATAAATACTGATAAAGTTAAAAAACTAATGTCACTAGAAGGTTTAAATTATAATGAAAATTAAAGATTTATTTTTTACATATGGAAATTAGCATAATAGAAAATTGGCTGGTAGCCGAATTAAAAAAAATAGATAATTCCTTATCACTAGAGTTTATTAAGAAAAATAAGGCTCAAAATATTTTTACTTTAGGGATGATTGATTCCATGTCTACAATTATTTTAGTTGAGAAGATAGAAGCCGAATTTAAAATTTTATTAACTGACAAAAATTTTCAGGATGAAAGATTTAATACTGTTGAAGGTCTAGCAAATATCATTTATGAAGAAAAAAATGCACTATAGTCAGTTAGATTTTAAAAAAGCATTAATTAATTCTGGTATTAAAAAAGGTGATTTAGTTTTTGGTCACAGCAATATTGGATTCTTTGGTATACCAAGTTTTGATAAAAATAAGTACACTAGTACGACCGATATGCTTTTGGAAACCTTTTTAGAAATACTAGGACCAGAGGGTACGTTGATTTTGCCTGCTTATACATATTCATTTTGTAATGGAAAAATCTTTGATCCAGAGAAAGATAAAGGAATAGGAGGAATGTTATCAGAATATTTAAGACAAAAAAAAGAATCAATCAGATCAATTGATCCATCAATTTCAGTAGTAGCTATTGGTGCAAAAGCAGAAAAAATCATTTCCAAAATGCCTATCAACGCATATTCAAGTAATGGTTTTTTTCAGAGACTGTTAAATGAAAATGGAAAAATATGTAATTTAAATAAAGATGCATCTTCTACATTTATCCATTACATAGAAAAAATGAACAATGTGCCTTATAGGTACGAAAAGGAATTTAAGGGAGAAATAAGAATTAATAATAAATTACACAAAAGCTCATCTATAATTTATGTAAGATTTTTACATCCATCTACTGAAGTTTGTATGAAAAAATTTGATTATTACGCTACTGAAAAAAAGGCTTGTAAAAAAATAAAAGTAGGAAGAGGTTTTATAAAAACTATGTCTATAAAAGATCAACTAGATATAGGAAATGATCTATTAAAGCAGTCTATATGGAATTTCACAAGGGCAGGTAACGATTTAAAAATTCCAAATCCAAAAGAGTTAATTAAATAAGAAATTATGCCTCTTAATAATGAAAATCCTATTGATCTAGCAAAAAGTCTCTTCCCTTTAAATAGAAGTATTACTGGCGATGGAATAAAAGATTCATTAAACATTTTGAAAACAAAACTTCCAAATTTAAAAATTTTAAAAGTTGCTTCAGGTACAAGAGTTTTTGACTGGACAGTTCCAGAAGAATGGAATCTAAAGTCTGCTTATATAAGAGATTTAGAGGGAAATGAAATCTTAAACTTTAAAGATAATAATCTGCATATTGTTGGATACTCTGAAGCTATTGATAGAACTTTATCGTTTGATGAATTAAAAAATCACTTACATTATCTTCCTAATCTGCCTCAAGCTATTCCTTATGTAACATCATACTACAAAAAAAATTGGGGATTTTGTCTCAGCTATGAAAAATTTAAAACACTTAAAAATCAAAAATATAAAGTAAAAATTGATTCAAATCATAGTAAAGGATTTTTAAATTATGGAGAATTAATAATACCTGGCAAAACAGAGAAGGAAATATTTGTTTCAACCTACTTATGCCATCCCTCAATGGCAAATAATGAATTATCTGGGCCAGTTGTAGCTACATTCCTAGCAGATTGGATCCAAAAAATTAAAAATAAGAAATATACTTATAGGTTTATTTTTATCCCAGAGACAATAGGTTCACTAACGTACCTTAGTAAAAATCTAAAGAAAATGAAGGAAAATATTATTGCTGGATACAACCTCACATGTATAGGTGATGAGAGATTTTATTCTTATTTACCCTCAAGATTAGGTAATACTCTTGCTGACAAGACTGCGCTACATGTTTTGAAAAATATTGATAAAGACTTCTTAAAGTACACATGGAAAGATAGAGGAAGTGATGAGAGACAATATTGTGCACCTGGGATTGATCTTCCTGTCGTGTCAATAATGCGAAGCAAATATGGTACTTATCCTGAGTACCATACATCACTTGACAACTTTAATTTAGTAACAAATGAAGGGCTAAGTTCTAGCCTTGAACTTATGAAAAAGATAATAAAAGCTTTAGAAAATAACTTTTATCCAATTATAAAAGTTTTAGGTGAGCCACAGCTTTCAAAAAGAAATTTATATCCTTCATTATCTAAAAGAGGTTCCACAGCTTCAGTTAATAATCTTATGGATTTAATATCTTATTCTGATGGGAATCATGACCTTATAGATATAGCTGATAAAATTGATGTTCCTATATGGAAATTGTATGAACATGTAGAAGTATTAATTAAACATAAATTATTAAAAAGTTTTGAGAAAATTAAACTTCTAATTAATTAATTAATTAGAATGATTCTCAGTAGATATCGTGTTATAAATTTTTTGTATTAATGAAAATCCAATATAATTCACACGCATCAATTAAAGTTACTCAGGATGATATATCAATAGTTACTGATCCATGGTTTTTTGAACCAATATACGGTGGAATGATGTGGCAATATCCAAGGCCCAAAATCAATATAAAACAGATGATCGATAATAAAGTTGTCTCAATTTCCCACTTTCATCCTGATCACTTCTGCCCAAAATCCCTAAATTTTTTTAATAAACAAAAAACATTGGTTTTAATACCAAATCTAGAGTCAATGAAAGTCTGTGAAGATTTTCTTAGAAAAAATCAATTTAAATATGAAAAAATAAATGATAAAGAATCATATGATATTGGGAATAGCTTATCTATGACTTTTTTTCATTGTGATAATCAAGTTGATTCTGCACAAATAATAACTTCTAAATTAAATTTAGAATCAATTTATAACATGAATGATTGTTTCTTAGATAAAGATAAGCTTTGCGAAATTGGTACCAAATTTAATATCAAACATGCCATGATATTTTTTATGGGTGTTGGACCTTTCCCAGGATCATTTGATATGCCAATGGAAGAAAAGTTTAAAATTATCTCAAGGAAAGAAGCTGCTGCATACGAAAGAGCAGAAAAAACTTTAGAACATTTAAAAGCAGATACTTTTACTGCTTATTCAAATGATATGACATGGTTAAGGAGATCAGATTTAGTTTTATTAAATGGCTCTCTTAAAAGTAAGTTCTATAAATATATGAAAAATGCAAAAAATGATATCAAATCAATACCTTTAGAGTCAGGCGATTCGATTGATTTCGAAACTAAAAAAGTAAATATAAATTCAAATCTTATTGAAGATAAAAGCATAATATCCATGGAATGCAAAGTTCTAGCAAAAGAAAAAACAATTTCTGAACAAATAAAAAAAATTATGGCAAAAGAAAAATCTTATAAAATTGATTTACCAAAACTCAATTCAGATATGGATATACTATGCACTACATATAATCGATTAATCAAACACAAAGAATCTTTAGAAAAAATAACTTATAAAATATCTCTAAATTTCCTACCAGAAAATTTTAATTATCAATTTACTTTTGAACCTAAAGAAAAAAAAGTTAAGATTTCAAAGGGAAGTGACTCAAATTATTTTGACTTATTAGTTTCTATTGATTCATATTTATGGGGAGCTGTTCAACAAAATTTCTATAATAGTGAAGATCTTCTTAACTGTAGATTCAACATTAAAAGAGATGGCCCATTCACTAATATTGAAGACTGCTTTTGGGATTCCATTTCTGAAATTTATAAAAGTAATTTTTCACTTATTCAGGATCTTCAACAAAGCGTATATTAATTTCAGGATGGAATTTTCATTTAGTTAGGATTAACAATTCTAGATAACTAGAAACATAAGCAACTTATTGAAGCAATAGATGATCTTGCGGATGACTTCAAATATAAAGGTTCAAAATATGAATATTTAAGTGAATGGCTTTCAAAAAAATTTTCTGAAAACTTAAAAGATTCAAGAGGTAAATAAATGGGGAAAAGTACTAAAATGAAATTTATAAATATTTTTTTTATCCCATTTAGAAAATAGAATAAATAAATGGAGCAATTACCGATCCTTGAGTAAAAACTAATAATGCGCCCATCAGAACTATAGTAATTATTAAAGGCGCAAGCCAATATTTTTTTCTCACTTTCATAAAATCCCAAATATCTTTAGCTAAATCAAGAAATGCTTCCATAATCAAAAAATCCTCCTAAAATCAATTCTATTTTTCTTTGTATCCTCCCTGTAGGTCTCTTTACTATATTTCTTAATATTTAAAGGATCATAACCTGTAGATTTCATAATTAAAGAAATTGGAATAACAACAAAAATAAAAATTAAACCTAAAATTATCCTACTATTAATCCAACCTAATATAAAACCTAACTTTATCCAAAATTTATAAAAATAATAAAATAAGGTTGGCTTTAAAAAACTAATAAAAATTGAAAAAAGTCCAAAAAATAAAGTCCAATATCTAAATTCATGTCCAAAAATAAATGGTTGCAGCCATCCAATAAAAAAGGGGATTCCAAAGGCTATTATCAAACCAAATTCCCTTAATTGTTTTTTAGAGATTGAGTCTTTCATAAATTAATCAAGAGCAAATTCCTGCATCCAATCTTCTTTATTATCAATAAGCTTTTGTTTATTTTTAAATAAAATTTGATTTTCTAATACAAGAATATCCATTTCAGTTCTCATAAAACATCTAAAAGCATCTTGCGGCGTACAAACTATTGGCTCTCCTCTAACATTAAATGATGTATTAATTATGGTGGAACAGCCTGTTTTTTTCTTAAATGATTCTATTAATTTGTAATACCTTGGATTTGTTTTCTTACTAACTGTTTGCACTCTTGCCGAATAATCTACATGTGTGATTGCAGGTAAAGTTGAACGTCTAATATTAAGCTTATCAATACCAAATAATTTTTTTTCTTTGTTACTCATTTTAATACATTTTTCTTGATTAATCTGAGCAACTAAAAGCATATAAGGACTTTTTTCATTTAATTCAAATGTTTCTGAAACATCTTCTTCTAAAATAGATGGAGCAAAAGGTCGAAAGCTCTCTCTATACTTTATTTTTAAATTCATAATACTTTGCATTTTTTCATTCCTTGGATCACCAATTATTGATCTAGCTCCCAATGCTCTAGGCCCAAATTCCATTGCACCATTAAACCACCCAATTACTTTTCCTTGGTTCAACAAATCAGCAACAATTTCAAAAAGCAAATCATCTTCTATAGTTTCATAATCGGCTTTAACATCTTCAAGATATTCAATTATTTCCTTATTACTAAAAGAACATCCCAAATATGATCCATTCATTGAATCATCTTCATTAATAGTTCTCTCGTTATTCCAATGTTTATACCATATTAAAAAAGCAGCACCTAATGAATTTCCAGCATCTCCACTGGCAGGTTGTATCCATATATTATCAAAAATATTTTTACGTAGTAATTTGCCATTAGCAACACAATTTAAAGCAACTCCGCCAGATAAACAAAGATTTTTTATACCAGTTTCTTCCCTCAAAGATTTAGCTAATTTAAGCACTATTTCCTCAGTAACTAATTGAATGGAAGATGCAATATCCATATGAAATTGATCAAGTTTTGTTTCTGAATTTCTTGCTGGACGCCCAAAAAGTTTATCAAACTTTCTACTCGTCATCCTTAATCCTCTATGGTATTTGAAGTAATCCATATTTAATTTAAAAGTCCCATCATCTTTTATATCAACAAGTTTTTCCTTTATAATTTGGTGATATTTTGGCTCCCCATATGGTGCGAGTCCCATTAATTTATACTCTCCAGAATTGACTTTAAAACCACAATAATAAGTAAATGCTGAATAAAGAAGGCCTAAAGAGTGGGGGAAACTTATTTGCCAAATAGGTTTTATTTGATTTCCTGAACCTAACCAAGCAGAAGTAGTAGCCCACTCACCTACTCCATCCATACATAATATTACAGCTTCTTCAAATGGGCTTGGATAGAAAGCTGCTGATGCATGAGACAAATGATGCTCAGAAAAAAGTAATTTTGGCAATTTAATATTTTTATGATCTGAAGTATATTTTTTTTGTATAGAAATTAATTCTTTCTTAATTTGATATTTAATAAATAATTTTTCCTTTAACCAAACCTGCATTGCGGCTATAAATGAGCGTATTCCTCTTGGGGCGGTAGCTAAGTAAGTTTCCAAAAGTCTTTCAAAAGTTAATAACGGTTTTTCATAATAAACAACAGCATCTATATTTTTAAGATCAATATTTTCTTTTTCTAAAATATATTTTATTGAATGAGATGGAAAATTAGAGTCATGTTTTTTTCTTGTAAATCTCTCTTCTTGAACAGCAGAAACTATCTTATCATTCAATATTAATGAAGCAGCACTATCATGATAAAAACAAGAGATGCCAAGAATATATCTTTTCATAAAAAATTTATTTTGGTAAATAAAGTTTGTTAGAATTATTTTAAATAATAACTTATAAATTTTAATTTTATCAATATGAGAATAAATTTCATAATAAAGATCATATCAATTAATACTTTAATTTTTTTTATTGGCTGCATAGCATCTGAGATATTTATAAAACATATTTTGCAGCCTGATTTAATTAAATTAAGAGTTTCGATGAACAAAAAAGCCAGAAAGCATAGAGATCCAATTACGCATCAACTATTTGATAAAAAAACTTACAAATTTAAATCTAATTCTAAGAATAATATTTCTCACAAAGAATTTAATTACTCCACTTTTCATGATGAAAACGGTTGGAGATCACCTTGTAATGATAAAAATATTAAAACTGATACTTTCTTAATTGGAGATAGTTTCGTATATGGAATGGGTGTAATTGATGAGCATACAATTTCATGTAACTTATCTAAAAAAGGATTAAATACTTATACACTAGGATTACCTGGTGGTGACTTTTCAGATTACACTAAAATAATTGAAAATAATATTGATATTTTTAATAAATTAAGCAAATTTAAAAACCCAAAAATAATAACCGTTTTATATTTAGGAAATGATTTTGAAAGTATTATCAACTATAAATCCTCTAATTTAAATCCACAAAATGGTTTAACTTTAAGTTCAAAATCTTCTGTCAAGAAAAAAAATAAATTCCTAAAACTTATAAAAGAAATAGCTCATTATATTAATCAAGAAATAACATATAATAATTTCCTAGGTTTAGGGGATTCATATTTAGTAGCTGGGATTAAAGTTTCTTTAATGAATCTGAAAGGAATAGAGAGTGGAGGATTTTATTCTATGTATGACAATACTACTTTTTATTTAAAAAAAAGTAACCAAAAATATAAAGATATAGAAGAAAGTTTTAATAATTACTTATCAAAAATAAGCATTCAAAATTTAGATCATATTGGTTTTTTATTAATTCCAGCAGCATCAGAGATAGATTCTAAAAGGCTTATTAGAGATGCAAAACTTAGGAGAGTTAATCCTGAAATTTTAGATCCAAATTTTAAATATGAATCGGTAAAAAAAGCTTGTAGAAGAGCTAAACTTAAATGTTATGATGCAAGAGAAGTTTTAAAAAATCAAGAAAATATTTATTATATACATGACAATCATCTAAATAAAAAAGGAGTTCTAATATTGTCAAACTACCTTGAAGAAGTAATTAATAAAAACATTTAATTTAACAAAATAAAGATTTTAATAGAGAATCAAAATTAATTGATTTAATGGAAAATATATATTAGATAATGTTCTAAAAAAATGTTGTAATATTATTAGAGCAAAAAGAAATTTTCCTTACATCTAAATTAAAGATAAAAACATTTAAAAATATTTTTTTACAAATAACAGATATAGATACTTTAGAAGTTAAAGATATTGATATTTATATAAATCTAGCTACTTAGGGATTAAGTCTAATAATTACTAATTAAGAAGAACTAATGCAAATCAAGTTTGGGGCATTTAAAAAAGTTCCAGTTTGCAAAAAAGTGATTTTAAAATAAAATTTAGTTGATTTGTAAATATGGAGAGTAAGGCGAAAACTATAACTTTATTACTTTATATACTCCTCTTAAAACTACATAACAATATGCAATTTCAGAAGCATTCTCATTCCAATTGAATTTGGGATATATCCTGATATAAGTCTTAGAGTTGGGATATTAAAGGCAATTAATTTATTTGAAGGCGGACAATATCCTAAAAATATTTTGCCCTTATTAAAATTAGCTTCAATGAATAACGAAGACTCTTTTAAATCTAGTTGAATAAATAAGAGATTTTATTTTTATAGAAGAAGTATCCAAAATAATTCTAAAAAAAAATCATGCCTTCTTTCTTCATTAATTAAAAAAACTCTAATTATAAATATTGGATTTGAGAATCCTAAATATTTTTTAAAATTCTGTAAATATTAGCGAGATAAATGGTTAGTAAAAGCAAATGAATACTTGGATTAATATGTTATAGGGCTAAAGAATTCATGAGATATTTTTCCGTGTTGAAAAAGCAATTACTTTTAAAATAGATTTTATTTTAATTTTTCTTTCTTATAATTAATAACTCTAAAAATTGTTTAAGAAAATTAGATCTAATTATTATTATCTCGAAAATTATGGCGATCAAATAAAATCCAAAAACAAGATTGTATTGTCTTATGCTATCAATTAAATTAATTGAAATTAATCCTAAAGAAAATAATGAGCATATTCCCACTATCAAAATAGATTGCAAACCTGGATAACGATAATGTAGCCAAGCTGTTTCCCATGATTTAATAACATTGCCTATTGATAAGCCAACGCTCCATAAGAAAAATATTAAAAAGAATAAGCTAGATTTAGAAATTAATAAAGATTCAGAAACTTTATCAGAAATAAAAATATAAAAAACTAATGAAGCAAAAATTGATAAGAATATAATAACTATTTTTTCTCTATTATTTATTCTTGGAGGTGATTTTTGTTCAATAGCATTTTGCAAAAATTTTTTTCTCCTAGGTATTAAGGATTCACTTGCGAAATAAGTTTCTACTCCACCTGAAAAAGTAAATGCAAGATTAATAGCATATTTTATATCAGGCATTAATAAAAAGAGCACTAATTTCACCCATTGGGATCCAAAACTACTAACTATTGGCTCCAAAGACATCATTAAACCTCCATTTGCACCTCCAAAATGCATAAAACCAAAAAATTGTTTAACATCAATTCCATTTTTTGGATAATAATTAATTATTGATTTCAAAATTGCAGCAAAATAAGAATTAACTAATTTTATAAAATAACTATTCAAAAAAGAAAAAATATTGGACAAAGTTAAGGCTGATATACCCATCAAAACTAATAAATTATCATTAGGTAAATCAAAAAATACATAACAAGAAATAATTCCAATAAATAAAAAAAGGCTTATTGATTTTCTCTTTATTATATTTAACCATGCCTTTTCGTTAATTACAGTTATTAAAAATCTCTGATACTCATCAAATATTTTTTCAGAAATAATTAATAAAAAAATTAATATTGAAAAAGTTATTGAAAAGTTAAGTTGTCTAAAAACAAAAATAAATGAGAAAAGCATAACTATGTTTATAGCCAAATTCCTCATAATATAATTTCTAAGAGCAATATATTTATCATTTTTTTCCAATAATCTTAAATAAAATAATCTTCCAGAGTCATAAGCAGTAAAAGACATATAAATTCCTAAAAGCAGAATAATCTCTGCAAACAAATTTGCCGAAACTATTCTATTTTTAAATATAAGTATTAGACTAAATAAAGTTTTAGATTGTCCATTAATTAATATAAAAAGTGTGTTTACTGGTAAAAAGCTAGAAATATCTTTAAAATCATATTTATATCTCATTAATTTTTTTTAAAACTACTTAATAATGTATCCAGTTGGAGATCTAGAAAATGACATTTGGTGCACTACTCGATCTGGACAATATTTATTGATCAAATAACTTTCCTTAGGACTAGCATTTGAATTAAAATGATCGAACATAAAAATCCCTCCTGTTATCAACCGATCCCAAAGATTTACAAAAACTTTTTCCATAACATCTTCTAAACCGCAATCTAGGAATATCAATTTAAATCTATGCCAAGGTCTTTTTTCACACCAGTCTTCAAGATCAGTAAGTAAATTAATATTATTTACTTCTGCATAACCATCTAGACCTTGCATTCGTAATAATTGTCTGATATTTTCTTCAGAAATTTGATCATAATTATTAGATGAACCAGTCCTTGCAATAAGTTTTTCAGTTGTATCATTCATACCCTGAAACCAGTCCATACAATGAACCCTTGTGTTTGAATATGGTTCGAACAATTTTACAAATTTTGCAAATGCAAAAAATGAGAAACCCTTCCATGTTCCAATATCAAGTATGTCTCCAGACAATTCTTTAGTTCGATTATAAACCTCATATAACATAATCAGTCTTGCGAGGTTAACAGATCCCACAAAAACTGGAAATTGAAAAATTAGATCTTCTATTGAGGGTGAATCTTCTTTTATTTGGGTTAAGTACTTAAAATATATTTCATCATCTGAAATGAATTTTTGTTGGGCTTCAGTCATGAGATTTTTTAATAATTTATCATATCATTCACAGAATTTTAATTTAATGAGCTTAATATGTTTTGAAATTGTCTCATTTATTTTTTCTTTTTCTACATATTTTATAAAAACTGAATTCGGTAATTTTTTATTCATAAAAGCTGATTCATTATAATAAAAAGAAATCTTATCATAATTAGCAGTTAAAATTGAGACAGAGGACCAATCAACAATTGAAAAATTTACTTTATTAAGAATCTCATATATATCGCTTTTATAAGAATTGAAAGTACAATTAACACTCTTAAAAGTTAATAATTTTATATAAAGAAATCTTATTAAATTGGATTTTGGGTGTGGTCTAAGAATAAATTCGATATCTTTGTTACTTCTAATTAAGTCTATTAAAGTATTAGGAATCTTATTTAAATTATCAAAAGCGATAAGAACACGAATTAAAGATTTATTTGTTGTATCTATTTCATTCAATATATATTTTGATGGATATCCTGAAATAAGAAACCTATCCGAAGTTAAATTCTTATCAAAA
Source organism: Prochlorococcus sp. AG-418-G18 (assembly GCA_003214215.1). Classification (GTDB taxonomy): domain Bacteria; phylum Cyanobacteriota; class Cyanobacteriia; order PCC-6307; family Cyanobiaceae; genus Prochlorococcus_A. The sequence goes on along the minus strand of QCLX01000004.1, from coordinate 50,956 downwards.
CCATTCTTATAAATCTGATCCCATAAAATATATTTATTTGGAATAATTAAAGGTACAGTTGAAGCATTTTTATATACACTATGTCCAAATTTCTCGAAGATAGCTCCATGTTGTATCTCATAAACTTTAACTCCCTCTAGATTACATGCATAAATAATTGAGATCATAAATCTGTCATAACCACAAATAACAAATATCTCATCAAATTTTCTACAAAAACTTCTTAAATATTGGAGGTTAAAGAAAATATAAATAAATAATTCAAAATAAGATTTTATTCTATTTATTAGTGATGAATGATCATTACCAAGCCACTTAACATAGGTTAATAAAGGTATTTTAAATATATGAAATTTAAGTCTAGTAAGCGCATAAAAAAAAGCTCTTATTATTGACGATGACAAACAGCTTGCTCCCCCCTTAAAGATTTCTTTATTAAAGTTATTTATTTTTAGATTTGTAAAAAATAAATGAAAGATTGATATATTTTTATTTTTATTTACAAAGTTCCGAATTAAAGGTACTTCACCATTTTCTGTTACCCATCTTTTATGAGTACAAATTAATATGTTTTTCACTTATCTAAATTATTATTTAATTGTGGAAGAATTACGTTATTTCTAAAAAAAATAAAAATCAAAGTTGTAAAAAGAGTATCGTCAACTAATAGCATAAGATTATCAATACTCAAATTTCCAATCAATGGACCAGTAATTGAAACAATAATAAATCCAATAATATTTTTACTATAAAATACATAACTTATATATCTACCGGAAACAAACCAAAAAAATCTAACAATTATCATCCAAAATATAAAATTAGTTAAAACACTTAAAGGAGAAAATTCCTTAAATGTTCTCAAAATCTGAACTGAAAAGGGCATTGAGGTACCTTCTTTAGGTCCAATCCTTTCTTCAATACAATTATTAATTGCAAAAACATTAATTCTAGAAATACTTTTTGGCTCAATATCAGAATCATAATTAATCTTTAATAATCTATTTAACCTATAAAAATTTAGTTTTATTGTATTAAATAATGTATTTTCATTTTTTATACATTCAGGCTCCTTATTTCCAATTGAGTGAACAATTAAAGAAGCATTGTCAACGCTATTTCTAACAATAAAAGCAGGTGCAATTACCGCTAATTCTTTTTGACTTATTTCAAGACTACTCTCAGTAGATATATTTAATTTTCTTGAAACACCTAAATTATATAAATTATTTAAAAATAAGGAACTTAAAAATAAAGCTAATAGAATTATTATAAATTTCTTACTTATTTTCATTGATGAAAATAGTTTCTTTAGAAAATTTAAATTTAATTTGAATTTAAAAGATAATACAAATAATAAATAAACTAAAAAGTTAAAAACCGAACCAAGGCCAACAGCTCCAAATAACATTTGTGTTAACAGGCCAAATAAAATTGGGCCTTTAGATTTATCACTATCTTTAATACATGATTGAACTATAAAAATTAAGGGGATATTGAGTTGATTAAAAATTAAAACTGTATATTGCAAAAAATTTGCATCAGCAAGCTCTGCCTCGTTATATCTAAAAGAAAATAAATTTTGATTAAATATAGAAATAATTAAAACCGTAAGTATAGATATTAAACAAATTGCCTTTAAATAAAATATTTTTTTATTTTGATATCTTTGCTCCCAATAGGATTTACCTTTGAAAGTTTTCACTATAAAAAGGAAACACAAAAAAGAAAGTAATAAATTCCATAAAGATAATGAATAACTTATTGGGACTTCATAATTAATATTCCATAATTGAAGAATCAAGCCATCTCTACTATCAAATATATTAAATAATATGAGGTTTAATAAATGTCTAAAAAAGTAAAAAGATAATATTGAGTAGAATAATATTTTATTCTTATTAATTATTTTAATATCCAATATTCTCTAAAAAACTAATTAAAACATACCACAAAATTTTCAATGTCAATTGAAGAGGCTTTTTATTTTTTTAACTATCGAATAAGAATTTAAATAATAATCCTCCTCTAATTTATTTGATGTAGGCGCAGGAGTATTTTCGAGACAAAAGCGAAGAGGTTTATTATTAAGTTTTTTAGGGTCAATTTTTTCTAAAACTGATGTTATTATTTCTGATGCGAAACCACAGGATTTCCAACCTCCATCAATTACTACCAAATTTTGAGTCTTTTCAACTGAATCAATTATTAAGCTTGGATCAATTGGTGAAAGAATTCTCATATCAATAATCTCTGCAGAAATATTATTTTTTCTTAACTTTAAATTACATTCTTGAGCAATCTTTGTTGCAAAGCCTGCGCCAACAATAGTTATATCATTTCCAGATGAGATGATTTTAGGACCTTGTTCAGAAAGAACTAATTTCTTGGGTTTTTCAATTAAATCAGTCTCATCATAAAGCCATCTATCATCTATAAAGATAACAGGATCATCATTCAGAACTGATGCTATAAATAAATCTCTGGCATCTAAAACAGAATACGGCATAACTACTCTCAATCCTGGTATGTGTGAAAACCAACTATGTAATGCCTGAGAATGCTGAGCTCCTTGTTCCCCTCCTCTATTAATTATTCCTCTTATAGTTAAAGATGGGTGAGATTGGCCGCCAAACATATAGGACCACTTTGCAGCTTCATTAACAACAGCATCCATAGCGTAAAGCATAAAATCAATTCTAGGATGAACTACAATAGGTCTCATTCCACAAAGAGAAGCTCCAACTGCAGCTCCTGTTACGGCAGACTCGGAGACAGGAGTATCAATAATTCTATTTTTACCATATTTTTTTTCTAGATTTGTCATAGTATTTCCCACGTACCATGGACTCCATAAACCTTGTCCAATTACGAATACTTCAGGATTATTTTCCAGTAGAAAATTAAATCCTTCTAATATAGCCTCACCATAATTAACTTTTTGTTTATTCATTTAAATACAAAATTATTAGATTCTTTTGCATTAGGATATGGATCTTGAACTGCAGTATCCCAAGCAATACTAATTTCACTATCTAAATTATTTGACAATTCTATATATCTTTCTTCATCAAATAAGTCTTTACTCTTGAGACCATTAATTAATCTCTGAATAGGATCTCTTTTTTTCCAATTTTTAAGATCTTTCTCAGATCTATTAACCCCAACATCAATATCCTCTCTCCAATCAACATGTCCATACCATCTATATGTAACGGCTTCTATGAAAGCTGGTTTTGATGACTTTCTTATCCAGTTTATTAATTCATTCGCAGCATTATTAACTTCGCAAATATTATTCCCATCTATAATTTTAAAATTTATATCATTAGCCAATGCAAATCTAGCGATAGAGCTTAAAGGCTGCCTTTCAGAAATAAACATATGGCTTGAAAATAAATTATTCTCGCAAACAAATAATATTGGGCAATTTAATATGTTTGATAAATTTAGGGATTCATGAAATACTCCTTCTTCGGATGCACCATCTCCAAAATAAGATACTGCTATGCTTTTATTTTCCTGTATTTTTGCAGCTAATGCGGCACCCAAAGCTATTGGGATAGTTCCAGCGACTATTGGCACTGACCCATAAAAGCCACATTTCTTATCAATAAGATGCATTGACCCTCCCATTCCCTTCGAAAGACCTTCGGATCTTCCCAATATCTCTGAAAAGAATTTCCTTAAATCTGTTGCTAATGATAAGATATGTGAATGAGATCTATGGGCTCCAAAAACATAATCTTTATTTGAAATATTTTTAGCTATGCCTACTGGAATAGCTTCTTGTCCGACTCCTAAATGAACTGGTCCTTTTATATTTCCTTTTTTTTTCTCTAGAGCAAGCTTATTCTCAACTTTTCTTATATAAGTCATATCTTTTAAATCGCTAAGCAAACAATTAGCATCACATCTATTTACATCAACAGGAGAATTAAAAAATTCGGAATTTTTTAATTTTTCTAAATCAAATTGTCTATGAAAATCTCTCATGAATTATCTATTTTTTAGAAAGCATAACAAACTTAAATGCACTCCTTTTTGTACCTATTATACTATCAGTGTAGTCAATAAATTGTAGTGTTCTATCTGCTCCAATTATTTTTGAAATTAGTGGAGCAATCCATACTAAGGATCCATAAAATTTAATCTTTGTTTGAGAAAACTTTTTCTTATAGAGACCTAATTTCTTTAGATTTGGCATTCTACAAAGAGTTGAATATGTTCTTTTCCCTAAAAGGTAATTTAAGAATCTATTGAATTTATAGATAAAATTATCATCCAAAGAATCAACACAAATAAACATTCCTCCAGGTTTCAAAACTCTATAAATATTTTCTAGTACTAACCTTGTATCTCCATAACTTAGTGAGCCTGCAGAAGCGACAACATCAAAAGTTTCATCAGGAAATTGTAAGTTTTCCATATCGCAAATATTTGTTTTAAGATTTATGTGATTTTTATATCTTTTTTTTAATACCTCTAAGGAAAACTTGGATATATCTGTGGCTATAAGGTTAGCATTAGTTTTTAAAATACCTCCAGTATGCTGACCAGTTCCTGAACCCAATTCCAAAACATCTTTATTTTCAAAACATATTTTTTTCAAAAGTTTATGGTACTCGACGTAAGGCGTTCTTAAGATAAGTGGGACCGCATCTATTCCATTTGCTATGGGAATTAAATTATTATCTTTTGTTAAAATTTTAAAAGCTCTTTCATTATATCTTTTTTTTTCTAAATCTTTATCTTTCATTTTTTCAAAAATTTTTCTCTATAAAAGTGACAAAATTATTGTAAATTTTATGATACTCATATTCTTTTAAATAAGTTTGCCAAGCATTAATTGACATTTTTTTTATTAATTTCTCATTATTAATAATGAAACTAATTTTTTGAAACCACTCTTCTGAATTATTCTTTGTAAAAAATCCAATATTGTTTTTTTCTATTATTGACTTAGTTTCGCCACTTAATGAAGTTAGCACTGGTGTTGAACATCTAAAACTATCAATAATTTTATTGGGAATATTATCCTTAAAATTTTTTAAATCTTTATAAGGTGCAATAGATATAATTGAATTTTTTAAAAGAGTTTCTGCATAAATAGAACTAATCCAACCAGTAAAAATTGTATTATTTAATCCTTTAAAGTGATTTCTTACCTCTTCAAAAGAAACTCCATTTCCAGCAATTACAAATATCAAATCAGGGTAATATTTCTCAATTTTTTTGAAAGCTTTGCTTAGTTCATAAAAATCAAATCCATTAGATATGGTTCCTATAAAGCAAATATATTTATTTTCTTTTACATCTAAAAAGTTATTTTTCCACCAATTTTCTGCATTCAAAATTTGATTTTCCGAGAAATCCTTTGAGGGAGAAGTGAGTGGGAGTAAATAATCAAATTCATTTTGTTTTCTATTCGCTTTTTTTAAACACCAATTTAGATAACTAAAAGACATAGAGCTAAAACCTACAGTTTTTCTAAATAAAAAATTTGATAATAGAAAATATGGTAGAAAAATAAATTTTATTAAAAATCTTATTTTTTTTGGGAAGACTTCACAAAAATAATCTGGCCATTGATCCTTAACATCTACAAAAAAAGGAATCTTATTTTGAGCAGCCCATAATGACATAACAAATGCAACCTCAATGGGTGGATAACCTATAAAAATGAAATCAGGTTTATTGCCTTCGAATACTATAAGCTCTTTAAGTAATTTTATAGAAAGTATAAAATGATCAAATAGTCTCCCAAAACCGATATTTTTTTTATATCCCGGAGAATTTAGTAGATAAATAGAAAAATTTCTATTTATCTTAATAAATTTGTTTTTGTTAAATCTATGCTTCTTTTTTTGGTGATAAAAAGTTGAGCTCCAAATTGTAACATTATTTCCTTTTTCTAAAAATGAATTTGTCAAATTTATTGCACGCATTGGTCTATGCTCATCATTATCAATATGAAGAGGCTCACCAGTTTGCAATATCCAAATATTCATTTAGATTTATTTTTTAGAACCATATCCTTATAAATATTTATTATATCAGAAGCTCCAGAATCTATTTTCACACCTCCTCTTACTAATTCTGTTAGTTTCTCAAAATCATCCATATCATTAATATCAAAAATGAAATTTGGGAAAGATAAGGAACTAGGGGCTTTAAATGTTTTGATTTTAAATTCTGCCCTATTATCCCATAAGTAAAGTGTGACATGTTCTCTATGTTCTAGATTTTCACAGTTAGTATTTAGAAAATTCAATAACTCCATATTAAAAATTTCAGCACCAAATCCATCTGCATAATTACTCCCTAATTTATTCTGATGATTACAAGAATAATCACATTCATTATTTACATAAAAAGTAATTAATCTATCTATTTCAATAGGATCAATAAAAGGATTATCGGCACAAATTCTTACTACTATATCCGCATTAAATTCTTTGGCAGCATTATAAAATCTTCCTAACACATCATTTTCACTACCTCTAAAAAATTCCAAATTAAATTCTTTACATTTTTTTATCAATTCATCATCTATTGAATTTACAGTTGTTGCCAAAATTAATTTACTAATAAACTGGCTTTGACTTGATCTTTTTATTACCCAATCAATAATTTGATTTTCGCCTAAATTTAAAAGCATTTTACCTGGTAATCTTTCTGATCCCATTCTTGCTTGAATTATACCTAGAATTTTTTTCATTAAATTGGTTAAATATTATTTAAATTAGATGCATAAATTAAATTTTCACAAAAATAAATCTTAAAAATAAATTTTTATTTCTTATGAATTTCATTGAAAATAACTCTCAAATTCAATTATATTTTTAACTAATTCATCATATGGATCATTCCCATGATTTACATTTTTATACCAATTAACAGTGACTTGGATAGTTTTATCAAATTCCCAAATTGGCATCCATCCGATTAAATCAATAGACTTATCAATCTGTAAAGAAAGTAATTTTGCCTCATGTGAATTGTTTTGATCTTCATCTATAATCCATTCTCCTTCCCAATAATTTAAAATCTTTTCTACAATCTGCTCTACTGATTTATTATTAGAGGGATTTGGACCAAAATTAAAACTGCCATAAAATCTAGAATCTTGTAAAGATAATTTTTCACCTAATAATAAATATCCATTTAAAGGTTCCAAAACATGTTGCCAAGGTCTTTTAGATTTAGGATTTCTTACATGAATTTTTTTATTTGATATTAATGATTTAATTGAATCTGGGACTATTCTATTAACGGCCCAATCGCCTCCGCCTAAAACATTACCCGCCCTTGCCGATGCAATTCTATATTTAATTTCATTATTTTTTTTATTATTAACAAAAGACTCTCTCCAACTTGATATAGCTATTTCACAAGCTGCTTTACTTGCGCTATAAGGATCATGTCCTCCCAATTCATCATTTTCCCTATATCCATATATCCATTCTTTATTTTTATAAACTTTATCAGTAGTGATTGCTATAAAGGAACAACTTTTTTTTATCTCTTTAAGACAATTTAAAACGTTTAAAGTACCTATTACATTTGTTTCCCAAGTCCCTATTGGATCTAAATAGCTTTTCAAAACTAAAGGTTGAGCTGCTAAATGAAAAATAATATCAGGTTGAAATTCATTAATAGATTTCCTTAAGGATTCTTTATCTAAGATATTTCCATATTGACTAGTAATTTCACCTTCAATAGAGTCTTTTATTTTTTTGAATAAATAATTTGTTTCATCAAGAGGTAATGAATAACCTTTTACTTTTGCGCCCAGCATTATCAACCAAGAAACTAGCCATGAACCTTTAAAACCTGTGTGGCCAGTTACATATACTTTTTTATTTTTCCAAAAATTTTTATTTGGTTTCCTCACCATACTTTCCAAGGTGCATTATTATTCTCCCACATTTCATCCAATAAATTTTTTTCTCTAAGAGTATCCATAGGCTGCCAGAATCCTCTATGTTTGAATGCATTCAATTGACCGTTTCTTGCTAGGTATTTCATGGGTTCCTGCTCCCAAATTGTATTATCGTTATCAATAAGGTCTATTACTTTAGGATTAAGAACAAAAAAACCTGCACTTACCCATCCTTCCTCTCCTGCAATTTTTTCTTGAAAATTTTCAACATTATCCTTTTCATTTAATAATAAAGTTCCATATCTTCCTTGTGGTTGTACTGCAGTAACAGTAGCAATTTTACCTGAATCAATATGTACCTTTTTTAGTTCATGTATATTTAAATTTGATAATCCATCACCGTATGTAAAAAAGAAAGGTTCATCATCCAAATACTCCCTTACTCTTTTCAGTCGGCCTCCAGTCATGGTTTTTTCTCCTGTATCAATCAAAGTTATTTGCCAATCCTCTTGATTCTTTTTAAGAATATCAATTTTATTTCTTTTTAAGTCTATTTTTAAATCATTTGTATGGACAAAATAATTAGCAAAATATTCCTTAATTAAATACCCTTTATATCCACAACAAATAATAAACTCTTTAATACCATAGAAATTATAAATTTTTATAATATGCCAAAGTATTGGTTTACCGCCAATTAAAACCATAGGCTTTGGCTTAAGGTGTGTTTCTTCACTAATTCTTGTACCAAATCCTCCTGCTAAAATTACAGCTTTCATCTAAATAGGATATTTACTTTTTATTTTAAGACAATTTTAATTTTTTTCTTTTTTTAATATAAATTTGTATATCAATTTAAATAAAAAAAAATTAATAAGTTTTAAGTTTTCATTTATTAAAAATATGAAAAATTCTTAAAAAATATGGTTTTAATAAAATAGACTTCAAGACTAAAATCTTTTCATTTAAAGATTATTTTTTTCAGATAATCCATGCCATGTTTAAGAACATTAAAAAAATTAAATATTTATACAGAAAATATATCAACCCTGAAAAAGTAAGGCATATGCGAGTTCTACTTAATCTATCAACTAAAAAAGTATCATCATCGATAAAGGAAGCGATTTATAAAGGATCGTATGAATTATCTGAAGCAAAGCAGATAAAAAAAAAGATAGAAAAATCAGATATTTTTATGGAAATTGATAAACTTCTTAAAATAAATAATTTTATTTGTAAAAATAGTTCGAGAAATTCAAAATTTTGGATTAAACAATGAATAAAAACAAACTGTTTATTACAGGTGGGAATGGTTTTATTGGCAAGTATTTAATAAGAAACTTATTAAATTCAAAATATAAAATTATTGCTACAACACAAAATAATTCGAGGTACAAACTCCTAGAACATAATAATTTAAAGTGGATAAATAAACCTTTAAAAAATATTCAAAAAGAAGATTTTGAAGATGCATACAGCTTAATCCATTTGGCTTCCCACAAAACTTATCCTCCGTATGATGCTTTATCAAAATATCTTGAAACTAATTGTATTGATACAATTAGGATGATCGAATTAGCAGCTCAAAATGGAATAAGTAAATTTTTAATTGCAGGTTCGGCTTTTGAATATGGAAAGAGTGCAGATTATTATAAATTCATTCCAACGGACGCTCCCTTATTACCATTGGGTTCATATCCTACTTCTAAAGTAATTTCTTTTTATGCTCTCAAAGAACTAGCTAATGAATTAAAAATTGATATTTCTTATCAAAGAATTTTTCAAGTCTTTGGTGAAGGGGAAAATGAGAGAAGATTTTGGCCATCATTGAAAAAAGCCGCTCTAGCAGGAAAAGACTTTCCAATGACAACTGGAAACCAAATAAGAGATTTCATTAACGTTGAGGAAGTTTCAAGTCAATTATTAGAGGCATTTGATGATTTATTTAAACAAGAACAAAACTTTAATACTGGACATATAGCCAAAGGGTATGGACAAACACTTAAAGAATTTGCTGAGTATTGGTGGAAAGTTTTTAAAGCCAAAGGTGAACTGAAGCCGGGATTAATTAAATCAAGGGGGACTGATTTAAAGAGAATAGTTGCAAAAAAATAAAATTTTTAATCAGGCATATAACTCATTCCTTTTGAATTAAGAACTTTGATAAATTTATTATATTTCTCCCTATAAATTTTTTTACCAATAAATATAGAAAGAATTTTGGAAATTAATTCGAAACCTATTATTTTTGGTACAAAGATAATTAATGGGTAAATCAAATACATCAAATAGTAAATTATATATGGATTAGTATTGTCTAATTTGCTTTTTTTTAATCTGCAATTGACTAAATATAAAGACTCTAATGTATTTGAATTATATTTATGTAATTGAAAAAAAATACTATATTTTAAAGCGGATAAATATTTACTCATAAAAATATTATTTAAATCATATTTTAATTTTTTTGATAAATTTTTCTCTAATAATGAATCGATTACATCAAACCACCCTATAACTGAGACCCAGAATCTATCCTCTGGATAATATAACTTTTCAGTAAAGCTATCCTTTAAATCAAAAGTTTTTAAAATATCCACATATTTAGAATTCCTTATTATGGAGAATGCCAAAACACTATTTTCGTATATCTGAGATATTTTTTGGGTTTGAAATTTTGCATGATCTTCTTTAGAGATATACATAATATTTGCGCTAACAAATATTACGCTTGGCCATTCTTTATTGAGGAAAGTTTCAGATTTTATTCTTAGCCTCTGCGAATTCTGGGGAAATCCATCTTGCTTATCATTGCTGTTAAAGCAGTCTGTAACACTTGAAAAAGTTATATATTTACTAATACTACCTGAATTAAAATAGTCATTTACTTGTAAAAAAATTTTTTCATTAACTTCATCATCATCTCCCAAAAGCCATAAATGAAAACCTTTTGATGCTAGGCAAAGTCGCCTTATATTTCCTCCATAACCATGATTCTTACCGTCCCAAATATATTTAAAATTATTTTCATTACATATTTCAAAACAGTTATTATTCATAATTTTTGAATTATCTGCAATGATAATATTTTCGAGATTATTTAGTTTATTATTTTTTGTCCAGGAGTTGATCTTTGTAATCAACTCATTTATCTTAGAATGTCTATTATTTGTAGGGATTCCAAGTATAAATTTAGATTTATTCAAAAAATTATCTGACAAATTTATTGAATTATACATATAAATAAATATTTTGATAAAGTAAAAAAATAATCTTTTAAATAATAAATAACTTAATACTTTTTATATTTCTTAATTATTTAGCTTAATTTAAATAAAAATAATATTTTAAAAATGATCTTTAATTCCACTCCAATAGAAGGGGCTTTCCAAGTGGAAATTGAACAAATAATAGACTCAAGAGGATTTTTTGCAAGAACTTTTTGTTCAAAAGAGTTTTCGAATTTATCTCTTCATTCAAATTGGAAGCAAATCAGTACTTCATTTAATAAAAAGAAAGGAACATTAAGGGGACTTCATATGCAGATAGGTAAATATAGTGAAGTTAAACTTATAAAATGCATTCAAGGAGTAATTTGGGATGTTTTTGTTGATTTAAGACCAACTTCTAAAACCTTCAAAAAGTGGTGGGGTTGTCAATTGGATTCAATTAATAGAAACATGTTATATATCCCAACTGGATGTGCGCATGGATTTATTACCCTTAAAGAAAATACTGAAGTAATGTATTTCATATCCTCAGATCATTACTCAAAAGCAGAAAGATCACTAATTTGGAACGATAGCGAAATCAATATAAATTGGCCAATTAAACCAGCAAATATTTCGGAGAAAGATAAAAAAGCATTAAAATTTGAGGAACTTAAAGACCAATTAATTTATTAACTAGCGAGTTAATTTAGTGAAAATAATTATATATTAAAAATTTTCCTCAACATAGTTTAAACAGAGCATTGATCTTCTAATTGGACCATTCAAACATCTATCACCATGTAAACAAGTTTGATTACTTAAAAAATAACAATAAGGTATTGGATTAAATACTTGCTTATTTGGAAAATCAAAAAATCGAGAAAGGTCTCCTTTAATAGGAAACAATATTTCTCTTTTTCTTGAATTAATAAAACTAGTTTTCGGGATAAACCAAAATTGGCCTTGTTTATTATTATTAACTTTAGCTAAAGGGATAAATAATTTCCACTGCACTCTCATTTTTGAATCTCTATGAATTGGTCTAGGGGTTAAAACATCCTTATAATGCATTAAACTATAATGATGAAAAGTAATGTTTTTTAAAGATTGATCTAACTTTTTTATATTTGAAATAACACATTTGTTAAGCCTCTTTAATTTATCTTTATCGATATAGAAAATACTTTCAGTTATATTCTGAAGATTTACCACATCAATGATGCCTTTATCAAATTTGCCTGAACGTTCTTTATATTCCAAATTTATATTCACTTTAGTGAAATTTTTCAAATATTTAGTTATTTCATGGTGTGAAAATACTCTTTTATCCATGGATTCATAAATTTCCTTAATTAATTCGAATATTTCAACATTTTGATATTGATTAATCTGAATAAAATCAATTTTTTTATAGCTATCTGATCTCATTACTTCCAATATTTTTTTTATAGTATAGTAAAATAAAATATTTATAATACATATCAGAAGATTAATATATAAAAACATTTTATAAAGGACAGTGTAAAGACAGAAACGGAAATTTAATTCAAAAGACTAGATGTATAGAATTAAATAAATTTGCATTTCTATCAAATATTCTGGTAGATGGCGATAACATGAACAAATTATCTAATTTTTAGAAATTTCTTTTAATTATTCCCATTGAAAAAATCTCATCTTCTAAAAATTAGTTAAAATTTAAATTTTTTATATTATGTTTCTCTTTTAAATACTATATTTTCTGATCCAGGAGGAGAAGTAGTAAGGGGTTTATCTCTCCTAATTATGTCAATTATTTTATTTGTTAATATTATTTTTTTGCTGAAATCAATACTAAATTAGTTCTATTTTTTTAAACGTTGTACAAAATTTTAATTATCATTGTAAGATTATTAATTATGATAAATATTTTCATTGGAAAGTATTAATGGACTTAAAAACCAGATTCTCAAATTAACAAGAGATTATTCAAAAAAAGTTCATGCTCAATTTAGGCCAGATGGGGATGATCTCCGTTCAAAATGGGAAAGAGGTATGCCTATCCCTTATGCTGGAAGAGTTTTTACTGATGATGAGGTAGCTGCCGCAGTTTCGTCAACTTTAGATTTTTGGCTAACTCTTGGATCTGAAGGACAAAATATGGAAAATGAAATATCTGAATTCTTGGGAGTAAATAAATGTTTGTTAGTTAACTCTGGTTCTAGCGCAAATTTAATAGCTATTTCTTCATTGACCTCTCATAAATTAGATACTAAAAAAATCAACCCCGGTGATGAAGTAATTACTGTAGCAGCAGGATTTCCTACAACGGTTGCTCCCATAATTCAAGTAGGAGCTAAACCCGTATTTATCGATGCAGACACTATAACGGGAAATGCAAACTGTGATCAATTAGAGAAGGCTTATAACCCTAAAAAAACCAAGGCTGTAATGATGGCTCATGCACTTGGAAATCCATTTAACCTAACCAAAACATTAGAGTTTTGTAGAAAATATGATCTTTGGCTCATAGAAGATAATTGTGATGCACTTGGTTGTAGTTATTCTATGCCAAAAAGTCTTGCAAATAGTTTAGGATTTTTTAAAAATAGTCCAGGATTAGACGACGGGCCTGATAGAGTAATTAGGTGGACAGGTACATGGGGAGATATAAGTACTCAAAGTTTTTATCCTCCACATCACCTTACAATGGGAGAGGGAGGTTCAGTTAACATAATTAATAGTAGAAAGCTCTCTGTCATAGCAGAAAGTTTTAGAGATTGGGGAAGAGATTGTTGGTGTCCTAGTGGTATGGATAATACCTGCAAGAAAAGATTTGATTGGCAATTAGGTGATCTCCCTAAGGGTTATGATCATAAATATACATATAGTCATCTAGGTTTCAACTTAAAACCCTTAGATATTCAGGCTTCAATTGGGAGAGTTCAACTTAAAAGACTTCCTAAATTTATTGAAAAAAGAAAACAAAATTGGAATTATTTAAGGTCAGGATTATCAAAATCCGATAAATTTTTAGAATTTGCATTGCCAACCCATGCTACAGAATGGGATATGTCAAAGGGCTTCTCCTGGGACAATACAAACTGTAAAACTGATTGTTCATGGTTTGGTTTTAAAATCTCAACTAAAAAGAATTCTCCTTTCACAAGAACAGAATTAGCTAAGGAATTGGATAATAATAAAATTGGGAATAGAATGTTATTTGGCGGAAATTTATTAAGGCAACCAGCATTTATAGAGCTTCATAATTCTAATCCTAATTCTTATAGAATAGCTGTTGAAACAATAGGTTCAGATGAGATAATGAATAACACACTTTTTCTAGGAACTTACCCTGGGTTAACTAAATCAATGATGGATTTTGAAATAGAAATCATAAATAATTTTGTAGCAAAATTTCAATAATTAAGATATTTTTTTCATGGTAGATAATATAAACTATAAAAAAGGGATTATACTAGCTGGTGGTAAAGGATCAAGGCTTTGGCCAATAACAAAAATAATAAATAAACATTTAATTCCAATTTATAATAAACCGATGATTTTTTATCCTCTTGCGACACTTATGTTGGCTGGGATAAGAGAAATCTTAATAATTACAACAAAAAATGATCAATTAATATTTAAAGAGTTTTTTGGAAATGGAGAAAAATTAGGTCTTAAAATAAAATATAAAATGCAAATAAATCCAATAGGGATTGTTGATGGAATTAGAATTTCTGAAAATTTTATAAATAATGAGAACATAGCACTAATCTTAGGTGATAATTTTTTTCATGGTTCAGAGTTGATCCCAAAATTAAAAAACGCATCTAAATCTAAATTATCTACTATATTTATACATCCAGTTAATGACCCCTCAAGATATGGAATAGCTACTTTAGATGATAAAAATAAGATTATAAATCTTGAAGAAAAACCTCAAAAGCCAGAATCAAATTTAGCAATAACAGGTTTATATTTTTTTGATAACTCGTTGATATCTAAATCTAAAGATATATTTCCCTCGCAAAGAGGCGAATATGAAATTGTTGATATCCTTAAATCTTACTTATCATCTGATAAATTAAATCATCAATTACTAGGTAGAGGAACTATCTGGCTTGATACAGGAACAAACCATTCATTAAATTTAGCTTCGAATTATGTAAAGACTTTAGAAGATAGAAATGGACTATACATAGGATGCCTAGAAGAAATATCACTTCTTAATGGATGGATAAATAAAAATGAAATTAAAAAAATTGCTTTAGAGTATGAAGGAAGTGAGTATGGCAATTACTTAGAAAATTTGATAATTAAAACTATTTAAATTAAAATTTTAAAAAAGCTAATATAAAGATGAGATATCTTATTACTGGAGGTAGCGGGTTTATAGGTAGTGCGCTTATTAGAAAGCTTCAAGAAACAAAAACAAACAAAATTTTTAATATTGATAAAAGAGCAAATTCTAATATCACTGACAAAAAAAATATAAAGAACTTTATAATCAATCTTTGTGATAACTCAAAACTTAAAAAAGCTATTTATGAAATAAAACCTGAAATAGTTTTTCATCTAGCTGCTGAAAGTCATGTAGATAGATCAATAGATAACCCAAGTTTGTTTATAGAAAGTAATATCTTAGGTACTTTTAATTTATTAGATTCTTTAAAAAGTTACTGCAATACCCTTAAAGGGAAAGATAAAAATGATTTTAGATTTATTCATATAAGTACTGATGAGGTGTATGGCTCATTGCCAAATGAAGGATATTTCAATGAAAAAAGCATATATAATCCTAGTTCGCCATATGCATCAACTAAGGCTGCTAGTGATCATTTAGTGAGTTCTTGGTTTAAGACTTATAATTTTCCTTCAATTATCACTCACTGTAGTAATAATTATGGCCCTAGGCAATTCCCTGATAAATTAATACCTATTTCACTTTCAAGAGCTTTAAAGGGGGAGAAAATTTTAATATATGGAGACGGTAAACATAAACGTGATTGGCTTTATGTAGAAGATCATATAAATGCATTGATAAAAATATCAAAAAAAGGGGGGATTGGAGAAAGTTATTGTATTGGGAGTGGTAATGAAATTAGTAATATTGATTTAATAAAACTTCTATGCAATTTATTGGACAAACTATCTCCCAAAAAAGATTCATACCAAAATCTTATTCAAACAACTCATGACAGACCTGGACATGATTATCGTTATGCCATGGATACAAAAAAAATTTTTCAAGATCTTAATTGGTTCCCTGAAATAGATTTAGAAAATGGATTAAAGAGAACTATTGAATGGTATTTAAATAATAAAGAATGGACACAAAAAATATTTAATGAGCTTAATTATTTTAGAAATAGAATAGGTTTAAATATTTAATGAAAATTCCATTTAATAGACAATTTATTGCAAAAAATACTTTTGAATACACGAATAGCATAATAAATCATGGAGACTTATCGAGTGATGGTTATTTTACAAAAAAATGTGAAGAATGGATTCAAAAAGAGTTTAATTGTTTAAAGGCTTTCATAACTCCTTCCTGTACAGCTGCTCTTGAAATGGCTGCTCTTATTTTAGGAATTGAAGAAGGGGATGAAATTATTATGCCTTCTTACACATTTGTATCAACCGCAAATGCTTTTGTTTTAAGAGGAGCAAAACCTGTTTTTGTTGATATTGATAAAGAAGCATTAAATATTAATACAAGCTTGATTGAGAATAATATAACCAATAAAACTAGAGCTATAGTTGTTGTTCATTATGGAGGATATGGATGTGATATGTCAAAAATCAAAAATATATCAAGAAAATATTCGATTCCTATTATTGAGGACGCTGCACAATGTTTTTTAAGTCAATATAAAAACCAATCTCTTGGTACTTTCGGAGATATTGGATGTTATTCATTTCATTACACTAAAAATATAAGTTGCGGAGAGGGAGGAGCAATTCTGATAAATAATAAAGAATTAATTGAAAAAGCAGAAATAATTAGAGCAAAAGGTACTGATCAAAAGCTTTTTAAACTAGGCATAAAAGGTAAATATGAGTGGATTGAAAAGGGATCTTCTTTTTTCATTTCAGAATTAACAGCTGCATTTTTATATGCTCAGTTTCAAGAGTCTAAATCCATAACAAGTAAAAGAGAATTAGTTTGGAATACTTACAACAATTCATTTAGAACAAAATTTAAGGATAGTAAAATAACTCTTCCTCCGCCTGGAATTGATAGAACCTTGAATTACCATATGTATTTTTTAATTTTAAAAAAAGAAGATAATAGAGAGGAAATAATTTACAGTATGAAGAGAAGCGGGGTCGAATGTACTTCCCATTATCAGCCCTTACATAATTCAACCTTTGGAAAGAAATTTGAGCGCTCAAACCTTTCTCTACCAGTTACAGAATTTGTAGCAAGTAAAATAATTAGATTACCAATTTCTCCATTACAAACTAAAAAAGAAACAAATTACGTAATTGATAGAATTTTAAATTTGGTTAATTAATGAATCTATTAAATCAAATAAATAAATTTTCAAAGATTAAAGCAAATAAAAATTTTTATATTTGGACATTTTTTACCTTAGCTTTTTTTTCAATTTTGACAAAAAATCATACTGACTATGAAAATTTCTTAATAAAATTTATACCATTTTTTTGTTCACTAATAGCGATTTATATTTTTAAAAAATATAAGAATGTTATTTTATTTGGTTTTTTAATTTCCTTGATTATATTAATGCCATACATAATATTTTTGGGATTAAATTTTCAAGGATTTTATGATGAATATGAATCTTCCATTTTTTGGCACGAACAATTTCAAAGATATCTTTTGAATTGGGAATGGATTCCTCATTTTGGAATAATGGGTACTCCTAAAGAACTTTTATCAATTGGGAAATTAGATGTAATAATTCCCAATGCATTTACATTTTATTTTGGAGAGTATGGCAGACTCATTTTTCGATTAATTGCCTATATTTCTATGTTTATAGCTCTAGATAATAATTTATCAAATAGGAAGAAAGATCTGGGCAATACTGATTTTCTAATAATCGGTTTATTATCAACTGTTTTTTTATTTGATTTAAGATTCTTATATATTTTAATTTATGGAGGTTATGCTCTCACTATTCCTCTAGCTACTCTAATGTTGTCCTATTTAAAGAATAGACCTAGAAATAATTTTCATAAAATTATTTTTGTTCTAGTGTTAGTAATTGGTCCATTTTGTAGCAGCTCAGTTTTAATAATTCCAGTATATATGGTTTCCGCTATTGCTTTTGCAATAACATATTTTTTAGAAAATAAATCAATCAATCAATCTAAAGTTTTTAGGAATATATTAATAACTTTTATTTGCTCTCTTACAATTTATACAATAATAATGTTAATAGATAAAAATATTTGGATTGATTATTTTCCATTATCTGAAAGAGCATTTAGAAGTTTTTCATTTAATATATTTGATTCATTATTAATGAAAATCAAAACAATAATTAGAGCAACAATTCCATTTATGAAATATAACGGAAGTGGATTGATAACTTTTATTTATTTAATTATATATTTAATTGGAAGTAGATTTACTAGAATATGGATAAGAAACCTTTTTATTACATACCTATTTTTTATTATATTTTTAAGTATATTTTTCAATTTTATTGATTTAAGTTATAGGCTAAATCAACTTTCTTTAGTTTTTCATATATCTCTTATACCTATATTGACTACAATAAGACCTTTGAAAATATATCTTATAGAGTATAAAAAAATCATAAGAAGATTTTTACTAATAGGATTATTTTTTTCGAGCCAAATTTTTGGCAATGCATCTATTTCCTTATCAAAAACTTGGTTAGATACAACAAGTTACTTTGAACATACAAATACTAAGCTAAAATATAAGGATTTAAAAAATTTTTATCCAAAAGGAATAATTGAATCTTTACCTAGGGTAGCAGGGGTTGAATTAAATCATAGAAATAATCAACTTTGGGAGGCAGGATTAGATCCAATAGGTGGAATGAAAGGCCTTTGGCAAAAAGAAACTATATCTAAAATACAAAATAATAATCAAAAAAGAAAACTATATCATAGACTTTATTTAAATAATGAAGATATAAATGAACAATTCATCCGTGACTTTTCTGTAAGTTACTTAGCATATGATAAAGATAAATACATAAAAAAATTTAATAAAGAATGTGATTTTATTTTAAAAAGCGAAAGTAAGGTAGATCCTAATAAATTAAAAAGGAAAAAGAAAAACTTTGCAATTTTTCTTAAGAAAAACTTTGTTGGTTATGAAAACGATATTTGTTTAATAAAAACTAATAATAAAATTTATCCTATAAGGATTTATGAGAATTACAATAGAAATAACATATTTGACTACAACTTAGAACCTACTTATACAACAAATAAATTTTTATATACCCGTAAAGGAATTAAATTTAATTTACCAGAAACCAAATCTGATAAGTTGATAGTCTTATCAGTAGAAAGTTATCCTTTTGCAAAATTAAAATGTATCTTTACAAATAAAAAAATAAATTCATATGAGCAATTATTTATCAATAAATTTGGATTAACATTTAATGTTCCAGGGGATTGTAAAAATATAGAGATACATTTTAATAAATAAATAATATATATTTTTTCATATAATTAAAGTAGTATTTAATTAGTGAAATTTTTATTTTGAAAAGCTTATTCAATAAAAGAATATATTATTTTCTTAAGGTTTATTTTTAATGCTCCAAATTTTTCTAGCATCATTGAGTGTAGGCATTGGCAGTTTTTTCTTGAGAAAAGGAGATATATTTGGCCTTTTACTTCAAATAATTAATAAAAACTATTTATCAGATAAAACCCTAATTTTTACAATTATTGGAATATTGTTAAATTTATTAGGTATATATTTTTGGCAATCAAGTGTAAAATCACAAATTCAATTTTCCGTAGCATTTAGCTTATATTTATCTTTAACCCTTATATTTGGCATAATTTTTGGATCTTTATATGAAAAGACAAAATTAAGTCCCAATCTTTTAATTGGTTGTAGTTTAATTACATTTGGTATTATTTTGATATCTAATAAAAGTTAAAGCTTGATTCTAGATTAAGTTAGAAATTTTATAGTTTATAAATCTCATAAAAAAAATTTAAGTAGCAAAGATTAATTAATGAAAAAAGTTGCCATATCACAATCAAACTATATTCCTTGGAGAGGTTATTTTGACCTAATTAGCTTAGTTGATGAATTTATAATTTACGATGAAGTTCAATATACAAGAAGAGACTGGAGAAATAGAAATAAAATTAAGACGAAAAATGGAGCTATTTGGCTTACTGTTCCAGTAAAAGCAAAAGGAAAGTATTATCAAAAAATAAGAGATACTGAAATAGATGGTTCTTCATGGAAGGAGATTCATTGGAAAACTATAAAAGCCAATTATAGTAGAGCGCCTTTTTTTAAAAATTTTGCTGAAAAAATTGAGAATATATACCTTTTCGAGGAATTCACGCATCTATCAAAACTAAATAGAAGATTAATAAGTGAAATTTGTTGTTATTTAAAAATTAAAACTAAGATAAGAGATTCATTTGAATTTAAACTAGCTGAAGATAGAAACGAGAGACTTTTAAGAATTTGCAAAGACACTAATGCTTCAGAATATATTTCAGGTCCTTCTGCAAAAAATTACATCGATGAAAAAATATTTATAAATAATAATATAAAACTTACATTCGCAGATTATTCAAATTATGGGGAATATAACCAACTTTGGGGGTTATTTGAAAATAATTTATCAATACTAGACTTAATCTTTAATTATGGAGAGGATACATATAAACATATGAAATATTTAAAACAATATTCATCATATAATATTGGCTAGTTATCTAAGTCTTTTTAAAAAGCTACAATTATGGGTAATCAGTGTTTTGAATCACAATCGAAAAAATATCAAAATTCAAATAATCCATGGGCGATTTTAGGTAACGGCGCAATTTCTAAACTACTTTTTAATTTAATGATAAAAGAAGGTTATGATATTGAAAAATTCAAAGGATTTCTAGTCACTAATGAAAATTTAGAAGAAATTAACTATTCATTTAAAGTTTACTCATCTAATTCTGATTTATTTTCAGATAAAATTTCAAATAATATAAAAAAGTTATCTAATTTAGAAATTTATTCTTCTATTGGTTACACAAATATGAATAAAGCAAGGAAAAATGCTTTTGAAGATCTTAAGAATTATTTACCAAATAGTGTAATCAAAACCTTTGTAAGTAAAGAGGCATATATATCTGATGAAGTAGAGATAGAAGAGGGATGCTTAATTTTACCAAAATCTATAATTGAAGCATCAGTAAAAATAAAAAGAGGTACTGTCTTATGGTTTGGTTCTCATATCTGCCACCATACTATTATTTCTTCCTATTGTTGGATTGCTGCCGAGACGACTATTGGAGCGAAATGTATTGTAGGGGAAAGAAGCTTTTTTGGGGTAGGTAGCATAGTACCCACTGGTTCAACTTTAGAGAAAGGCACTTTAATAACTGCAGGTTCAGTAAGTCCAAAAAACACAAGCGAAAATCAAGTTATTGATAAAAAATATTTAACAAGTGATAATAAATTTCAATACTATAATTCCGATGAATTTATAAGGTTTTTATGAATACCCATTTTATTATTATTAATGCATGAAAATTATATATGCAGGCAATAGATCATTTGCCTTATCGTCTTTAGGACCAAAAATAAAAAATGAATTATGCATTTTTGCATTAAAAAATTCCTTTCTTGAGCGATATGCCAAATCTCAGGAATATGAATTTTATCAATTTTCTACAAAAGATTCACTTCATGAACTTCTAGATAAGGTTAAGCATAGAACACTTTTTATTTCTTGTGGAGTACCTTTTAAGATTAATGTAGAAAAATTTCCGTTAATTGCTTTTGTTAATATTCACCCATCTTTATTACCTAATTTAAAAGGGAGAGATCCAGCCATTGGTTTACTACTAAAAGGGGGTGACTTAGGAATTACAATTCATCAAATGACTATGGATATTGATTCAGGTTATATTTTGTGGCAATCAAATCCAATTAAGGTTGATAGAGAAATGAATATTAAAGATATATATTCATTAAGTTTCATTTTAGAAAAAAAGGCTGGGGAAGAATTGGCTTCCCAATTAATCTCAATTGGTATAGATAATTTTATTAATAAATATCTAAGTAATATTTTATCGAGTAAGAATAAAAATACTCACAAAGGTAGTTACTTTAATAGGCCAAAAAACTATGGCTTCTATAAAGATATATATTCAAATGAGGAGCTAATTAAGCATATAAAAAGTGCTTCACTTTATAATTACGGTACTAAAGCAAGAATTGTAGGGGATTCCCATGAATCTGAAATAATTATAGATTCTTGTTATTTGATTAAAAATAATATTAATAAATATCTGAGGATTTTTGAAAATAAAGCGCAAATTCAATCTTGTACAAATATTTTGCTTTATGTTCTTGAAGATAGAATTTCAATATTGCGCAATAATCAAATAATTTTAATTAATATAAGAAATAAAATTACATTCCAGTATCAATACGATAAAAATAATATTATTTATCTCAAGGAGTGTTTAATTTAGAAATTTCATGTAACGAAAGACACTTTTTTGAAATCAATCTAATTTTAAATATCAGCTGCTATTTTTTTCGTAACAACATTATTGACCAAAATAAATACATTAGCTTATTTACTTTGGTTAGATAGAAATTGCATTACTGAAACTCTTTTATACCTTTTATCTATATTAATGCCTTCAATTAAATCTTTTTAAGGCGATTAAGAAATTTATATTCTTATTGAAAAATATTATTCAATATAAATTTATATTGTAAAAATAGGTTTTTAAAATTTCCTTGATGTATATACTAAAGATAAAATTATTAATATTAATTTGGAATGATTTTTGATTTATATAATTGTCCTGGAGGTATAAAAGATATTGAAGATTTTGCAGATATAACTGTTGATAAAAATTCCTTGTCGATAGACGAACCATTAGATACTCAAGGAATTCTTGATAGTTTAGATACAATGCAATTTATAATATTTTTAGAAAAGAAATATGGCAGAAGATTATCAAAAGATGAAATTGCCTCTCTTAATATATATAAAGATTTAATTGAAAAATTCAAAAATTAAAATGGCTCTTAAAATAAATAATGCATTATTATTAGGTGGGTCAGGATCAATAGGCATATCTTTAACTCCATTTCTAAAAAATGATTTCAACAATTTTCTTTCAATTGATATTAATCAAAACGAACTTAATTTAAAAAATAATGAATTCATACAACATGACTTAAAGAACGGGTTACCACTATCTGCAATCAAATTCATAGAAGAGAATGCAACAGATGGAATTGCGCTAATAAATTGTTTAGGCAAAATATCATCTAATTCTTTTCTATCTTTAAATACAAATAGAAATAATCATAAATCACAATTTAGTGATCAAATAAAACTTCTCAGTAATGATTTTGAAAGTAATTTTCTTTTGCCAATTACTTTATCCTCACAGATTGCTAATCTAATAATTGGAGAAAGGGGATTGGGTTCAATAATTAACTTTAGTTCTGTTTCCTCATATGGAAATCCAGGACAATTAGGATACTCTGCGATGAAAGGGGCAATTGAAATTGGGACAAAAGTTTTAGCAAGAGAGTTGGGTTCTCTAGGCATAAGATGTAATACTATAGCGCCTGGATTCATTGAAACAGATTCTATGCGATCAAATATGACTCCTCAATCTATTCAAAAGATCATAAATAAAACTACTTTAAAAAGACTTGGATCAATTCAGAATTTATATCAGGCAATATATATGCTTATTAATTGTGACTATATAAATGGTCAGGTTATAAGAATTGATGGAGACCTTAGAATATAAAATGCTATCTAAACTAACAAATAGTTGATGTTAGTATTTTATATATTTATTTCTAAGATTTTCTAATAATGCTCCAAAAAAAAATAATAAATAGTATTTTATCTAGATTTAATAATCCAAAAAAAACGGCAGTAATTTATTACCAAGATTCAGAAATAATTCTTGTAGAAAATATAGACTTTATTAAAAATATAATTATTTTATATGAAATATTTATATCATTAGAATCTAAAAATATAATTCTTCCAGGGGAAAAGAATAGATTTTGCATTGAAGCAATTTATGCTGCAATTTTAGCTAAGAAGTCTTTTTGCAATTTAAACTTCAATCAGCCTAAAAAGAGAATTAACGATATTCTTAATCAATTTAATGAATTTGAGATCTTTTCAAGTTTAGAGCTTGGAGAATTGATAAAAGAAAAAGAAGAAGTTTATAACATTAATAAAATCAAAGAATTAATAAGTCTTATCACATTACAAAAAGAAAAAAATAATTATGATTGTGCATATTATATGTTTACCTCTGGAAGTACTGGAATTCCAAAAGGGGTTTCAATTAGTCCAAATTCCTTAATTTTATTTATGGAATATGTCAATAAAGAAATTATTATTAAAAATAAATTAAATAACAAAAATCAATTATCCTTAAGTCCTATATATTTTGATAACTTTATTTTTGATTTTATTTTTTTTAATGAAAGCAAAGGTTCTATTTTTTTAATAGATATAAAAGATCTAAAAAACATAATAAATTCGGGAGTTAAAGATGAATTAAAAAAATTATTAAAAAAAATAGATCTAATTTATGCAGCACCATCAATTATTAAGATTTTAATTACAAATAAATTTTTTTCTTATATTTCAAAAGATGAGTCAAAAGATATTTTTATTGGTTTTGGAGGAGAACCATTTTCATGGAATACAGCTGAAGAATTATTAATGCAATTAACTAAAGAATCAATAATTACAAATTTTTATGGGCCAACTGAATGTACATGTATGTGCTCAAAATATCAACTATTACCAGATAAATTCTCAACTGAAAGAAATTTTCATGAAAAGTTTTCCTCCCTCTTGCCTATTGGGGGAATATTTCCATATTTTTCCTTTTTAATAAAAAATAAAAATAAAATTAGTAAAGAAATTAATAATGGTGAACTTCTTTTAGGAGGTAAAGGATTAATGAATGGATATTTAAATTCAAGTTTAAAACCATTCAAAAAAATTGGTGATGAAAACTTTTATAATACAGGCGATTTAGTTTCTACTACTGATTACAAAACATTTTACATTCATGGGAGAAAAGATAATCAAATAAAAATAAAAGGGATTAGAATTGAAATTGAAGAAATTGAAAATCGTATTAGATCAATTCTAAATTTATTAAATTTAATTGTTTTAGATATGGATGATAGAGGAATAACAAGATTAGTCTTAATAATAGCTAAAAAAGATAGTTCTGAAGAATTCAAAGAAAGTATAGTTCGGGCAAAAAATGAAAGGGAAATAATAAAAACTTTTAGACAGAAATTACCATCTGTAATGGTAATTACTGATGTTTTCTTTTCTAATAGTTTTCCTCTTAATGCAAACGGAAAATTAGATAGAGGATTAATCAAAAATCTATGCCAAGATTTTTATTTGAAATAAAAATTTTTTATTTAAAGTATTTATTGATTTTTACTTTTATAGATATTTCTTATAATTGAAATTGGTCTTCCTTTAACTTCAATAAAAATAGTTTTCAAATAAACGGCTAATATACCGTTACTTAATATTGTTATTCCAATACCTAGCCAAGATAAAGCGACAATAGTTAACCATCCTGAAACCTCAATATCTCTAAATATACTCAAAAAGAAAAGATATAAAATCATAAAAAAAGAAATTGTTGAAATTATTAGCCCAGAACAAAAAAGTAGGTAAAGAGGTCTTGATGAATAGTTAGTAGTAGATCTAACTAATACCTGAAATTTTTTTAGAATAGTGTAATTAGTTTTATGTATCCTTTTTTTAGTAATTTTGATCCCTTTTTGTTTAAATCCAGTAAGTTCTGTAATACCACCTAAAAGAAATTCCCTTTCTTGAAAGGAGAGATATGCTTTTAAATATTTTTTATTCATTAATCTTGCAGTCACCATATTTCTAGGAACTTTAAATCCACTAAATTTCTCAAGGAAAATATAAAAAATATTTCCTGAAACCTTTTCTATCAAATTCCCTCTTCTAACTTTTTGCTGACCAAAAACTAAATCCAAATCATTTCCTTTAATTTCTTTATAAAAATCTTCAAACAACTCAGGCTCTTCCTCCAGATCACTATCTATTAAATAAATAAAATCACCACTAGCATGTTCTAATCCACAATGAATTGCTGGATGATGTCCAAAATTTCTCGATAGTTCAATCAAAATTATATTTCCAAAAGATAATTGAGAATTTTTAATTATGTTTAGAGAGTTATCACTTGAACCATCATCAACAATTATAATTTCATATTCAAATGATTTTTTCTCAAAAATACTTCTGATCCTTTCTATAAATTCATTGATATGCTTTGAAGAGTTATATGAAGTAGTTACAACACTTATTAACATCTAAATTTTTTAATTTACTATTTAATTTAATTTAATTTTATTTAATAATATATGACTATGCAATACCTTGATATCAGGTTATAATTTTCTACTAATTACTATATTTTCTGATCCAGGAGGAGGGCAAGGAGTA
Organism: Prochlorococcus sp. AG-418-G18; assembly: GCA_003214215.1. Taxonomy (GTDB): domain Bacteria; phylum Cyanobacteriota; class Cyanobacteriia; order PCC-6307; family Cyanobiaceae; genus Prochlorococcus_A. Next base: position 24,152 of record QCLX01000004.1, on the reverse strand, counting down.
AGTGGTTTTTCTCTCCTAATTAAGTCAATTATTTTTTCGGAATTGTGGATTTTTCTTATATATCTTATTAGTAACTTTAAAGAAAGTTTTTTATTTATTATGGCAATTACTGTAAGAAAAATTATTTTTATATCAAATAAAAAAGTTCTATTATCTATATAAAAAAGAGCTAACTGATTTTTTCTAGGTCTTATCAATTGATTGTAAGCAATATCAGGGTCATCATAAGGAGCAATTATTTCAGATTCATCTGAAAAAACAATCGATGCGATATCAGTTATCCCTGGAGTAAAATCTAAAATTCTTCTCTCTACACTTGTATATAAGTCCGTTTCTCTTTTTACATTTGGTCTAGGGCCAACGATTGTCATTTGTCCAACTAATACATTCCAGAATTGTGGTAATTCATCTAATTTAAACTTCCTAACAATTATTCCTATATTAGTAATCCTGTTATCGTCTACGCTTGTTGAATCTACGCCGCTTTTATCAGCATTAACAATCATTGATCTAAGTTTAATCATTTTAAATTGACTGTTATTTTTACCAATTCTATTTCCCAAATAAAATGGAGAATGAAAGTCTTGAAGCCAAATCGCTATAATTGCTGGGATTAGAATAGGAGAAGTAATTACTAACGCAACAATCGAAATAACTATATCAAATAATCTTTTCATACAACCTTATAAAATTCTTTAATAGAATTAATAATATAATAAATCTCCTCTTCAACTAAGTATGGAGCAATTGGTATCATTAAACAATTTTTAAAGAATTCTTCAACTTTTGGCAGAACTATATCGAAACCTAGCTTCTCCCATTGATGAACTGCTTTACCACTCCATTGAACTAATGTACCTATACCTTTTTCTTTTAGATATTTTTGTAATTCATCTCTATTCTTTGCTTCTAATTCATAATTTTGAAATACATCAAAATGAAAACCTCCTTTGCTTGGTGGAACAGGAAGCTTAAGCTCTTCAATTTCTTTTAATTCTCTATTATAGATTTCAGCTATATTCCTTCTTTTTTCTATTACATTTTGATATTTTTTTAAATTATAAGATAAAACTGCAGCCTGAATATTATCAAGCCTACTATTCCTTCCCCAACTTTTTATCTCTCCATCTGTATCTCTTCCATGATCATGCAGTTGATAAGCTATGTGAAATATATCTTCGCTATTCGTTATAAGGGCGCCACCGTCACCAAAACAACCTAAAACTTTAGCAGGATAAAAACTTATTGCAGATGCGATCCCAAAGGTACCTGCATTCTTTTCCTTGAATTTTGAACCAAGTGATTGAGCTGCATCTTCAACTACAAATATTTTATTTTTTTCTGCAATATCCATAATTTTATCCATATCACATGTTCTTCCATTTAGCTGGGTAGGCATTATCCCAACAGTTTTTGTATTAATCGCCTCAGCTATAGCATCAGGATCTATAAGATTATCAAATCCAATGTCTACTATCTTTGGAGTTGCACCTGCCATCTTTATCGCAGAAGCTGTAGCAACCATAGTATGAGCGCTACATATCACTTCATCTCCAGGCTTTAAATTAAGTGACATTAATGCAATTTCTAAACCATCTGTAGCATTGCCCACTCCCATTGCAAAATTTGCATTTAAGTAAGTTGATAATTCTTTCTCAAAATTATCTAACTCTCTTTGCATAATAAATGCGCCATTTTGACAAACTGAATCAAGTATCTGTAAATAATCATTCTTTGATTCTAAGTAAAGTTTTGGATAATTAAAAAATGGAATTTTCACTTAACAAATTTAGATTTAATAGGATAAAAGCCAAAACAGCATCATCCAAAATATTTAAAATTATACATTAACTTTATAACTTAGTTGTTTTAAAACAATAATTTTTTAAAATTATTTCAGTTTAGAAACTTACTGTTTAGGGTTTTCAGGACTTTTGGGACTTAGCTATATATACATAAATATAATTATTTTTTAGAAAATTACTTTTATGTATAAGGATAGATCAAAAATAAACGGTTTTGAACCATTTGAAGATGTTAATAAACCTTCGGCAACAATTAATACCATGATAATTTCTGGTGGCTATGTTTATAAGCGATCAATTAAGCCAGTTATAAAAGTTCAAGAGTAGAAACTATTTAAGATGCAAGAGAAGAATATAAGAAATTAGATAGGAGAAGGTTTTGAAAAACTTTGATCTAAAATAGTAATTTTTAATTAAAAAATTGATCTAGCTCTATTAGCTTTACTAACTGCCTTTTTTTTAATATTCCTTTTTATTGATAAATCAGAAATGCAATAAATAGCTAACAATAAAATTAATTTTGCCACAATTGGAGTCTGCATTATTCAAAAAAAATTAATCATATTAAAGACCAAACCTATTCTTATATGCAAGTCCTTATTATCCTAAGGTTCCTCAAAAAACTTATTAATCCAATACCAATTTTTTTTTAACCATTTACTAGAGATTATTAATTTTAAGAAAATTAAGTGGAGCCAAGGAGATTCGAACTCCTGACCCCCTGCATGCCATGCAGGTGCTCTACCATCTGAGCTATGGCCCCATATTGTGAAAAGCAAACCAATTAATTGATGCTAATTGTTCTTTGATCTTATCAGTCTATAATAATCTGTGAAATTGTTTTAGCATACTCTATATCTAGATAGTTAATATTCATAAAAGATTCAGAATTATATGCGTATATTTTTAATTAAAATTTTATCTACATTGAAAAGCTTTTTAATATTAGCGATTATTATTTTTGAAAAGTTTAGTGATCCTATTGGAGAAAAATGAATTAAATCATAAAAGTTTTTTAAGTTATTTTCTTTTCTTAATTATTGGATTTATTAAATAGATATTTTTTATCTATTCTCATAATTTGTTCTTTTAATATTGAAACTGGCAAAGATAAATCTCCAAGAGTTAATCCTAAATTATGTATCTTAGTCTTTAAATTTTAAAAATCATTCCCATTTCTAAGTTCATTTAATTCTTAAATTTTATTAAATAAATTAGGTTGTATAAAGATATTTAATTTTATATCACTTGGAGTAAAAAAATTTGCATTAAATTTTATGAGCGAAATAAATTTAAGCACTAATTCTTTATAGATATTAATCCTGCGATCTTAATATCATAAAGACTAGAAATTTTTTTAAGATCATTAATATCCTTAGTTTTTATAGTTCCTATAGGATTTAAAATTATATTTAATTTATTTTTGTCTAGATCTAATATATCATTCAAGAATAAAACATTTTTTTTAGGTAAATACATACTTAATTGTTTTTTTATAACATCTAACTTTTCATTTTCTAGATTTCCAAGAGATAATAAACAAATTTCTTTATCCAAATTATTTTTAAAAAGTATCTTCAATTTTATATCGTCAAAAATATCTTTATTTAATTCTGCAATTACTGGAACTGAGAGTATATTCTCTAATTCCTTTTCATCATATGCAATACCAGATTTTTTTTCACGAACTATTGAATAAAAAGAACTTAAAATAAAGCCTATAAATAAACCTTGCAAAGCAACATTTTTTTTACTTGGAGCAACCGGAGATTGTATTAATGTAGGTTCAGTAATCAATTCCCATGGATCTTCTTGTGTTGCCAGATCTAACTTAAATAAATTAAATTTCTCCTCAAGTTCTATCAAGGTTTGTTCGTCTCTTGCTGCTTCTCTAATAAGCTCTTTATATTTTAACAAGACACCTTTTGGTCTCATTGTAGCTTTCAAAGTAGCTTCAGAATCTAATTTTTGTACCTCTAAATATTTAATAGTTCTATTCTTAAGTAAATCCATTACTAAGTTTCTTTTTTTAACTAAATTTACAATCTCAATATCATTTTCGGTATATATAGATCTCGCTTTTGAAAGATCTGCTTCGATATTGCTTAAAGCTTCGGGTAATCCTTCATCCACTAAAGCAGGAATTGTTGAACCAATATAATATTTAAGCTCTTCAGAATCATTCAACTCTTGAATCTTTTGGAGTTGCACATTAATTTTTCTAATCTGATTAGCAGCTTGAACACGTGTATTTTCTATACCAGTATTTGGAAAAGAATTGTCTATACGAGTATTTGTATTTGGTAATAAGAAGTTAGTTTTTTGAAGAATATCAATACTTCTTAAATTATTAGAATTATTATTTATAATATTTTGGTTTGCTATTCCATAATCATAGATAACAAGATCTTGATCTAAAGCATATTGTTGTGCAGCTCTTAGAGAATCTGAACTTTTCTTTTTAAAAATTTCAATTTGTTCCTTAAAAAATTTGTTACTTAATTCCTGACTTCTTTTTTTATTTTTCCCTGAATACTCTTGATATTGATTAGAAATTTTTTTAAGAATTGGGACAATGTCTTCTTTATCTTTATCTCTATAATTAATATTTAAAATAGAAGTCTTTTTTACTAAATTTATTTGTAAATTCCTCTTCCATCTATCAAAGTCTAATTTTTTTGACTTTAAATTTTCTGCATAATCGAGAACAGGAAAAAGAATAAGAGGACTGCTTAATATCCCAACTTCTGTATTAATATTTTTCTGACCTGAGTTAATATCAAAACCTCCTAAATTTATAATATCTTGAAATTTAGAATCTGCTAAAGAATTCATATTATTTTGTTTCTCTAAAACAATTTCAAAATTTCCCTCCCATGTTTTTTTGATAAAGAAAGAAAAAATACATGCAATAAGAAAAAATAGAGAGGAAGTTATACCAATAAACTTTTTGTTTCTTAAGAAAAATCTCAAGATGTAAGTAATATCTAAATCATCGTTATTGCTAGTAAAATCAAAATTTTTTTCCATATGAATAAAAGAATTATGAATAGATTTGTATTACTTTAGTTTTAATACATCAGAATAAAATAATAAATCATATCATTTAAAAATATCAAACAAGGTAAATTAACTTATCTAATGATATCAAAATCTTATTAATCAAACAAATTAATTACAAACTTCGAAATTTTATATTTTAAATTTAGTATCTCACAAGATATTTTTAAAATACAAAAAAAGAGATATTTTGCAGACATTATCAAAATTATTTTTATTTAAAAATTTCTATAATTACTTTTTAGAAAATTTTTACTTAAGAATCGAATTAAGTTTTCTTTATCAAAAAAACTTTTATCTTCTTCCAGTGAATCTTGATTAAAAAATAGTTTAAATTAATAATCTTTTACTTAAATAAAATATTTATTATTCTTTTATTAATAGCCTTTAAAGTAAAAAAGATTTTATTTTAATTTACAGAAATCCACTTCAAGTTTTTTTTCTAAGAAAATATTTCTAGAGACCCTTATCAAATTTTGAGTTTCACAAGTAAAAATTGGATTATTTTTAAGTTTTGCCTTTTTAACAATAATTGTCTGAACTCCCTCTCTTTCCATACAAACTTTATACCTTTGTTTAATATCAATTTTGTCATCATAGAAAAAACATCTGCCAAATTTTTGAGCAGCAATAAATGGCTTTTTTGTATACAAATGTGTCATGTCAGTAACTTCGCTATAAACAGGGGACTTAGAATTTTGCTCTATTATTCTGGAATTATAAAAGTTATATGCAGTTTTATCCATCCCAGATTGATAATCATAAATGACATATAAAACTAGAAATATTGAATATAAAGAAGAAATAATAAACATCACTAACTGAGAAAAAACTATTAATACTACTAAACTTCTTAAAATCTTTTTTAATTTACTTTTAAGCGATTTGAATTCTTCTAGGGATAAGCTTGGTAGACCCAAAGAAATTAAAATCAAAGGGGACATATAATAATCTGCTCTCCCTTGAGAAAACATTATTAATAAGATGAACTGAGAAATACCAACAGTTAATCTTGAGTTATTAGAATTTAAATTTCTCACATAATAAATAATTGAGGTGATTATTAATAAAAGATTTGATGGGCCTAATACAAATGAAATTTTACCAATACTTTTAGGAATAAAAATCCAAAAAGGGAAAAAACCCTTTCTATCCCAACCTCTCAAGGTTTGCTCCCAATCCAAAAGTTGTTGATCACCTGAATTAAAATATGAAGAGAATAAAGGATAAAAAGGATTTTCAACTAGAAAATATCTATAAAAAAGAATAGAAAATAAAAAAATAATAGAAAAGGTAAGAGGTATTGTTAAAATTTTCACATCTGATTCAAACAAAAAATTTTGTAATTCTTTTCTATAAAAATAAAACAAACAAAAAATAATAGGCAGAGAAACAAGTAAAGCTGAGATTTTGAATGATATGGATAAGGCAATTAAAACTAAAATATATGAAATATATTTTTTTTCTTTATTAAGATCCCATGCCAAGAATCCCAAAGCCAAGCAGGATTCACTCAAGAAATTAGTCTTCCCGATAGTTAGCCATTGAATAAAAACAGGAGATGTTAAAAAAATGAATAAATATAAATTACTAATATTTCTTCGCAACATAATCATAAAAACAAAAGGTATTGGAATAAATTGCGATGTTCTTATTAACCAACTTGTTTTATCCTGAAAATAAAAAATATTTGTGAAATCCCCAAGACCCATTAATCCTTGATTAAGATTGCCGTCAATAAAATGAGAATTATTTTTCCAAAATTGATAAGGATAGCCTACATAAACATTTGCAGTATCAGAATGATTGATTGGACCAAAAGAAACTATAAATAGCAGTGAGATAATAATACAAAAAAAACCAAATGTTTTTTTATACTTTTCTAAATTTCTTAAATATATAATCTCTTCTTTAAACTGATTAAAAAAATAAAATAATTTATTTCTATAAAATTTTTTCGATAATAAAATAAAAAATATAATAAATTCAATTAAAAAAATTGGAATATAAGTTAATTTTAAAAAAGTGATACATATACCCAAGAAACCCAAACTGGCATATGCAAAGGTTAAGGAAGTAGCAAAAGTAATATATTTAGAGGAAGTTAAATTATCCCTAAAAGTAAAAAAAGGACAGAAAATTAGAAAAGTTAAAATTAAAGTTATCATTATTAATCAAATATCATAATTTTAAATTAAATAACTAATCCAATTCTTTTTTTTCTGGATTATGTAAAAAAGATTTAAAAAATGAATCAAAAGAATTTTACCCTTCCAACCAAAATTATTAAAATAATTTTCATTATTTAGCAATAGCAAAACCTTTTCAGGGTAAGAAATATTTCTACCAATATACTCAAAGATTATTTTTGCTGCTAATAATCTAGTATAAGAATGAATAATTTCTAAAACAGAAATTGTTTTTCCTGAGATTACATTAAAACTTTAATTGAAATTTTTTTACATTGAATTGAGTTCTTAGCAGCAAGAAAATGAATGCAACTAAAATATCTAAAATAAAGATAATCGAATGTTTCAGATCTAAATGATTCTTTAAATATTACATATTTTCCAGTGTCATCTCTATATTTAAAAAGATAATCAGAAACAAAAAAATATAAATTTCAAATTAGCATGGAAATCATTATTAAATTAAAATGCAACTAATTTTATTTTTTCCATAAATTATATTTTAAGATACACCAAATAGCATGAACTCCATCTTTCCAGCCTATTTTTTTTCCCTCTTCATAAGTTCTTCCAAAATAAGATATTCCTACTTCATAAATCCTGCATCGCATTCGTGCTACTTTTGCAGTAATTTCTGGTTCAAATCCAAATCTTTTTTCTTTAATATTAATTGATTTAAGAATTTCAGTCCTAAAAGCTTTATAGCAAGTTTCCATATCTGTTAAATTAATATCAGTCATGATATTACTTAACAAAGTAAGAAAACCATTCCCTACCCTGTGCCAAAAATATACTACCCTATGAGGCTCTGCACCCTGAAATCTACTTCCAAAAACAACATCTGCTTTATTATCTAATATTGGATTAATCAGTTTTTCATATTCATTTGGATCATATTCCAAATCAGCATCTTGAATTATTGAAATTTCGCCATTAGCAAAATTAATCCCTTTAGCTATAGCTGATCCTTTACCCTGATTTCTATTTTGAAAAATAACTAATATAGAATTATCTTCTAGTGATTGAAGATATTCTCTTGTTCCATCTGTTGAAAAATCATCAACAATAATAATTTGTTTTGAATCAATCGAAGTATTTTTAACTTTTTTTATTACTTCCTCGATAGTATTAATCTCGTTATAGCAGGGAATTATTACTGATAAAGTGAATTTAGAATGATTAATTATCATAAATATTTGCAAACAAGATTCATAATAGCTTAATTAAAGTTCAAAACTATTTAAAAACAAAATATCTTTGAGAATAATAAGAAATAGCTACCAAAAAAGGAACGACTAAAATTGCAGTTACATTTTTATTAACTCCAATATTAAAAAAGCATTGAATCAAGGCAAAATTTAATATCCATAAAATAAATGCTTGCACTAGATATTTTTTAAAAACAAATTTATTTAATTTTTTAAATTTAAAAACCTTCTTGCCATAAAGAAAATAACCAATAAAAAGATTTACTATTTGAGAAAATACTGTTGCAAAAATAGTTGGTATTAATAATAATAAAATTTGAAGAATAATATTTGTAACTATAAAATTTAATATGCCAAATACTAGAAATAATTTTATCTTTCCTTTTAATTGAAATCTTCGTAACATCTTTATTTAAAATTTTTTTACAAAAAAAATATTCTTTAAATTTTATTTAAGTACCAAGAGACCAAACTTTGAAACCAATATTTTTTAAATTTTCTTTATCCAAATAAACTCTTGCATCAAATACCCAAGCAGGTTTTCTCATGACATCGAAAATTTTTTTCCAATCAAGGTAATTAAATTCTTCCCATTCAGTCAAGACAATAATTGCATCGGCACCTTCTGCAGCCTTTAAAGCGGTATCATTTATAAAAATTTCTTCTACTGATTTATCGAATTCTATAACAATTTGTTTTTCTTTAACCTTAGGGTCGTAAAAACTCAACTTTGCTCCTTCTTGCAGTAAATCTTTTGAAATATTTATACTTGGAGATTCCCTTGTATCATTAGTATTAGCCTTAAAAGAAAATCCAAATACAGCTAATTTCTTATTTGAAAGTGTCCCAAATAAATTTTTTATAACCAAAGATGAGATTCTTCTTTGTTGCCATTGATTAATATCAACTACTTGCTCCCAATAATCTCCAACTTCCTTTAATCCATAATATCTACATAAATAAACAAGATTTAAAATATCTTTTTTAAAACAACTTCCACCAAATCCTGGTCCAGCTTTTAAAAATTTACTGCCTATTCTTGAATCACTACCAATTGCTTTTGCGACTTCATTAATATTTGCACCAGTAATTTCGCAAAGTGCCGATATAGAGTTTATTGATGAAATTCTTTGAGCTAAAAAAGCATTAGCGACAAGTTTTGATAATTCTGAACTCCATAAATTTGTAGTTATTATTTTATCTGGGTCCACCCAATTTTTATATATATCTGATACGACATCTATTGAATAATCATCTTCTCCACCAATTAAAACTCTATCTGGATTTTGAAGATCCTCGATAGCTGTACCTTCAGCAAGGAATTCAGGATTAGATACTATTGAAAAGTTTTTTTTATGAGTATCTTCATTGATTTTGTTATTTTGTTTTGATGAATTTAAAATAAGTTTTATTGTTTCTGCAGTTTTAACTGGGAGCGTACTTTTTTCTACTACTATGGTGTGACCCTTTGCAAATTTTGCTATTTGTCTAGCTGATGATTCTATCCATTTTAAATCACTAGCAAAGCCAGCACCAATTCCTTTTGTTTTAGTAGGAGTATTTACTGAAATAAAAATTATATCTGCCTCTGAGATGCATTCCTCCACTTTAAGCGAGAAAAAAAGATTTCTATCTCTGCATTTTTTTACTATTTTTTCTAATCCAGGTTCAAAAATAGGTAATTTTGAGAAATCATTACTATTCCATGCATTTATCCTTTGTTTGTTAATATCAACTACGTTAACTATAAATTCAGGGCAATTATAAGCTATCACTGACATTGTTGGTCCTCCAACATATCCCGCACCTATACAACAAATATTTTTGGTAAATTTATTTTCCATTTTGATTTAACTTGTATTTCTTGGTATCAAAGTATTAGAGAAATAAAATAATTTCTCCAAAAATGCATTTTATTAAAATAATATTACTACTTTGGATTTAATATAGAAAGTAATCCAAAAATTATTGACAATTATCTTGATGCAGAATAATAAAAGAAATTTAATTACAGGTGGATCTGGTTTCCTTGGTTCACATCTCGCCAAGAGTTTATTAAAAAAAGGTGAAGAGGTTATTTGTCTTGATAATTTTTTTACAGGATCAAAAGAAAATATTCAAGAATTATTCAAATTCCAAAATTTTGAATTTATAAGACATGATGTAACAGAACCAATAAAATTAGAAGTTGATAAGATTTGGCATTTAGCTTGTCCAGCATCTCCAATTCATTATCAATTTAATCCAATTAAGACGACCAAAACAAGCTTCCTTGGTACCTATAACATGTTAGGTCTAGCAAAAAGAGTGGGAGCTAAAATATTATTAGCGAGTACAAGTGAAGTTTATGGCGATCCTGAAGAACATCCCCAAAAAGAGTCCTACAAGGGATCCGTTAATACAACAGGGATAAGAAGCTGTTATGACGAAGGCAAAAGAGTAGCAGAAACTCTATGTGCAGATTATCAACGAGTACATGGGGTCGATGTAAGAATCATGAGGATATTTAACACTTATGGCCCAAACATGAGGTTTGATGATGGAAGAGTAATAAGCAATTTTATATTCCAAGCACTAAATAATAAAAAGATAACTCTTTATGGGAATGGCAGGCAAACTAGATCTTTTTGTTATGTAGACGATTTAATAGATGGAATGATTCTTCTAATGAATAGTAATTATCAATATCCAATGAATATTGGAAATCCTAAAGAGTTTTCAATAAAAGAATTAGCAAATTTAATAAGGAATTTGGTCAATCCGGATTTAGAATTTGAATATAAAGATCTCCCCTTGGATGATCCAAAACAGAGAAAGCCCTCCATTGAACTAGCTAAAAATATTTTAAATTGGGAGCCAAAGATTGAATTAAAAGATGGGTTGTTAAAAACAATAGATTGGTTTAAAGAAAACTTAAAATAATTAATTTCCTTTATTAAACCTTTCGCCATACTGCCAATAGCTTTCCTTGAAAAACAACTTCCTCTAAATTCAACTCAATTGGTTCATAAGCTGGATTTGCTGCTTCAAGAAATATTTTTCCTCCTTTCTTTACAAAGTACTTTAAAGTTGTTCCTAAACCAGGAACCATTGCACTAACAATAGTTCCATTCCTAAGAGAGTATGAATCCGTAATTGGCTCCATCAAAACCATATCTCCATCTGCAATACATGCATCTATCATGGAATCACCATTAACTGTAAGAGCAAAAACATTTTTCTTTTTCAAAACATCTGAAATATCTAAATTCTCTTGAATATCAGAATAAGTTTCAATTAAACCTCCTGCAGCAACAGAACCCATAATTGGAACTCCTTCTATAATTTCATCAACTATTTGCATCGTTCTTGCCTTACCTTCTTGCCAAGATATATATCCTTTCTCTTGTAAATGTTTTAAACGACTTTGAATTGGAGCAGGAGATTTAAGACCCATGGCTTGCATCATTTGCCTAATAGATGGACTATGTTGAAAGTTTTTCATGTAGTCTCTTATCCATCCATACAGCTCATTTTGAGCCTTGGTAAGATTACCCCCTGAAGAAGTTTCCATGAAACAAATGTACTCTAATACATTTGTACCTTTTTATTAATCAGTTTGCAAGTATTTTTAGTGGAGAAGGCAAGACAAAAGGGCTTGTTGAGCATGTAATCTATTTTCTGCTTGTTCAAAAATTCTATTTTTTTTACTTTCAAATACCTCATCAGTTATCTCTTTAGATCTGTATGCAGGGAGGCAATGAAGAACAATTGCATCTTTTTCAGCCTTACTTAATAAATCATTATCAATAGTGAATCCATTAAAAAATTTATCTTTCTCTGCCTTTTTATCTTCTTCACCCATAGATGACCAAACATCTGTATATAAAACATTTGCTCCCTGAACTGCAATAATGGGGTCATTAGTGATTTTTAATAGATCCTTATTTTTATATATTTCATAAGCTTTTTTAATCACCAAAGAGTTAGGTTCATAGCCTTTAGGACATGCAATCCTAACTTCCACTCCTAGTAATGCCCCACATAATATAAGAGAATTTGCGACATTATTACCATCACCTATAAATGTTAAAATTACATCTTTAAAATCAAGAAATTCCTCATGAATTGTTAAAAAATCAGCTAAGGCCTGACATGGATGTTCTAAATCTGTAAGAGCATTAATAACTGGTTTAGTAGACCACTTTGCATATTCTTCCAAATCTGAATGATCAAATGTTCTAATTGCCATAACATCACAATATCTACTTAGAACTCTTGCAGTATCTTTAATTGGCTCGCCTCTACCTATTTGTGATGTTATTGGATTAAGGTCAATAGTTGTTCCACCAAGCCTAGTCATAGCAACTTGAAAACTAACTCTTGTGCGTGTTGATGACTTATCAAAAATTAATCCTAAAACTTTGCTGTTAAGGTCAATACTAAATTTTTTATTTTTTTTAAAATTATTTGAAAGATCTAGAATATGAAAAACTTCCTCTTTTGATAAATCTAAGCTTGATAGGAAATTCTTATTAGCAAGCTTAATTGGTTTTAACATGAATATTTATATTTAGATCAAGATTCTACTATGCAGGCATTTTACTCTCTGCCAAGAGAGTTTTAAGATCCTCCCCTTCTATAACTTCTTCTTGAAGAATTTTTTGAGAAATTGATTCAAGAAGAGGTAAATTATTTCTCAAAATATTAAGTGCAGTTTCATGCGCATCATCAACTAAATCTCTAACCTCTTTGTCTATAGCTTGAGCAGTAGCGTCACTAACAGATCTTCTAGGATTATTTCCATTACCTAAAAACTGACCACCACCTTGCTTATCGTAAGCAAGAGGACCAAGAATATCACTCATTCCAAATGTTCCAACCATTTGTTCGGCAATGTCAGTAGCTCTTTGTAAATCATTTGAAGCTCCGGTTGTAATCTTTCCAAAGACAACCTCTTCTGCAGATCTTCCTCCTAAAAGAGTAGCTATTTGTCCTTTTAGTTCTTCTTTAGAGTTTAAAAATCTTTCTTCAGTTGGTAATTGAAGAGTATATCCAAGTGCACTCATCCCTCTTGGTACAATCGAAATCTTTGCAACTTTTGAACCGCCAGGCATGAGATGACCAACTATTGCATGACCAACTTCGTGATAAGCAACAACTTTTTTTTCATCATCTTGCAAAACACGACTCTTTTTTTCCAAACCAGCAACAACTCTCTCTATCGCTTCGCTTAAATCCTGTTGTTCTACACTTTTTCTTTTTGCTCTGGCTGCAAGTAAAGCAGCCTCGTTTACCATATTTGCCAAATCAGCACCTGCAAAACCACTAGTAGCTTGGGCAATAGAGTCGAGATCTATTGAATCTGCAAGTTTAACTTTTTTTGTATAGATCTCCAATATAGTTTTTCTCCCAGAAAGATCAGGTCTATCGACTAAGACTTGCCTATCAAACCTTCCGGGTCTTAATAAAGCGGCATCGAGAACTTCTGGCTGGTTAGTTGCTGCTAATACTATAACTGGCTTATCAGTGGATGCAAACCCATCCATTTCAGTAAGAAGCTGGTTTAGGGTTTGCTCTCTCTCATCATTACCTCCAACTACTCCCATTGATCCTGAACGACTTTTACCAATAGCATCTAACTCGTCAATAAAGATTATGCAGGGGGCTTTTTTCTTAGCTTGTTCAAAAAGATCTCTAACTCTTGCTGCACCTGCACCTACAAAAAGTTCAACAAATTCCGAACCTGAAATGATGAAAAAAGGAACTTCTGCTTCTCCCGCAACAGCTTTTGAAAGAAGAGTTTTTCCTGTTCCTGGAGGTCCTACTAGAAGAACTCCTTTAGGTATTCGAGCTCCTATATCAGTATATCTTTCAGGTTTTTTTAAAAAATCAACTATTTCTGTTAATTCGTCCTTGGCTTCGTCAACTCCTGCTACATCCTCAAAAGTAACTTTTGACTCATCATCTGGCACATAAACTTTAGCTTTACTTTTGGTAAAACTTAGAGCTCCTTGAGCTCCTCCGCCCCCCATACTTCTTCGAGCAAAAAATTGTAAAACAAGAATAAAAATCAAAGGTGGGACAACCCAGCTCAAAATGGTTGAGAAGAAATTAGGTTTTTTAGGAGGGGCCGCTGCGAATTCCACCCCTTTACTTTCTAACCTTTGTGGGAGGTCCATATCAAAAATTGGGGTTGTCGCTAAAACAGAAGGTGCACCTTCTTCAGCTCCATTTAACTCATATCTAATTTGTTCTTGAGTGATATATGCACGCTTAACTTCCCCATCATTAACCTGATCTATGAATAAAGAATAAGGAACCCTAGGGATTTGCATATTTTGATTAGGGAAGAGGCTACTAAATAAAAGTAATGCTCCAACTCCTATCAAAATAATATTTACAATGCCAAATCTTCTATTAGGTTGATTATCGTCTTGTCTTATTGGCATGGTTGTTATCAAAATTGATCTTATTATAAACTAAACGAAAGGATTCCGTATCTGTATTTTTTTTTTGGGTAAGAACCGTACGGTACTTTGACCCATAGAAATTAGGATGAAAATTAATTTTGGAATGAACTCTTAACGCATATATCATTTCCAATCAAACTAAACTTAGAATCAGTTAATTTAATAATTTCATTCATTTCTTTGAATTCAAAATCACCAAAAGGATTCATACTATATTCGCCACCTAAAATTTTTGGTGCAATAAAAGTAATAATTTCCTGAATACAATTTGATCTCATAGCAGAGGTAGCCAATTTAGGACCACATTCCCAAAGAACTTTATTACATCCTCTTTTGGCAAGTATTTTTGAGATTAACTCAGGATTATCTGATGATACCTTTTCAAGGTCAACACATTTAGGAATCCTTGCAAGGTAATTTTCATTTGCTGTAGAAGAATCATAAATAACTATAGTTTTTGCCTTATTACAATCCCAAAGATTAGCTTTTAGAGGCAAATCTAAGGTTTTTGTGAAAACAACTCGTAAAGGTTCTGGAGTTTTCAAACCTCTAGTGGTCAAAAAAGGGTTATCTTTTCTTAATGTGTTTCCACCAATGATTATTGCATCAAATTCTGCCCTAAACGCGTGAACTAGGGCCCTTGATTCTTCATTAGTTATCCATTTACTTTTACCATTTCTTAAACCAATTCTGCCATCAATGCTCATAGCCCATTTAAAAACGCCAAATGACTTTTCAGTAATATTTCTGTGAATAAAAGACTTATTTAAGTCTAAGGATTCTTTTTTGCATATTCCTAAATGAACTTTAATTCCGGCGTCTTTTAACCGCTGAATACCTTTACCTGAAACTCTTTTATCAGGATCTTGAATAGATATATACACCTTTCTGATTCCAGAGGATATTATCTTATCTACACATGGAGGTGTTTTACCTTGATGGCAGCAAGGTTCAAGATTTACATACATTGACCCGCCTTTTGCATCCTTTTTTAAATTACTAAAAGCCATTGCCTCAGCATGGGGCATGCCTGCTTTAAAATGAAATCCTTCTGAAATAAGGTTTCCATTTTTATCAAGTATTACTGCTCCCACTCTAGGGTTAGGACTCGTCGTATTTTTTCCTAAAGAAGCCAAAAAAATTGCCCTTTTCATCCATTTTATATGGCTTACATTTTTTTCAGACATCTCCAAAATCAAATTTAGTTAATTGATCTCCACTCTTTAACAACAAAGGGAGGGACAGGTAGCTCAGAAAAAACTCCTGACAAAGATAATCTTAATGGTCTATTTTTATCTAAATTTTTAATCAATTTATCAAGATCAAATTCCGCAGCAGCTTGTCTTCCATCAGTTGCTAATTCCACATTAAGTAATGTTTTGTCATCTAAAAGCCACTGTTTTCTGCCTGATTCGACCCTCAAGTCAGTGGGATGATCAATCCTAAGATTTCCTGGATATCCAATTACTCTTAGGATCAATTTATCTGAAAAAAGGGGAGATTTATAAGCTACTAATTGCCAAGTTTCAAAGTCCAAGTCCCTTAAAAACTCACTACTTGCATTAATTAATTCCCCATTAATTTCAGTTTTTGCAACTTTTGCAGATACTTTTAATGGGTTAATAATAAAGGATAGTAATAACAATAAAGGCAATATTCCTTTTAAAAAAAATTTTTTATTTGATTTTGTAATTTTCTTCATTTTCAGAATCCATCAAGGCATCTAGAGTTACAGCTGTTCTTATAATAGCTTGATACCTTTTTATTATTTTACGATTTTTTTCTATAACTCGAGATAAATTCAAAGTGTCTTTTTCAGAATAGCTAGAAGTTAAATCGCTAGAATCTTCTTCAATAAACTTAAATTCACTATCTTTATTGATTAGAGTTAACAATAAATCATGTAATCTCTTTCTCCTTTCAGACAATTAATTTACTATGATAACTCAAATAATAATAAGATAATTTAATAAAACTTTCAAACAGTTTAGTTCCTTTTCATTAAGTATTGATGAGCGAAGTTAATCGAAAAATTCATGTAGTGGGTATTAATTCATATATATTTGGAGATTTACCTTCCAAATTACAAGATTTATTTGTTAAGACAGAAAATATTGCAGTTCCCAGTTCATATTTCGAAGAAATTAAATCATGGAGCGAAAATTATTTAGAAAAAAAGAAATCATTTTTTTCGAGTAACAGTAATAACGAACTTGTTAAATGGCTTAGATCTCAAAAAAGTGATGTCATTTTAATTTCAAGAGGAGATCCACTTTGGTTTGGAATTGGGAGAATAATTTTAGAAAATTTTTCAAAAGATGAATTAAGTTTCTACCCTTCAAATACTTGTATTCAATTAGCGTTTAGTAAGTTAAAAATCCCATGGCAGGATACTGTTAATTTAAGTATTCACGGCAGAGATTCGACTAGATTAATTGAGGCTCTTAAAGGAAGGCCTTCAAATTTGGCAATTATTACAGATTCAAATACCAAAAGTTTAGAAATAATTAAAAAAAACTTATCAGAATTAAATCTGATTGACTTCTATGATTTTTGGCTCTGTGAAGAGGTAGGCTTCGATAATGAAAAGATAAGAAAATTAAATCTTAAAGAGTCATTGCCCTCTTATATATCGAGTTTGAACATTGTAGTTCTTATAAGAACAAAGAAAAATTACTCAAATAATAATCTCCCTCTTTTCGGAATAAGTGACCATATTTTTAAAACTTTTGATGATAGACCAAATTTATTTACTAAAAGGGAGGTCCGCGTTCAAATCTTAGCTGATCTAGAGCTCCCTAAAAATGGTGTCATCTGGGATATAGGAGCAGGTTGTGGGTCAATTGGTTTAGAAGCACTAAAATTAAGGCCTAATTTAGATCTGGTTTGCATCGATAAAAGGATTGGCTCAAAAGCATTAATACTAGAAAACTCAAAAAGGCTTGGCATTAAACCAAAACTTATTTTTGAGGAAGACATAATTAATACCTTGAATAATATGAATTTCAGTTCTTTTGAGAAACCTAGTAGATTAGTAATTGGAGGATGTGATAAAAAGACTAAACTTCAAATTATTAATAAACTATCTCAGGTTATGACTATCGGCGATATTATTGTTATCCCAATAATTGACATTCAAACTATAAAAGACTTAAAGGAAGAATTAGAAGATAAAAATTTCAAAACAAATTTAAATTTAATTCAGACCTATAAAAGCTTAAGTATCGCTGAGGGAATGAGATTAGAACCAAATAATCCTGTTTTTCTATTAAAAGGAAAAAAATAAATTTTAATAATTGTTATTTGTTAGGTTTAGCCACATGGGGCAACCCCCAACCTAGTTTATTTCTTAAAACTTGGAAAAATTCATGATCTTCAAGTCTAATAAACTTTACTGAGTGTTTACTTTTTCTTATCAAAACTCTATCTTCAGGCCAAACATAACAACCAGCATTTCCGTCAACAACCATTACCAACCTTTCAGGAGTTGCGGGGAAAACGGTTACTGGCTCAGAGTCATTAAAAACCAATGCCCTAGATGCCAATGAATGTGGAGCAATTGGGGTTAATTGCACCACTGGGCAGTCAGGGGTAATAACTGGCCCTCCAGCACTCAACGAATATGCAGTAGAACCAGTTGGAGTAGATAAAATTACTCCATCAGCTGAAATATCAACAGGAGCATGTCTTCCAATAGAAATCTCAAAATGACACATACTTGTAAGAGGTTCTCTATGAAGAGCCATCTCATTAAGACAGAGAGACTCCCATCTCCTTTGGTCGTTCCTCATTACACTAATAATAAAGCAAGTTCTTTCTTCAATATCCCAATTCCCAGCAATGATTTTATCTACTGCTTCATCAAGATTTGACAAATAAGCTTCTGCAAGAAAACCTAAATGACCAGTATTTATTGTAAGGATTGGAATTTTAGCAGGTGCTGTTTGCCTTGCTGCAGAAAGTACGGTTCCATCTCCGCCAAGAACAATGGCAAATTCCATTGACGAGTCAAATCCTTCGGGAACACAGTTCGTATATCCCAAAGGACGAACATGTTGATCAGGATTGGCGAATCCAATCATTCCACCAGAGCTACTAACCCTTACAACTTCATAATTGGATTCTTCCAATTTTTTCTCAACAGAACTGGCAGTTTGAACAGCAAGTTCTTTCCCATCATTAACGATTAGCCCTGCTTTACGTACCAATCAAAAAACTAGAACTATGACTATCTTAAACTAAATTGCTAGACAATCCTAATTTAAAATTTCAATTTTATTAGAACTGTTCTAAGAATCTAAGATCATTTGTATAAAATTTTCTAATGTCGTCAATCTGATGTCTTACCATACAAAATCGTTCAACTCCTAATCCAGCTGCGAAACCGGTCCATTTCTCAGAATCTATTCCTAATTTTCCTAAGACCTTAGGATCCACCATTCCGCATCCCATTACTTCTAACCATTTACCTTTCCATTGAACATCTACTTCTGCCGAAGGTTCAGTAAATGGAAAATAACTAGCCCTAAATCTAACAGGAATATCTCCAAAAAAGTTCTTTAAAAATGTAAGCACTGTTCCTCTTAAATGACTAAAATTTATATTTTGATCAATACATAAAACCTCAACCTGATTAAATACAGGGGAATGAGTAGCATCTACAGCATCTCTCCTATAAACTCTCCCTGGGGCAATAATTCTTACTGGAGGAGGAGTTTTCTCTAAATACCTTATCTGAACAGGAGAAGTATGAGTCCTTAAAAGTCGATTTTCATCTAAGTAGAAAGTATCCTGCATATCTCTTGCAGGATGATTTTTGGGTATATTAAGAGACTCAAAATTATAAAAATCAGTTTCTATTTCAGGGCCACTTTCAACTGAATATCCTAAACCACAAAAAATATCTATTATTTCATCTTGAGTCGTAATTAAGGGATGTTTATTTCCAGGGTTTGTTCCAATTGAAGGGATAGTTACATCAATTTTTTCTGTTTTAATCTTTTTCTCTAAGGCTTCACTATTTAGTTGATTTTTTCTTTCAGTTATAAATTCTTGCAAATTTATCTTTATTAAATTTGCCTTCTGGCCAATAATTGGTCTATCAGTAGCAGATAATTGAACCATTGTTTTCAAGATAATAGACAAATCACCTTTTTTTCCTAGCAAGGTAACTCTTAATTGATCCAGTTCTTCATGCGAATTAGCATTATCTATATTATTTTTTGCTTTTAGAGAAAGATTATTTAGTTTTTCCTCAATTTGACTTAATGATTCAATCTGACTCACTGATATAGTAAAAATAAGTATTTCTTTATCTTACTTAAATATCGTCCATAAATAAAATTTATTGATTAATGAAACCGTTAAATATATTAATTAGCAATGATGATGGTGTTTTTGCAGCAGGGATAAGAACTTTAGCAAAATCAGCCCAAAAAAGAGGGCATAACGTAAAAGTAGTATGTCCTGACCAAGAAAGATCAGCTACTGGTCATGGACTTACTTTACAATCTCCATTAAGGGTGGAAAGAGCGGACGAATTATTTGAGGAAGGAATTGAAGCTTGGGGATGTTCGGGCACGCCTGCTGATTGCGTCAAATTAGCGCTATCTGAACTCTTGGATAAAAAACCTGATCTAGTATTATCTGGAATAAATCACGGGCCCAATTTAGGGACAGATATTTTTTGTTCAGGCACAGTCGCAGCAGCTATGGAAGGCACTTTAGAAAATGTTCCCTCCATGGCAATAAGTGTTGCAAGTTTTAAATGGAAGAATTTTGAATTTGCTGGAGAAATTGCAATGAATATTGCCGAACAAGCAATTACCGATAGTTGGCCAGCTTCACTTTTATTAAATTTGAATATCCCCCCCTGCGAAGAAAACAAAATAAAAGAATTATCCTGGACAAGGTTATCGGTAAGAAAATATAAAAATCAATTTTCCAAAAGGGAAGACCCAAGAGGTGACGATTATTATTGGTTAGCAGGTGAGGTTGTTTTAGATCTCAAATCAAAAGGTTATGGTCCAAAAAACTGGCCCAGTGACGTATCTCAAATACAAGAAAATAAAATATCTCTTACACCTGTAGAACCAGATTTATTTTGGAGAGGTAATTTAGACAAATTACCTAAAATTAATAATTCATTTGTAAATCCTTCTTAAAAGCCATAAAGAAAAGCAAAGTCCAAAAAAATGAGCCGCAATAACTTGGGTGTTACTGAGAACTGATAATATTTCAAGACCCGTAATTGGAATATCAGATGTCGCAGTTATCAATTGTCCAGTTGTTTGAGAGGATGCTTGTATAAATAAGGCTCCCATAAGAGCTTGATATCCAATTAATCCAAAGAAAATTCCTAGTAAATCAACTATTAGTCCTCGTTTTATCAATTTACTAGTTTGTCCTCTTGAGGGTCTTGCGTTGCTAGCGATTGCTCTTCCTGTTCTAACTATTAACCAACCTTGCCAAAGACTAAAAAGTAGTAAAATCAGGGATATCGTAGTAAGTGATAGACCAGGTGTTAAGCCAAGCTGACCTTCGCTGTTATTTACAACATTTGAAAAAAGCAAAACAGCTGCAACAACAACACCTAAAATGGACTGAACCCAAAAGCGTATCCATCCAATGCGCTTCATTCCAAATGAAAGGGACTGAAAATCAATTTTGTCAGACATTCATTTGATTGAATAAACTGTAATCAATCCAAATTTGCCACTAAAATCATAAAATTGCACGTAATCTTTTGATCTCTTTAATATCCCCATCTGAAGTTAAGAATCCCACTTCAATAGCTATTGGAAGTTTTGATGGCCTTCATGCTGGCCACAGACAATTAATAAAAAGTGTAGTTGAAGAAAATCAATATACCCCAACAATTGCAAGCTTCTGGCCTCATCCCCGAGAAGTTCTTTACAAAGAGACACGTCTTAGACTTGATCTCCCTTATGAAAAACTATCTATTCTTGAAGATCTGGGGATTGAACAATTAGTTCTGATTCCTTTTGATATAGAACTATCAAAATTAAGTGCAGAAAAATTCGTAAGAGATATTTTGATTAATCAATTACAAGCAAAAAAGATTTCTGTAGGTGCTAATTTTAAATTTGGTTTCAGAAGAAGTGGAGATATAAATACAATAAAAAATATGATTAAGGATACGGATATTAAACTAAAAATTACTCCAATTTTAGAAGATAAGGAAGGTAGGATCAGCAGCAGCAGAATAAGAGACCTATTAGAGAAAAGTGATCTGAAAAATGCTTCCAAAATTCTTAATAGGCCTTATAGTTTTAATGGCAAGGTTGTTAAAGGTAAAGGAATTGGGAAAAGTATAGGATGGCCTACCGCAAATCTTGAAATAGATGGCAGAAAATTTTTACCTGGAGAAGGAGTTTACGCATCTTGGACAACCATAGAAAATTCCAACCAAAAAATTGAATCTGTTATGAATCTTGGCTCTCAACCAACAATAAATCCTTTATTGCCATCTGCAGTTGAAGTTCATTTAATAAATAAAAATATCAATTTATATGGTTTCAATCTATCTGTAGAACCAGTTGAAAAACTTAGATCTCAAATTAAGTTCAAAAATATAGATCAACTCTCTAATCAAATTAAAAAAGATAGAGATAATGCTCTCAAAATTTTTAAAAACTACAAAAAATAAATTACAAATGCTGAATTCTAATAATAAAGACGTTGAAGATTTAAGAATTTATCAAATTATTGACGCTAATCTAGATAGAGCTAGAGAAGGACTAAGAGTATTAGAGGATTGGGCTAGATTTGGTCTAGGCAAAGAAAAATATGTTGAAAAGATTAAAAATTTTAGACAAATTTTAGGAAAAAATCATTTAGAAGTTTATAAACAATCTAGAAATCACATTGAGGACAAATGTAAAGGATTGACTCATCAAGAGCAAATCAAGAGAAAAACTTCTGAGCAAATTATAAGCTCTAATTCAGCCCGAGTTCAAGAAGCATTACGAGTCATAGAAGAATTCTCAAGGCTACAGAATCATGAGCTTTCAAAAATCGCTTCGGACATCAGATATGAAATTTATACTATTGAAATTGACTTATTGAGTTATAGCCAGTGTAAGAAGTCAGAGGAAATACTAAAAGAAAATGACTTATATGTAATCACAGATCAAAAAGACAATTTATTAGAAATAATAGAAGAGATTTTAATTGCGGGAGTAAGAATTATTCAACATAGATTTAAAAAGGGAACTGATCAAGATCATCTTCAAGAAGCAATTCAGATTAAAAATCTATGCAAAAGATATAATTCTTTGTTTATCGTTAACGATAGAGTTGATATAGCTCTAGCCTCTAACGCGGATGGAATTCATCTTGGACAAGACGATTTAGACTTAAAAACTGCAAGAAATTTATTAGGATTTTCAAAAATTATTGGTATAAGCGCTAATAATGAAATTGATATTTCTAATGCTCTTAAAGATGGTTGTAATTATATTGGAATAGGACCAGTATTTGAAACTGCAACAAAAAAGAACAAAAAACCTGTAGGGATTGAAAAGATTAAAACATTAACAAAGGATTTAAATATTCCTTGGTTTGCTATTGGAGGAATTAAGGCAAATAAGATTTCATATTTAAAGACAAATGGATTTAAAAAAGTTGCCCTAGTTTCGGAATTAATGAATTCTGAAGATCCTAAAGAAGACGCTATTATGATTCTAAAAGAGTTGTCTCATGAAAATTAAGGTAAATGGAGAAGAAAAAAAAATAGAACTTGATCAGGGAAATGCTCTTCTTTCTACAGCTCTTAACCATATGGGATATAAACCAAACACAATTGTAGTGGAGTTAAATAATTTAATTATAAATTCAATGAAATGGGAAAAAGTGAAGCTTAAAGATGGTGACAATTTAGAAATCGTTTCAATAGTTGGTGGTGGTTAAAAGATAAATTCTTTATATATTAAAAATCTTCATAATTTTTTAAGTTTATGCTTGAAACAATAACCAAAATTTTCCTGTTTTCGTTTTATATTCTTAATACCTAAATACGACAATGAAAGAAAAAATTGATAGTAACTCAAGGTCCCTTAAATGGGAGCAAAATGGTGAGTTGGCACATAAAGATCTTTCTGAGCTAATTGAAAGATTAAAAAATGTAGAAAGTGAACATACCTCATCTGAGCTGTCTAGATTAGGTACAAAATCAAACATAAAAGATTAAATTTGTTACTTAGATCTTGTTTTTATAAAAATTTGTACCAAATTAAAATTACTGAATATAAAAATAAATGCCGAAAAGATTTCCAGAGTGGGTAAATACAGAAGTCGTGATAAAAGCGATCAAAATGAGAGAAGAAGGAATGCTATCAAAACAACTTAACTTATGGATAGAAAACCTATTAGAAATAGAAAAAAAGTAATTTTTTAGGCAATACTTTTAATAATTCT
>QCLX01000003.1 GCA_003214215.1 Prochlorococcus sp. AG-418-G18 | reverse complement strand
AAACTGGGCAGATTTTGCCATCGGCCCTAAAAAGACCAAAAAACAAAGGAGCAAGGCAGCCCAAATGGGTAATGAATTATCTGATACTGATTGCGAAATTCCAATAGCTATTTCATTAAAATCAAAACTATTTGTTGCCCAAAATAAACCAAGAATGCCTAGTAATAATCCAAAGTCTCCTACTCTATTAACAACAAATGCTTTTTGTGCAGCGTGGGCAGCACCATCTCTGTCATACCAAAAACCAACCAATAAGTAAGAACACATACCAACTAATTCCCAAAAAACGTAAATTTCTAATAAATTTGGACTAACTATTAATCCCATCATTGAACTACTAAATAATGCTAAATATGTAAAAAATCTGACATAACCTTTATCATGCGCCATATAACCATGAGAGTAAATCATTACAAGCAATGTAATTGTGGTTACTAAAGCGAGCATTACGCTACCCAAAGGATCCAAGACAAAGCCCATTGGGATTGTGAAATCCCCAGCATTAGCCCATACAAATAATTTTTCTACAGATTGATAACCATTAACT
The DNA here is from genome assembly GCA_003214215.1 of Prochlorococcus sp. AG-418-G18. Classification (GTDB taxonomy): domain Bacteria; phylum Cyanobacteriota; class Cyanobacteriia; order PCC-6307; family Cyanobiaceae; genus Prochlorococcus_A. The sequence goes on along the minus strand of QCLX01000003.1, from coordinate 84,812 downwards.
TGTTCAATCAAAGCTTTATAACTAATTACCGCAGAAACACCAACAAACGAAATAAGACTTACAGAAACAATTTCCCTAGAATTATTAATTTTCTTGTTAATACTTATTAGTCCTAAACCAGAAAGCACTGCTCCGATAAGTGGAAAAACAGGAATTAACCAGGCAATTTCTGAAGCTTGAGGCATGTTTTAAAAAACTGATATTTTGATTTTAAACTGTCAATAGAAAAATTCCGACAAAAATGATGAATTAAATGTTTTAACGGCAATATTTATATATTTATGGGACCACCAGAGTAAACCTATTGCAATCAATATTCCAAGTTGAGATAACCTAAAAAATTCTTTAATTTTAAATTCTTGCCTTCCTTCAATGATTGCCATAAATGGGATTATGGATGTATTTTTTTTAAAATTATCAAATTCTTCGCCAAATCTGTTGGATAATCTTTTATCACCGTGCCAGATTGCAAAAAGATGATGCAATATTAAGCCAATAGAAGTTATTAATGTGAATGATGTACCAATCCATAGAGTATGTGCAAAACACCAAATTATCTGACCAAATGCTTGTGGATGTCTTGTGATTCTCATTATACCTGTACCGTAAATTCGCACTTTCGGTTTTAAAACTGAAGGAATTTCCAGTAAGTTATAAGTAGCGGGATATAAAAATAAAAAACTTATTGCAGTTAAAAACCAAACCAACAAAAAAACAAAATTATTGCCTTGAAAATTCCATAATCTGATTCCGTCATATCTATGAGCCAAAAAATAACTAATTAATAAAATTGCAGATGGCAAACTAAAAAAAACAAAACATAACCTCCATAATCTTGGCCCCATCATAGATTCTGCTTTGATTCTTAAAGCAGCTCCTCCACTATGAATTACAGCAAAAATCAAAATCAAAAATAAAATTACGATAGAAGTTTTATGAATCTCCATAAATTTTAGTTATTCAAATAATTTTTGTTCTTAACAAGAATGATTCTAGGCATTAGAATTATAAGTAATTGTAGGCATAATAGATGCCAGAATTACCATTTACGCTCGACCAATTAAGAATACTAAAAGCTATCGCAGCTCAAGGAAGTTTTAAAAAAGCTGCAGATATCTTATATGTAACCCAACCTGCTGTAAGTTTACAAATTCAAAATCTTGAAAAACAACTTGAAATTACAATTTTCGATAGAGGTGGTAGAAAAGCCCTTTTAACTGAAGCAGGAACACTACTACTTGAATATTGTGAAAGAATTCTGAATCAATGCGACGAAGCATGTAAAGCTATCGAAGATTTAAATAGTTTAAAAGGTGGGACTCTTGTCATTGGAGCAAGTCAAACAACGGGAACATATTTAATGCCCAGAATGATAGGACTTTTCAGACAAAAATATCCTGAAGTATCAGTTCAACTTCAAGTTCATAGTACTAGAAGAACTGGATGGAGCGTTGCCAATGGACAAATTGACTTAGCCATTATTGGCGGACAATTACCAGGAGATTTAGAAAATTTGTTACAAGTTATTCCATATGCCACAGATGAATTAGCATTAGTTTTACCAGCAAAGCACCCCCTTTCTAACAAGAAAGAGCTTTTAAAAGAAGACTTATACAAATTAAATTTCGTAACATTAGACTCTCAATCTACAACAAGAAAAGTTGTTGACAAGCTTCTTAAAGATTCTGGCCTTGATATTCAAAGATTAAAAATTGAAATGGAACTAAATTCTCTTGAAGCGATCAAGAATGCTGTTCAATCAGGACTAGGCGCTTCTTTCTTACCTGTTGTTTCAATTGAAAGAGAATTAGATGCTGGAACAATAAACAAAGTTTCAATTGCTGATTTAGAGGTTAAAAGAGAACTGAAATTAATTACTAATCCATCAAGATATACCTCAAAAGCTTCCGAAGTGTTTAAGAAGAATATATTGCCTCAATTTGCTAGCTTAGAAAGCCCATTGAGACATATAGAAATTTGATTAGAACTGGATTGCTTCTTTATTAATTCCAACTCCTCCGTCTTCAGCTTGTCCATCTCCTTTTATTATGAATTTATTTTCGTTTACATCAGTCTGATAAACGCACTTAACTATTGGTTTGTCTCTTATTGAACCAATATAAGCAAACGTATTCATTCTTTGCTTACATTCTCTTACATCTTCATTGCTAATTGCTCCTTGTTTTTGTAAAACTGTCCAATTTTCTCTTCTAATTACACAACCTGGCTGAAGAGCTGGTTGCGTTACAAAACTTGTAGACGGATTAAGTGTAGTGTACATTTCAACATCAATTACAAAGGCGCTTGCACCCCATTGTCTACAAAATTCAGGATCTGGAACAGCCATATCCAATTGTTGTTGACTAGCTATATTTCCCTGACCACCATCTGTTGTACTTGTAATAGCGCTCCCAATACCAACTCCTAGAATTAATACCCCCGCAAGAACAGCGATGGTTCCTGTACTGAAATTAATCTTTTCTTCAGAATTAGAAGCAGGCAATCTAGTATTCCTTGTTCCATAAGAATCCCTATCTCCTGCATTTGAAGAATAATATCTTCTATTTGAGCCTCTCCTTGGCCTTCTATTTGAGGGTGGTCTATTCACAGTGCTTTATTTGTTTTTGGTAAACCCATTGAATAGTTCATAACCCTACACTCAGGGTTATAACTTAATTCACCATTTTGGAGTAAAAATTGAATTAAACCTTCGATTTCTGATCCTATTTTTCGAAGTTCATAATCATCTAAATCCTTTCCTGATCTCTCTTTAATTAAGCCATTAAATTTCTCATTTATTTTTTTCAAAGAATCTTCGTTCCAAATAAACTCGTTATCGGGATCTAAATCAAGAGTCAATTTGTTGGGATGAAACTTTAATTCTTTATCAACAACTTCAGCAGTAAAAATTCTTACATGTCGAGTAGTTGATTTTAAAAGCATTTTTTCCATAATTTTGCGAAATAATCAACGAAAAAAACAATAATGTTATAACTTTAATGTAGCTTATTAGTAAGTGTTAATTTATTTCTTGATTTAATAATGCGTGTTGTAATTGCTGGTGCTGGTCTAGCGGGCTTATCTTGTGCTAAATACCTAGTTGATAACGGTCACATTCCAATCGTACTCGAAGCTAGAGATGTTTTAGGTGGTAAAGTTGCTGCATGGAAAGATGAGGATGGAGACTGGTATGAAACGGGTTTGCACATATTTTTCGGCGCCTACCCTAATATGTTGCAACTTTTCAAGGAATTAGATATTGAAGATAGGCTTCAATGGAAAAGCCATTCAATGATTTTTAATCAACCATCCGAGCCTGGAACTTACAGTAGATTTGACTTCCCAGATATACCAGCTCCAGTAAATGGTGTTTCAGCGATACTCAGTAATAATGATATGCTTTCTTGGAATGAAAAGATCCTTTTTGGATTAGGTTTAGTGCCTGCAATGTTAAGGGGTCAAAAGTACCTAGATAAATGTGATACAAAGTCATGGACAGATTGGCTTAAAGAACACAATATTCCAGAAAGAGTAAATGATGAAGTTTTTATAGCTATGAGTAAAGCTTTAAATTTTATTGGACCGGATGAAATATCATCTACAGTTTTATTAACAGCCTTAAATAGATTTTTACAAGAAAAAAATGGTTCAAAAATGGCATTCCTTGACGGAGCTCCTCCAGAAAGACTTTGCCAACCAATGGTTGAATATATCACTGCTCGTGGTGGAGAAGTTCACATGAATAGTCCATTACGACAAATAAACCTCAATGAAGACAGCACTGTAAAAAGTTTTACTATTGCCTCCTTAAATGAAAATGAAAAGAAAGAGATAACAGCTGATGCTTATGTTAGTGCAATGCCTGTAGACCTCTTCAAATTAATGATTCCAAAACAATGGAAAGGTCTAGATACTTTTTCTAAATTAGATGGATTAAATGGAGTACCAGTTATAAATATTCACTTATGGTTTGACAAAAAATTAACAGATATTGACCATTTATTATTTAGCAGATCACCACTTCTCAGCGTTTATGCAGATATGAGTATCACATGTAAAGAGTATGAAGATCCAAATAGATCAATGCTTGAATTAGTTTTTGCGCCTGCAAAAGATTGGATAAATAAGAGTGATCAGGATATTGTTGATGCAACTATGGAAGAACTAAAAAAATTATTTCCGACTCATTTCATGGGAGATGATAAAACGAAATTAAGGAAATATAAAGTAGTCAAAACTCCGCGGTCTGTTTATAAGGCAGTTCCTGGATGTCAGGAGTTCAGACCTACCCAAAAATCCCCAATAAAAAATTTCTTCTTAGCTGGTGATTATACAATGCAAAAATATTTAGCATCTATGGAGGGAGCTGTTTTAAGTGGTAAATTATGCGCAGAATCAATCAATAAGGAATATTCCAAAACTCCTCAAAATATTTCATAATAACACTTAAAAATTTCCTGATTCAGCTAAAACTTTTTGAAAAATTCCATTTCTCAACTAGATAAAGCATACGAGATATGCCGAAAAGAAACCCAAGAATGGGCCAAAACCTTTTATTTGGGAACTCTTCTACTACCACTAGAAAAAAGAAAAGCTATTTGGGCTATTTATGTTTGGTGTAGAAGAACAGATGAAATAATGGATAGTTTAGAAGCTTCAACTAAATCAGAAGATGAGCTTTCAAACAATTTAGATGAATGGGAAGAAAATACAAAGAATGTATTTAAAGGAAACATTAAATCTGAATTAGATTCGGTTCTATTAGATACCATCGAAAAATATCCACAAAGTATTCAACCCTACCTAGATATGATAGAAGGTCAGAGAATGGATCTTAATAAATTCAGATACAAAGACTTTGATGAATTAAAACTCTATTGTTATAGAGTCGCAGGGACTGTTGGTTTAATGACTCAGAATGTCATGGGGATTGATAGCGCTTATACCTCCGCGCCATGGAGTGATAAGCCTGACCCCTCTGAAGCAGCTATAGCACTAGGTATAGCAAATCAACTAACAAATATATTGAGGGATGTCGGAGAAGACAGACAAAGAGGAAGGATTTATCTCCCACAAGAGGATATTGAAAAATTTAATTATTCTGAAGAAGAGCTATTAAAAGGGGTGATTAATAATCAGTGGAAGGCTCTGATGAACTTTCAGTTAAAAAGGGCTCGCGATTGGTTCCAACGGTCTGAAGATGGGATTAAGTGGTTATCTTCTGACGCAAGGTGGCCAGTTTGGACATCTTTACGTCTTTATAGAGGGATATTAGATTCTATTGAAAGATTAGACTATGATGTTTTTAATAACAGAGCTTTTGTAAAAAATTCAGTTAAAGCTTTTGAAATTCCAATATCTTTTTTAATTTCTCGAATCAAATAACTAAGCTGGTGTTTTTTGGTTAGCTAACAAATCCTTTAATTTGGATAATTCCCCAGCCCATCGTGGATCAGGTGCTTCAAGATTAGGAGCGTCACTATGAACAATTTTCTTAAAATCTTTCCTTTTTTTGTTTTTGTTTAAATTTCCGCTGTTTCTTTTATTTGAAGCAGAGTCTTTCTTTTCAGATAACTCTACTCTTAATTTAGAACCATTAAATTCAAAACCATTTAATTTTTGAATTAATAAATTAGCATTCTCTTCATTGTTTGTTGTCGCGAAACCAAAACCTCTGCATTCTTTAGTTTCTTTATCTAAAACTGGTTTAAATCTAATAGAATCAGAAACTGATTTTAAAATCTTATCGAATTCTTTTGGATTAAATCCTTGTGGTAAGTTGCCAATGTAAATGCGAATACTCATAAATTTTTAAAAATGATTTTGAAGTCTGAACTTCTAAACAAAACTAAGCTATGTGTATTTAATCACATTTTGGCGCATTTTGTTTAATCCATTGCTTTGCTTTATAAATAGCTTCATCAAAATTATTCAATCTTTTATACGCAAGCTCCTTTGAAAGATACTCTAAAAGCTCTCCTAAGGTAGGTCCATCTTCTATTTGCAAATGTTTTTTTATTAAATCACCATTTAATAAATTTGAGGGATGAAATAATTTGTCGTCCTTGTCACGCCACCTTTTTAGCCAATCAATGCGTAAATTTTGAGGTAAATAAAAAATAAAAGATGGAAGAAACATCTCTAATTCTTTATGTAATTTAAATCTTTCTAATTCATTTAACTGAGAGATATTTTTGTTATTCAAAAAGAAGTGCCATTTTCGCAATAAATTTGTTTTTGCAATTTCGGCTTTACTAAATTTAAGTCTCTCTTGAGATACAACATCTAATATCTGGGAAATAAAAAATAATGGTAAAAATTTCTCTTTTTCTTCCTGATTAAGTCCATCATAATTAATTTTCTTTAAATCCAAAAAAAAAGAATCTTTATATAATTTTTCAGAACCAAATATGTTTAATTTTTTTATCAATATCACCGCATCTAGGGCATTTGCCCCATTTACTATTTTCTGTATTTCATAATTAACCCTCTCTTTAGCAACAAGATATAAACTACTTTTATTTTTTTTTATAAAAGAAACTAACTTAATATCAATTTTAAAATTCAATTCTGAAACAAATCTAAAACATCTTAATATTCGCAGAGGATCATTTATCAAATTGATTTCCGAATGCGTTCTAAGTAAAGAAAATTCTAGATCTTTAATGCCATTTAGAGGATCAAACAAACACTTCTTATCAAATAAAAAAGCAATTGAATTAATCGTAAAGTCCCTAGCACTCAAATCTCCTTCGATGGTGGATGAAACCTGATTAGCAATATCAATCGAAATATGATTAAAAATAATTCTTACTACTTCTCTTTTTTTATCTAAGATTATAAATTTAGATTCAATATTATCTGAAATTTTTTTCCCAATTTCAATCGCATTTAACGGTACTACAATATCAATATCCATCTCTTCAGTTACTCTTCCTAAAATAGTATCCCTTATATAACCACCAACTAAATACGATCCTTGAGGTAAGAAAGATAAGATAAAATTCCAATTATTAAATTTTATACTTCTTTCTAATTGTTTAATTATTAGTGTATGATCGTAGTACATATCTTTTGTTTTTAAAGTTAATTATTAATTATGTGCATTTGCATTAACTGTAAATGGGTTGATAAATGTATTACATATCATGATGTCGAAAATAATCATGATGTTGATAATATTTGCGATGCACCTAATTTTAAAGCACTTAATCCATACATACATGTATCTATAGTAAAAGATAATAATGATGATTACAAAACAGATTGGGATGTTCAATCTTGCGGAAGTTTTATAGAAGATTATGGTAAGTGGTCTAAAATAAATCCTGGTTTAGAATTACCTGTTTAAAGGTAATAGATGACTCATTCTCTCAAACAGATCCAAAATTACAATACATTAGTAATACATAGTACAGACAATTCTTTTGGATTTGGATATAGAAAAAACAATAAAATCGATTCTGATAAATTATTTATAAAAAAATTTAATAATGACTTGTGCAACAACTTGATCGTTGAATTTAACAAATTCATTTCCAAAGAAAATTTACAAAAAGTAAATCAAATATCTGTTAGTGTAGGGCCGGCAAATTTTAATGCTTCAAGACTTATTGTAGTTTTAGCAAGAACTATCTCACAACAAATAAATTGTGCTTTAGGTAGTTTTAGTGCATTTGAGATTATGGCAAAAAGAATTGCATTAAAAAATAATTTATTTATAGACAAACAATCATTCTGGATTTACAAAAAATTAAAAAGGTATGGATTCATCGCAGGAAAGTATGAGATCAGTAATTGCGGACAAAAAAAAGAGGATATAATCATTCGAGAAATTGTTCTACCAAAAGTTATAAAAGTATTGGAGTGTAAAGAACTTTTTTTTGAGGCTAATTATGAAGATGAAAAAGACTTGAAAGAATTATTAAATTTATCAAATAAAAATTTATTGAATTTAAATTCAAATTCATGGCAAAAAGTTTTGCCACTTTACCTTGTTTCTCCAATTAACTAATTATTTATCCAATCAAACTATTAATATTATTTTGAAGGTACTTAGTTAAAGAATTCAGATCATCTCTTGATGAGCTTAGTGGAGGTTGAACAGGTTTACCCACTTTAATAAGTATTTTTGAAAAGAAAGGAATGCAGAATTTAAATCTTATGAGTTTATGTGAATTAACTATTGCAACAGGTAATAATAATTTTTGATTTTTAAAAGCTAATAATGCAGCGCCTTGTTTTGGCTTATTAACTCTCCCATTTTTTTGACGAGTGCCGTCAATAAAAATTCCAATACAATTGTTATTGGATAATTTTTTACATGCTGTTTTAATAGTATTTTTATCAGCAATTCCCCTTTTTACAGGATATGCTCCACAAGCCTTAATAATGAAGCCAAGGAAAGGTATTTTAAAAAGCTCTGCCTTGGCCATAAAAGAAATATTGCGTCCAAGAGCATGGCCTAACAAAGGAGGATCAAGTAAAGAACCATGATTGGAAACCATTATAAAAGAATCTTTTTGAGGAATATTCTCTCGACCTATTAAATGACCTTTAAATACAAATTTATAAATGGGTAATACAAAAAGTTTGCTAACTAATTGATATATTAATTTTTGAAAAATATCTTTTGTCATTGGAATTAATAAAGTATTTGATCAGAAGATGAAACTTGAGAAATTTTTACATCCTTCAAATGTCTTTTTCCTAAACCGCTAAGTACATTTGATGGACCAATTTCAACAATATGAAGATCACTATCTTTTGCCATTAAATCCATAGTTTCTCTCCACCTCACTCCATTACACATTTGATTTTCCAATCTAATTTTAAGCTCATTTGGATCGCTACAAAGTGAAGGTTCACAATTACTTATGACTGGGAAAGAAGGATTTTTAAATTGAATCTGTTTTAAATATTCAGAAAATTTTACTGAAGGCTCATTCATAAATGGTGAATGAAACGCACCTGAAACATTTAATTTCAAGAATCTTTTACAAGAAATTTCTCTCGATAACTTATCTAATGCTTCATGAGAACCTGATAAGACAACTTGGGAAGAGCTATTATCATTTGCAATTACAATATCATCAGTTTTTTGAACTAATAAATCAAGTTGATTTCTATCAAAACCAATTACTGCTGCCATAGATCCTTTCCCAGCATTGATCATTAATTGAGATCTCTCTTTTATAAGTGACACACAATCTTCGAATGAAAAAACATCCGCACAATATAGTGCTGTAATTTCTCCAAGACTATGTCCAGCGACATAATTTGGTTTGAAATTATTTTCCTTTAAAGCATCTAATAAAACTGATTCAACTAAAAAAAGACAAATTTGTGTATTTCTTGTATTATTCAAATCATCCAAAGGATCTGTTGGTTCAGAATTTAACTCACAAATTTCAAATAAATTTCTATCAAATATCTCAGAAGCATAATTAAACCTCTTCTTAGTATTTGGCAAATCTTCAATTTTTTTTACCATTCCAATTTTTTGCGACCCCTGTCCGGGGAATACCCATGCAACTGTCATAATTTTCCTATTAAGTTTTTAACCCCATTTAATGAGGGCTGCCCCCCAACTTAGCCCAGCACCAAATCCACTTGATGCAATAATATCATTTTGTTTAATTCTATTATTTCTAATGGCCTGATCCATCATTAGTGGAATTGTTGCGGCTGAAGTATTACCATATTTTTCTAAATTGCTAAGAATTTTTTCTCTGGGAATTTTTAACCTGTCCCCTACAGAATCTAATATTCTTTGATTAGCTTGATGCAATACAAGCCAATCAACTTCATCAGAACTATAGTTTGTTTTTCTAAACAACTTGTCAAGGATTATGGGAACTTCTCTAACTGCAAATTTATAAACTTCCTGCCCATTCATCTCAATTGGAGCAAAACCTCCACTTAGAAAATCAATATTATCAATTATTGAATCCTCATTATTTTTTGATGGAAGATTAAGAAAAGAACCCCTTTGCCCATCAGTTCTCATATCAAAACCAATTAAATTATCAAATTCATTTGTTGCTTCAATTGCTAATGCACCCGCACCATCGCCAAAGAGAATACAGCTTCTTCTATCATTCCAATCAACAAAACTTGATAATTGATCCGCTCCAATAATAATAGCCCTTTTAAAACTACCACTTTTTAAAAATTGTGAGGCTGTTATTAAAGCGAATAAAAAACCACTACATGCAGCAGTTAAATCAAAAGCTACGGCATTATCGGCCCCCAATTTAGCTTGAATAGATGGAGCTGAACCAAATAAATCATGCGGAGTAGAAGTAGCTAAAATAATCAAATCAATTGTTTTAATGTCCCAATCTGCCATTTCAATGGCAGTTAATGCTGCCTTATAACCCATCTCAGCGACATTATCTCCACTGCTAGAAATTCTTCTCTCAGAAATGCCAGTTCTAGATTTTATCCATTCATCACTTGTATCTACCTTTTGACTAATTTTTTGATTAGTAAGTATTTGATCGGGTACATAACTTCCACTTCCTTTAAATGAGACACCAATCTGATTAAACTTTATTCCTTCCAAAAGAATTTCTTAGTTACTTATATAAGTCAAACATAAATTTGACAAAATATGTTTTATGAATTTAAAACTTGAAGCTTTTGAAGCTGATTTAAATTTTCCATCACGTCATGATTGACTGCCGAGTGAGCCAAGCGAAGAGCGCTAACTACAGATAAAGACTTACTGCTTCCATGACCAATCACACAAATGCCATTTACCCCAAGTAATAAGGCCCCACCATGTTCGGCATGATCCAACCTTTTTTTAATTCTGAGTAAATTACTTTTTAAAAATGCCGAACCAACTTTCCCCCTTCTCCCTCTTGGAAGCTCCGATCTCAAAATATCTAATAACACACCTCCCACAGACTCAAGAAATTTCAATAGTATATTACCCGTAAATCCATCACATACCACCACATCAAAACTACCCGATAAAACATCTCTACCTTCACAATTTCCTCCAAAATCAAAACTTTTTTCACTAGAGAGTAATGCAAATGTTTTTAGAGATAAATCATTACCTTTGCATTCTTCTTCTCCGATATTTAAAAGACCAATTCTTGGTTTTTTCACCTGTAAAACATCTTTTGCATAAATATTGCCCAGAAGTGCAAACTGATGCAAATATGAAGGTTTACAATCAGTATTTGCACCAACATCTAAAACCAATACAGGGCGAGTTTGGTCCCTTGTTGGAAATAATGCACCTATAGCTGGTCGTTCAATCCCTTTCAATCTACCAATTCTAAATATTGCAGAAGCCATCATAGCTCCGGAATTACCAGCTGAGTAAACAGCTTGAGCCTTACTATTTCTTACTAAATCCATTGCTACATTTATGCTCGCATTTTTCCTTTTTCTAACAGCAGTAGCTTCTTCATTCATACCGATAGGATCTCCACTATCAATTAATTCAAGACGATTATTATTTACTTCTTTTTCTAATAATTCTGCTAAACCGCATTTTTCCGCTATATTTTTAACCTTTTCAATTTTGCCAACAAACTTTATGTTTATTGGAAATCTACTTATTGCGTCAAGGCAACCTTCGAGAATTGGCCCAGGAGCATGATCTCCTCCCATACCATCAACTGCGATCCAAATTCTTTTAGATTTTGTATCCTCACTCTTATCTAAAATATTATCGCTATTTTGTAATCTTTTTAATGGGTCAAAAACTAATGGCTGTAATGTATTTTTAGCCAAGGAACTAGCATTTGAAACTACACTGCTAGCAGTATTCACAACAGATTCAGCACTTGAAACTACGTTACCAGCTACATTACCTGCAACATTACTGGCAACATTACTAGCTGTACTTACGACAGAACCAGCACCAGAAACTACGTTACCAGCTACATTACCTGCCGTTACTGCAGAACTAGCAGCAGTATCTACAATTGAAGTGACAGCAGAATTTCTTTTATACCAAATAACTAATCTTCTGATAGCTCTAGGCTTATTAACTTTATTTAAATTTTCTTTCCCCATTTATTTACCATCAAAAGGGGCGATATCAACAATCCTTTGGAAAAGATATCCTGTACCCCTAGCTGTTAATATCAATTCAGGATTCGCTGGATCAGCCTCTAATTTTGATCTTAATCTTGATATATGAACGTCGACTACTCTTGTATCTACATGTCTCTCGGGGGTATATCCCCAAACCTCTTTTAAAATCTCTCCTCTACTAAATGGCTCACCTGACCTACTAACCAAAAGCTCTAAGAGACTAAATTCCATACCAGTTAATCTAATTCTCTCATCACTTTTAAAAACTTGCCTTCGGTTTGTATCAATTTTAATATCTGTAACCAAAATTAGTCCTGAATTAGGCATTCCAGGAATTTGTTCTTTATCTATTCTTCTAAGAACACACCTAATTCTAGCTTCTAATTCCTTTGGACTAAATGGTTTAACAACATAATCATCGGCCCCTAATTCTAAACCTGTTATCCTATCTGCAACGTCTCCCAATGCAGTTAACATAACAATCGGGACATCAGAATCTTTCCTTAATTCTTGACAAACTCCATAGCCATCTAACTTTGGCATCATGACGTCAAGTACTACTAAATCAGGCTCATAATCTTTAAATAACTTTAGTGCTTCTTTACCATCACATGCAGTTACAACTTTGTACCCAATCATGGAGAGGCGTGTCTCAAGAATTCTTCTAATACTTGCCTCATCATCTGCGACAAGAATTGTTTCTTTAGTTTGACTAGATAGAGCCATTTGTTTCTATTAGCTAATCAGTAAGAGAATTAATTATTATCCTAATCTAACTTGTAGAGGGGCAATATCCCAAACATTCTAGTTCAATTACTTTATTAAAAAACTAAATGTCTAGCAAATTGTCGACTTTTATTTGTCAAAATTGCGGAACTGAAACCTCTCAATACTTTGGGAAATGCCTTAATTGCAACTCTTGGAATTCCATTGTTGAAGAAATTAAGAGCAAGAGATCAAAATATCAAGATATAAAAAATGATAAGAAATCTATCCCTTTTAATGAAATTTCATCTAAAAAAATATCAAGATTTACCAGTGGTTTTAGAGAATTTGATCGAGTTCTGGGAGGTGGGATAGTCCCTGGATCTGTTGTTTTACTTGGAGGAGAGCCAGGTATAGGCAAAAGCACAATAGTTCTTCAATCAGCAGGAAAAATATCTCTCAATGAAAGAGTCTTATATATAACTGCAGAAGAATCTTTAGAACAAGTAAAAATCAGATGGGAAAGATTAAATCAAAATAGTATTGATTTAAAAATTTTTGCAGAAACAGATTTATCTTTAATAATTGAAGAGATCAAAAGGGTAAATCCAAGTTTCGCAATTATTGATAGTATTCAAGCCATCCATAATCATGCGATGGAAAGTGCGCCAGGATCAGTTTCTCAAGTAAGAGCATGTTCATCTGAATTGCAAAATCTCGCAAAAGACAATAATATTGCTCTATTAATAGTTGGTCATGTTACAAAAGATGGAGCTTTAGCTGGTCCCAAAACTCTGGAGCATTTAGTTGATGTAGTAATAAACTTTGAAGGAGATAATATTTCCTCGCATAGATTACTAAGGAGTATAAAAAATCGATTTGGATCAACCTTTGAAATTGGAATTTTTGAAATGTTTGAAAAGGGCTTAAAAGAGATAAGAAACCCAAGTTCAATCTTTACAAATAAAGAAAATATATCAGGTGTAACAACTACGATTACAAATGAAGGGACCCGACCATTTGCAGTTGATATACAAGCACTGGTGAATAAGACTTTTTATAGTAATCCAAGACGAACTACAACTGGAATTAGCATTAACAGATTACATCAGATTCTAGCTGTTATTGAAAAACACGTAGGAATTAAATTATCGGAATTTGATTGTTATGTAGCTACTGGGGGTGGTTTTGAAATTAATGATCCTTCTTCAGACTTGGGTGTAGCAATATCAATTTTATCTAGTTTAAAAAATATTCCTCCTTTGGCTAGCAGCTCATTCATTGGTGAATTGGGTTTAAGCGGTCAGGTTAGAAAATCTAATAACCTTCGAACAAAGATAGAAGAGGCTGCAAGACTTGGAATCAAAAATATTATAGTGCCAAAATTAGAGGAAGATCTAAATAATAATTTTCAAAATTTAATAAATATTAAAGAGATTTCCAATATTAAAGAAGCAGTTGACTATTCTTTATCAGAATAAAAAATATTAGAGATACATATCGATTGAACTTCTTCCTGAGTTTTTAAGCCAATTCTCAATATCAAGATACCCACCGGGATATAACCTCACTGCTTTAGACCAAACTTCGGCAGCTTTATCAAACCAAATATCTCTCTGATCTAAATCACCACTTTGTTCGGCATATCTTCCCCTTTTTTCATAAATTAAACCTATATTTTTAAGACATGATGGCTGTTTAGGATTTTCTACTAATGCTTTTTCATAAGTTTCAATAGCCAAATCTTCTTCACCATTACTCATATATATTATTGCCATATTTTTCAAAGTCTCACCCCTATCAATTTTATTTTCTTCAAGCAGTAAACTCTCTTTGTAATACTCCAATGCTTCGGAATAATCCCCATTATTTTGGGCCGCGAGGCCATCTCTGTAGTAGATATAAGCTTTTTTTTCCTTCTCAGCAATAGGCATTATTTTCACTATAGATTCAGCAATTACAGTAAAAGCTTTATCAATAAAATTGTCTCTGTTTTGATTACTAGGCACTGCTTTAAAACTAATAAAATTAATATAGTAATTTAAAAAATAACTATTTAAAAAGTCTATTACATTTATTATTATAGTTAAAAATGAAGTCAAGCATTAATTTGCTTCTATGGTAAAAATATGAAAAGCATTCAATTAAGCATTACAGGAATGAAGTGCGGAGGTTGCGTAAATACTGTTGAAAAAATATTAAATAATTCGGATGGTATTGAAAATGTTTCTGTCAACTTACTAACCGAAAGTGCATATTTTGAAACTAGCCATAAACATATAGAAATAGATTCAATTCTCGAAAATCTCAAAGAAAATGGTTTCCCATCAAAGATTTACATAAATGACTTTTCAAAAAAAATTAATCAAGCAGAATTAGAAAAAAAAAAGAAATGGAATAATCAATGGAAAAAACTAACTTTTGCTTTATTGCTTTTATTATTTTCAGGTTTGGGTCATCTAGCAGAAGGAAAATATTTAAATTTTCCAATATTAGGTAATATATTTTTTCACGCTTCATTAGCAACATTAGCTTTATTATTTCCTGGAAGAGGAATAATTATTAATGGATTTAAATCATTTATAAAGAACCGTCCTGATATGGATTCTTTAGTAGCTCTCGGAGTAACTAGCGCGTACATAACAAGTCTTCTATCCTTAATTTTCCCTACTAGTGGTTTTCCATGTTTTTTTAATGAACCAGTTATGTTATTAGGCTTTATACTAATTGGACGTTTCTTAGAAGAAAGAGCAAGATATCAAACTGGTTCATCCATAAGCGAGTTATTAGATCTTCAACCGGAAATGGCAAATATCTACGCAGAGAATAATCAAATAAAGGCAATAAGAGTAAACACCCTAAAACCTGATCAAGAGATTCAAGTTTTAGCAGGAGATAGAGTACCCGCTGACTGCATTGTTACTCAAGGTCATTCATATGTTGATGTTTCACATATTACTGGAGAATCAAAACCTATCGAAATAAAAGAAGGCGAAAATTTATCCAGCGGATCTTTAAATCTTAATTCAACTCTCAGACTAAAAGTACAAAAGGTTGGAGGAGATTCTTCTCTAGCAAAACTAGTAAGTCTTATTGAATCCGTAAACGCTAATAAACCTCCCATTCAAAGAATTGCTGATAAGATTGCAGGCAAGTTTACTTATTTTGTACTTATATTTGCCACTTTAAGCTTCTTTTTTTGGTGGAAGTGGGCAGAACACATTTGGCCTGATTTATTAAGTCATAACAATCATCAATTTATAATAAACTCAAGCCACACACTTCATAATTCGCTTGGCAGTAATGCTGAGAATTTCCTTAGTTTAGCAATTCAATTGTCAATTGCTGTTTTAGTGATAGCTTGTCCTTGTGCATTAGGTTTAGCCACACCTACAGTAATAACTGTCGCTTCTGGTAAGGCTGCAAAAAAAGGGGTTTTATTTAAGGGAGGAGATAAAATAGAAATGGCATCAAAAATTAATCATATTATTTTTGATAAGACAGGTACTTTAACGAAAGGTCAGCCTTTCATTGTTGATTATAAAAATAGCAATGATAATTCATTTTTATTAAGAATAGCTGCCAGTTTAGAAAAGGAAAGCAGACATCCAATCGCAAATGCCTTAATTCAAGAAGCCCAAAAACAAAACTTAAATTTATTTCCAATAAAAAAAATTGTCACCCACTCAGGAAGAGGAATTTCTGGAGAACTTGATTCAATTGATGGACTTATCAATATTGGAAATATTGAGTGGCTATTAAGCAAAGGAATAATTATGGATAGTAATGCAAAAAAAATCATTGAAAATAAAGATTCTCAAACGAATACAATCATTGGAGTTAGTATAAAAGATAAGATATTAGGCTTTATCTTGTTTGGAGATTTACTCAGAGATGATTCAATTCAAACTGTTCAAAATTTGAGAGAAAAAAAATTTAAAATTAACATTTTAAGTGGAGATAGAAAACAAACAGTTCTAGCTTTAGCAAAAAAAATTGGTTGTAAAGAAACGGAAGTAAAATGGGATCTTCTTCCTCAAATGAAACTTAAGATTATAGAAAATTTAAAAATTAAGAATAAAATAGCAATGATCGGTGATGGAATTAATGATGTCCCAGCTTTAGCATCCTCAGACTTAGGCATTGCAGTAGGATCAGGGACTCAAATAGCCAAAGCAAATGCAGATGTTGTATTGATGGGAGATCAACTAAATGGATTACCCTACGCATTAAATCTTGCGAAAAAAACAATACGAAAAATAAAGCAAAATCTAATATGGGCTTTTGGTTATAACTTACTAGCTATACCGATAGCCGCAGGAATTTTATTCCCTAAATACGGCATTCTTCTTACTCCCTCCATAGCAGCATTATTAATGGCTTCCAGCTCTATTACAGTTGTAATTAATGCTTTATCTTTGGATTAAATGAAAGGAAAATTTATTGTTATTGAAGGTATTGATGGATGTGGTAAGACTACCCAAATTGATGAACTATCCAAATGGCTTCCTAATAGTGGTCTAATGAAAAAAGGATCAAAATTAATAACAACTAGAGAGCCAGGAGGCAGTATGCTTGGAAAAAAACTTAGAGGAATAATTCTTGATAATAATGAAAATAACAAGCCTTCATCGCTTGCGGAATTATTGCTTTATTCAGCTGATAGAGCTGAACATGTCTCAAAAATTATTTCACCTGCTTTAAATAACAATGATTGGGTAATTAGTGATAGATTTTCGGATTCAACCCTTGCTTATCAAGGTTATGGAAGAAACATAAATTTAGAAATAATTAAAAATATAGAATCTATTGTGTGTCAAGGAGAATGTCCAGACCTAACTTTCTTTTTAGAAATTTCTCCAGAAGAGAGTATATTGCGAAGAAAAAATGAAATACCAGATAGAATAGAATCAGAAGGTATCAAATTTTTAAAAAACGTGAATGAAGGCTTCAAACAAATAGCCAAAGAAAAAAACTGGAAAGTAATATCTGCCTCACAAAATATTAAAACTATTTCTAATCAAATTAAAGAAACTATATTAAAAAATTTTCCTAATAACAAATGTTTGGAATAGAAAAAATTAATTTCTTATTTAACGAAGAAGTCAATACATGTCTTGACAACATAATTAAAAAAAAATCATTTGCTAATGGTTATATATTTTATGGTGCTGAAGGATTGGGAAAAAAACAAACTGCTCTCCGATTTATAAAAGAAATTTTCAAACAATCTTCTCCAAGCGAAAATATTGAACAGAAAATTACCAACAAAAATCATCCTGACTTTCTAATTATCGAACCTAGTTCTCCTTTGGAAGATAAGAATTCTAAAAGTTTCGATCTTGAAAAAACAACAAATAATGAATCTGAGATTATTAAAATTGCTCAAATACGTAATATCAAAACTTTTCTAGGTCAAAAATCAATAAACTCAGAAAAAAAAATTATTTTAATTATTGATGCACACCTCCTAAATGAGGCAGCCTCAAATTGCCTTTTAAAAACCTTGGAGGAACCAAGTAATGGCATTTTTATTTTATTAACATCAAAATTAAATCTTCTTTTAGATACAATCATATCGAGATGTCAAATAATCAGGTTTCGTTCCTTTTCTTACAAACAAATAAATAATCTTTTAAAAGATTATTTGGATCCCTCAAAATTTAATATTAATGCAAAATTAAAATTTGAAGATTTAATAACAAGTGCAAATGGATCTCCCGGTCAATTATTTAAAAATATTGAAATTTGGAATAAATTGTCGGATGAAATTAAAAGTCAATTAGATGCTCCAATAAAAAATAGTCTAGAAATATTAGAAGTTTGTAAAGTAATATCTGAAGAGTTAGAAATTTATCAACAGATTTGTTTAATCAATCTTATTCAAATTATTTGGTGGAGAAAGACAAAAAAGGTTAAATTAATAAAAAAACTTGAGAAATTAAAATTTTTCTTAAGAAAAAAAATTCAACCAAGGTTGGCATGGGAAATTACTTTTTTAAAAATTTCAATGGAAGATATATAAAATCTAATCAATTGCAGAGTTTATTAAATCTGGATTTCTTGCTTGAATTAGCTCTTGTTTGGCAGTTTGAATTTGAGAGCCAATAGGCAACTCAAGACAATATCCAGCTCCATATACAGTTTTTATATATATAGGCTTACGTGGATCAGGTTCTAGCTTTGTTCGTAAGTGTCTGATATGAACTCTTATTGTCTCAATATCATCGTCTGGTTCATATCCCCAAACTTCTTTAAGAATCAATGCTGGTGATACAGTTTGACCATGCCTTTGTAAGAGACAATGAAGCAATTCAAATTCAAGATGCGTTAATCTAACAGGAGATTCAAACCATATAGCTTCAAATCTTTCCGGAACAAGAGTGAGAGGACCATAATTTAAAATTTCTTGCTGATTACTCGAATTCAACTGTGCTCTATTGGTTCTCCTTAATAAAGCTTTGATGCGTACATGTAATTCTTCTAAATCAAATGGTTTTGTAATATAGTCATCAGCTCCAGAATTAAAACCAGTAACTTTATCTTTAACTCCACCCAATGCTGTTATCATCAATATTGGGATATTTGAAGTTCTTTCATCTCTTCTAAGTCGCTGGCATAAGGTTAACCCATCGACATTTGGTAACATTAAATCTAAGAGTATTAAATCTGGTGAGTATTGAAGAGCTATTGCTTGCCCTTTAATACCATCTTCGGCTTTTAGAACATCGAAACCAGAATGTTCTAAATGCCTTGCCACCAAATCACGCATATCGCGATCGTCTTCAATTAAAAGGATTGAAATTTTCATATTTATAGACTATTAAATTAAAATTAAATTTTGTAATACGATTCTCTCAATAATTTATAAAGATTGCTGAACTATTGTAAACAATTTTATCAATAAGATTTATCAAATAAATCAGTAATAAACTGAGATTTGAAAGAAATAAGAAATTTTTAAAAAAATTAAATTTTACAATTTCTTTCGTTTTCATTAACTATTTCTTAATAATCAGAAGAAAATTCAAAATAAATAGAGATTTAATTTGAGAGAAATTCGAATGAAAGTTGTCATAGTAGATAAACTCAAAAATGAATTAAATGATCACTCTCAATGTTCAAGAAAACTTAAACTAAACTTTTAGTTTTAGATTTTTTTTTAGTGTTTAAGGCAAGAAATATGTCTATATTAATAAAAATTTAAGTATTTATGAAAAAAAAATCATCTACCTATTCGGATTTATCAAAAAAACAACTAGAAAATCTTAAAGAATTTTATATTCAAAAAAAAGTTGATTCTATGAGTCATCAAGAACTTAAACAATATGTACTAGAAATTATCTCTCATCAAATAAACGATACTATTGACAAAGAAGAAGAAATGGAAGCATGGAGAGAAATGTCAGATTTTTTCGGTGATCAATTTGAAATAATTATCCTAGAAATACAATCAAAATATATTGATGATCAAAACTTAATTGACCAAGAAATAGATCCTCAAAAGCAAAGATTAGAATTACTTGAAAGGAATAATTCAAATCAAGAAAAAAAAGATATGTGGGATGACTAAAACTTCCCGAACAAAATAATTAAGATCAAATAAATAGAAGATGAATTTTCGCTATTTAAAACTTTAAAAATCAATTAATGAAAAGATTTTTTTATAACTAAAAGATTGTAGATATAAATGATCTAGATACTGTTCCTAAAACCTAATACTTTTAGCTTTAAAAAATCTTTTTTACTATTCTTTATATAATTTTGCTATGTTCTAATAACTATACTAACTAGAACATATAAATTCATACTTTCCTAAGTATTGAACTTTACTTTTTTGTCAGTCATTTTATTATTTAGATTAAATCCTTGTTCTTTTCTTACATCAAGGTTTTCCTGCTAAAGCAGCATTAAAAGATTAAGGCGATTTGCTAAAGAATAATAAAGAGACTTATAAATTCTGTGGAAGTTATTAGAGGTTTTATTAAACTAAACGGGTTAAAGTCAGGGAGACCTCTCTTGATAGTACCTGACAGAAGCTGATGTAAGAAATCGAAGAAACAGATATATTTCACGTCTATTTCATGACCATGACTAATTTAGAAAATAGACCTTTTTTAACAATAAAAGAGGTTTCAAAGTTAATTGGACTATCTGTATCAACGATCAATCGCTTGGTCAAAAAAAAGGAGACTTTCCCTCAAAAGTAAAAATATCGCCAAGAAGAATGGTTTTTATGAAACAGGAAATAGAAGAATGGATAAATTCAAGATGAGAATAAATATAAAAGAAGGTATTATTTAAAAAAATTATATTTAATAATCATTTCTCCATATTTTCAATGTCTTCATTAAAGTTTTTACTTATTCTTATTTTTTCTTTTTCCTTCTCATCACATGCGACTCCCACCATTAGAGAGCAGTATTCAGATAAGTATTTAAAGTTAGTTGAATTAATCTTTGATAAACATAATGTAGACATAATGAATAGAGATTTTTATGAAGGCTATAGTATGAATTTTGAAGACAAATGTAATGCTGAAGTTAAATTAAAGACTTACTCATCTTTATTAAATATTTTCAAAGTAAATATATGTACCAATCAAAGTGAAATCATTTCAGAAAGAGTATAAAAAACAATTCTTTCAAAACTTTTTAATCTTTTCATTAACAAAATTCCTAATGAATAATCTTGTCGCCATTTTTAAAATTTGATCTTCAATAGGATCAAATCTGATCTTTTCAAAAAATTTATACAATTTAGTCATTGTATATTTCTTTGCAATCATAATTTCAGAATATGAATTTGCAGAAAATATACTTTTTTTATTATTTTTGTCTTTCATTTCATGAATTTTTAAAAAGTCCAATTCCATTGGAAAAAAATACATATGTACAGTACTATCTATCTCCTGAAGAATTCTAAAAACTTCTTGAATCCTGAAAGAATCCTCGACAAAAAAAGATTCATGAAATATATCACTATCAACTTGTCCATGATGAATAATTAACTTTATAAATTCTCTTTCATTCATCAAATAAACAAGTGACAATAACAATAAAATAATGGTTTTTAAAAGAAAATCCTTTAATTACCCAAACCGTTCTTTAGCATCAAGGAGTAATTTTTTTATCGTATCTGCTTTTTCCTTCAGATCATTCTCCTTGATTTTCAATCTATATGCACCCCATCTTCTGTCATATTCATATGTAATTAATTCTGCTGAATTTATTAAAGAATCATTTTCTTCTGTTTCTGGGATTTTTATAGATAAACCTAAGAAATCTTTTTTAGGTCTAATAATTGCATAATTTTTTGCTCTCCCATCTATTTTTAAACCTACATAAAATTTGTTGTAGTTCAATTCAGCAGTTGGATCAAACTCAATGACAAAAGATAAAAGTTTATCTGCCATAGAAACTGTTTTTGGTGAACCTCGTTTCAACCAATAATCCCTATCTGTAATTTCAGCGACCTCTTCATCTTCATCTACTAAACCGAGTGGTTGCACATCTAAAACTTTTGTGAAATGAAGACCTACCCCATCTCCAGTTTCTATTGCACTCACTTGAATTGCCATTAATGGAATAGAACCATTAAATAAACTAATAACATTTAAAAAACGACTGGTAATATCTTCCGCAATGATTATTGCGGTGTGATTGTATTGGGGATATCTTTTTCTCTCAATATCCCAATATTCAATTGTTCTAATAATATGAGATTCATCAGTTGCCCCTAATTGAATTTCTACCTCATATCTATCATTCCCATCTGCATCTTGAAGAAGGAGATCTAATCTTCCTGCACCATGATGAATCCTTTCTTTATCTTTAAGGATGACATCACCTATACCAATTATTGATGGATCATCAGCAATTATGTCTTGTAACCACCTTTCATTTAAAATCTGATGATTCTTAAGTTGAATAGTTTTTAATTGAACATGTTTAATCATTCCACTAACTATTTCTTAAATTACACTAACTTTACACTAACTTTTTTAAAAAATTTATTTATTTAATACCAAATATAGTAGTTATTATTGGAATGTACTGAATATCTATTTCTTTTCTAACTCCAGTTATAGAAACAAAAAAAGAGACTTATGAGGTCTCTTGATTATTCTTGAATTTATTGAGGAACTCCCCGGGCGGGATTCGAACCTGCGACCAATCGATTAACAGTCGATCGCTCTACCGCTGAGCTACCGAGGAATATAAAATGAATTTAGCTCTTCTAAGTACCTTATGACAAGTAAAAAAGTTAATTATATTGAAATTTTGACGGTTCTTGCCAGGTAGATAAGAAACCATTTTTCAACTCTGCTACTGCATCAGCATAAGTTAATTCTTCATAACGGTGAGTTATCCACAAAGCTGATAATGGTTTTTTATGGTCACTTGTAAGATTTTTAATGGTTTTTAAAACTTTTAATTGGCTGGTTCGATCAAGTAATGCTGTAGGCTCATCCAAAAGAATAAAATTTCTATTACTTAAAAGAACACATGCAATAGTTAATCGTTGTTTTTGACCACCGCTTAATGTATGAACTGGCCTTTTTTCAAACCCATTCAGTCCGACCTGATCTAGGACATATTCAATTTTTTTATTAATTTCATAGTCACTAATATTTTGATTGATATTGATCAAAAGTTCGCTTCTGCAGTTTGGCATCAATATTTGATGATCAGGGTTTTGAAATACCATACCAATATTTGCTTTAGAATTAACGATTCCATGTGTGGGTTTAATTATTCCATTAATTAATTTTAAGAGAGTGCTTTTTCCAGTCCCATTTTTACCAACTATCATCCAAAATCCAGGAGTTTTTATTGAGAAATTACATTTAAAAATTAAATTTTCTTTTTCCTCTGGGTATGAAAAATAAACATCTTTGAAATGAATATAAGGTATTTCATTTTCAAAAGCATCGCTCATAAATTCTATCAATCCATGTTTAGGGAGAATCCTGGTCTTTTAGCGCCTCCTGCTACTGATGATTTTTCATATATCTGCACAGAAATAATTTCTTGAGCTCTGACAGCAATTAATTTATCTCGCACTTTATCGCACCTTAATTCAATCAAGTTTGAAGTTTCTAAAGCCTGATTCATAGAATTTTTTATTTCATCATAAATTCTTTTAACATCTTCGAATTCTTTCTTCTGAATTGAAAGTGGAAAAGGTGAATATCTTAGACTTAGTTCCAGCGAATACATAAAAATTTATCAAAACTTCCTTCTATAATAGTAAATATTCTCTTACAAAAAGTTTTTTAAAATTAAATTATTTTGAGAAAATTATATAAAAGATCTTGAAATACAATTAGTATAAAAGAAGGAGATTAAATTTTGCAATTTAAATAATCATTTCATGGAAATAGCAAATGATATCACTTCTCTAGTTGGAAATACCCCATTAGTCAAATTAAATCGAATCAAAAAGTACTTTAATTGTTATCCAGAGATAATAGCCAAACTTGAAAGCTTCAATCCTTCGGCCTCAGTTAAAGATCGAATTGCTTATTCAATGTTATGCAAAGCTGAAGAAGAAGGATTGATAAGACCAAATCAAACAACATTAATTGAAGCAACAAGTGGAAATACTGGCATCGCATTAGCAATGGTTGCTGCAGCAAAAGGCTATAAATTAATATTAACTATGCCTGATACAATGAGTATTGAAAGAAGGGCAATGTTGAGAGCATATGGAGCTGAATTACAGCTAACTCCTGGTAAAGAAGGAATGAAAGGAGCTTTAGATTTAGCTAATGAGCTTTCTTCAAGCATATCCAATAGCTATCAATTTAATCAATTTGAAAACTTCGCTAATCCCGATATCCACGAAAGAACAACAGCACAAGAGATATGGGCCCAATCTAATAATAATTTAGATGGACTAGTTACAGGAGTTGGCACAGGAGGAACAATTACTGGTTGCGCACGTTTTTTAAAAAAAGTTAATCCAAATTGCAAAATTTATGCTGTAGAGCCCAAAAAAAGTGCTGTAATTTCTGGAGAAATAGCAGGATCTCATTCAATCCAAGGAATAGGAGCAGGTTTTGTTCCGAAAGTTCTGAATACAAAGTTAATAGATGAAATTATAAAAATAGATGACGATGAAGCTTTTTATTATGGGCGTCTATTAGCTCGATTGGAAGGTCTTTTGTCGGGCATAAGCAGTGGTGCAGCATTAGCAGCAACTATAAAAATCGGAGAAAGGAAAGAACTGATGAATAAAAGATTGATAGTAATTCTTCCAAGTTTTGGTGAAAGATATTTATCAACGGCAATGTTTGAATCGAATTCTTCAATTGAAGCAAGGAAAGATGGTTATCTTTAATGCATAATTCATAAAAATGGAAAAAAATTTATATGAAGAATTAGGTCTCAAACAAAATGCAACCAGAAGTGAAATTAAATCTTCATATCGCTCTTTAGTTAAGCAACATCATCCAGATGCAGGTGGCAAGAAAGAACGATTTCTTGCAATACAAAATGCCTGGGAAACTCTAAATGACCCTATCAAAAAGAAACAATACGATAGCAGTTTTTCCTTTTCCAGCTCATCATTTGATTCATTAAACGAAAATTGGGAAGAGAAATTTAATTCAAAAAAACATAATTCTTCAATTAAGGACCAAGAAGTTGAAACATGGATTAAAGAAATTTATAGTCCGATAAATAGATTAATTAGTCAAATCATTAAACCATTGAATAACGAAATAAAAGAACTATCTGCGGATCCATATGATGACGAACTAATGGAAAATTTTTGCAGTTATATTATTCTTTCACAAAAGAAAATAGAGAAAGTTGAAAAAATTTATAACAAACAAATAGTTCCAAAGTCTATTACAGTTTTAGGCCTCGATCTTTATCATTGTTTTTCACAAGTTAAAGACGCGCTATCAGAATTTGATAGATACACACAAGGATACGTTGATAATTACTTATTTGATGGCAAAGAAATGATCAAAGAAGCAAAAAGAATACAATCAAAGATGTCTATAGATAAAAAAAATAAAAACTTTTAGATATAAAAATTTTATTGAGTATATTCTTTAAGTTGATCTAATTTCAACCAAACATCTGGAACAGGTCTGCGCCATCGAACCTGAGCATATTCGTCTTTTACTGAAAGAATCTCTCCAGGACCTTCAAAGACATAATTAGGTAGATCATCATCACTGGCTAGCGCTTCGATACTTTTTATATAATTTTCTCTATCGACAAAAACTAAGCTTCCTTTCTTGAGAGGTTTCTTTGGAATAGAATCTGTCATAATAAATTCAAGAAAGTTATTTGAGATTCATTATACAAAAACTTGTTTGAAAACTATTGAAAAAAATTTAAAACGGAATAATAATTACAAACGTCTAAAAAATTTAATAGCCTTAAATAATAAACATCTATAAGATATGCGTCTTTTACTACTTGGCTGCACTGGATTTATTGGTAAAGAATTAGTACCATCACTACTCAATGCAAATCACGAAATATACATTGTAAGTAGAAAACCCATTAGTAAATTAAAGCTTGCTTTAGATTTCAATAAGTTTAAATTTTTTCAAATAGATTTATCAAAAGAAAAAAACTGGAATAACGAAAATCTTCTAAATATTTTAAGAGAGACAGATGGAATTATTAACTTGATGGGAGAACCCATAGCAGAAAAAAAATGGACTGCTGAACAAAAACAGGAGATTGAAAATAGTCGTATTAACACCACGAAATTTATGATGAAGACCCTTAAAAATTTAAAAATAAACCCAAAAGTCATTATAAATGGATCAGCTATAGGTTATTACGGTACAAGTTTGTCTACTGAATTCAATGAAAATAGTCTTGGAGGGAATGACTTTTTATCTAATCTTTGCAAAAGATGGGAAGCGGTCGCCGCTGAAAAACCATTTTTCTCAAGGTTAGTTATTTTTAGAATTGGAATTGTTCTAGAAAAAGACGGAGGAGCATTAGGAAAAATGCTCCCTATATTTAAAGTTGGATTAGGTGGACCAATTGGAGATGGTAAACAATGGATGAGTTGGATTCATAGAACTGATTTATGTGCATTAATTATTCAAGCATTAGTTGATAAAAAGTATTCGGGAGTATTTAATGCTGTTGCACCAAATCCAGTATTAATGAGAGAATTTTCTCAGACTTTAGGCAAATGTCTGAATAGACCTAATTTACTTCCAGTGCCTGGAGCGGTTTTAAAAATATTGTTAGGAGATGGAGCGAAAGTTGTTTTAGAAGGACAAAAAGTAATTAGCAGTAAAATCAAAAATTATAATTTTAAATATCCTCTTCTTGAGAAAGCAATTTACGCCTCCACCAAGAATTAATACCGTTTACTAAAGCACCAATAATAAGAATTGTTATCAATGGAACTACAAGAGGATTCCAAACTATTTGAATAAAATTAATAAAAATAAATATCCCATTAAATTGCATGATGATTGCAAAAATAAAAAATATTGCAAAAAAAATGACTGTAAATAAATTTATTAATAACAAATTATCGATAATTTGTTTTAACTTATTTTGATTATTTTCCTTAGTCATTTTTTATAACAATATTCATATCATCAACCATTTTTAAACAAGCTTTGTTTTCACCAAGTCTTTTTTTAGCATTTTCATGACATGAGATCATAAACTTCTTATTTAGCTGTATAAGATATATTATTTTTATGATCAATTTCATTGTCTGATTGATTTGATCATTTTTGTCTTTAAAATTACTGGCACAAAAAACATATTTTCCAAGCAAACGTCTTTGCGCTTCTGCAAAAGTTTTTGTAAATTGCGGACCTTTACCTTCAATCTGAATAACTGGTTTTCCTAATCCAATCGCTTGCTCTGCTGCTGTTCCTGCCATGCTAATACAGCATCTACTTTTCAATAATATTTTGTCAAAATTATTCCAATATATATTCACTTCTAAAAATTTATATTGGAATTTCAAGAGATTATTATCTTTTATATTTTCTATTTTTAACCATCCTCTTTTTTGAAATATCTCCTTTATTTTTGATGAAGATAGAGCATTAACTATTGCAAAATTAAACTGAATTTTTTGAAAATATCTAAAATCTGACAATGCCTCTAATACCTCTAAAATCAACACAAAATTATCTAAAATCTCGGGGAATCTACTTCCTGGAAATAATCCAATACTAAATTCATCTTTATTTAATTCTTTATTTCTAGGAAAAAACTTATCCATAAATGGGTTACCTAAAAAAGACACTTTCTTTTTTAATTGCAATGTTAAATCATTAGCTGTAAGGGAATCTCTCGTATATATTTTTTTTGCTTTTTGTGAGAGCAAGAAAAATTTAGAAGGCCATGGTAATTTCAACTTCCCTTCATAATGGCTGGAATAAGCAACTAGATATGTAAAAAAATCTTTATTACAAACCCATGCAAAAAAAACTGGCACAATATCTCCAACTACAAAAAAATAATCATATTTTTTTCTTATTTTAAAAGTTAAATATAATCTTTTTAGAAGATAAAATATTTCTCCTCCTAATATCTCAGTAAGTCTTCCCTTAAAAGAATTATAACCAATTCCTCCAGTTCTAAATTCCTTAGTTTTACCGATAATCTTAATTTTTTCTTTTTCGTAATGGTTTCCCATACCAACAATTGGCAAAGCATCAACAGAATAACCACTTTTTACGAATTGTTTAGCTATTAGACTGCCAGATAGATCTTCTCCATGCCCATTACTTAAAATTAAAATCTTAAACAATTTAAAATTCCAACCATTTTTTTACTTTGGTTAACTCAGGCCAATCTGGATATCTACTTAATCCGTCTTCAACAGATTCTTTCAACTCACTTTTCACATCTGGCATCATCGTAGACATTTTTTTTATTAACTCAATATGATCCCTAACACCTTTATTATTGGTAGCCAAAAGAGCTAAAGACAAATTCATTCTTGCTTGTGGATCTTGCTGATTTAATCGAACAGCTTGTCTTGCAGCTGACAAAGCTTCTTCATTGTTTTTCAAAAGTAATTGAAGCCATGATAAACAAGTCCAAGCAGCAAAATGATTTGGAATTTGCTGTATAATTTTTTGAAAATCTTGAACGATTGGAATTAAATCTTGCCCTGCTTTATATCTTGATAAAGCTGCATTAAAATCCTCTTCGATGGGATTAATTTCGTTATTCATTATTTATTAAACTGCAAAAGAGCTTCCACAACCGCAAGTTTGAGAGGCATTAGGATTTACAAAATTAAAGCCGCCTCCAATTAATTCCTTACTAAAATCTAACTGCATTCCATAAATATATAAAAGACTTTTGGGATCACAAACAACTTGAAAGATTTGATCTGCTTTTAATGAATAATCATAAACTTTATCATCGGGATTTATTTCATCAGTTCCTATAAAATCCATCGTATAACTCATCCCACTACAACCGCCAGATCTTACCCCTACCCTAAGTGCTTTTTTATCACTTTGTCCCTTCAATAAATTTGAAATTTGTTCTATAGCATCATTCGTAATTAAGATACCTTTGCCATCATCAGAATTTTTAATTTCCTGTTTAACTTCTACATTTTCCATAAACAAGGGATTTCTACTATTTATAATATAAAAACTTAATCGATAGGATGCATAGAACAAACGTTATCCAAACTTGATTTGTTATAATTCTAAGAAAAAGTGAAAATTGCAATAGTTGGTTCTGGATTAGCTGGACTTACAGCAGCAGTCAATTTAGTTGATGAAGGCCATGAAGTAGAAATTTATGAGAGCAGATCATTTTGGGGAGGTAAAGTAGGAAGTTGGGAAGATAAGGATGGCAACCACATAGAAATGGGTTTACATGTATTTTTTTACAATTATGCAAATCTTTTTAAATTAATGAAAAAAGTGGGAGCTCTAGACAATTTACTCCCGAAAGATCATACTCATCTATTTATCAATAATGGTGGTAATTTAAAATCGTTAGACTTCAGATTCCCTTTAGGTGCTCCATTTAACGGACTTAAAGCTTTTTTTACCACCGAACAACTTAGTTGGGTAGATAAGTTTAGAAATGCTCTAGCTTTAGGTACAAGCCCAATAGTTAGAGGATTGATAGACTACGAAGGCGCAATGAAAATAATTAGAGATCTAGATAGAATTAGTTTTAAAGAATGGTTTTTAAACCATGGTGGAAGTGAAAAAAGCTTAGAAAGAATGTGGGATCCTATCGCATATGCTTTAGGTTTCATTAATTGCAATGATATTTCAGCAAGATGTATGCTAACTATCTTCATGATGTTTGCTTCAAAAACAGAAGCTTCAAAACTGAATCTTTTAAAAGGTTCTCCACATAAGTGGTTAACTCAACCTATTGTCGACTACATCACAAACAAAGGAGCAAAAATACATCTTAACCATAGGGTAGAAGAAATCATTTATGAAAAGGAATCTTCCTCTTATTTAGTTAATCAATTAAAAATATCTTATCCTGAAGGAATCAAGGCAGTGTTTGCAGATAAATTTCTAGCTGCCTGTGATGTTCCTGGAATAAAAAAAATAATTCCAAAAGAATGGTATCAATTTAAAGAATTTGAAGGTTTAAAAAAACTTAGAGCTGTTGCTGTTGCCACAATTCAATTAAGATATGACGGTTGGGTTACTGAATTGCAAAAAGATAATACTGGAAATGAACCAATTGGACTAGATAATCTTCTTTATTCTGCTGATGCCTCTTTCAGTTGTTTTGCTGATTTGGCACTAGCAAGTCCAGCAGATTATAGAAAAAAAGATATGGGGTCACTTCTCCAATGTGTTTTAACTCCTGGCGATAGATGGATGGGAAGATCTACAGAAAGAATTACAAAAGAAATAGATAAAGAGGTTCGCCGTCTATTTCCATCCTCAAAAAACCTTAAATTGCTTTGGAGTAATGTAGTACAAATTCCACAATCACTCTATAGAGAGTCACCCGGTATGGAACCTTTCAGACCTAATCAAAAAACATCCATACCTAATTTCTTCATGGCTGGTAGTTATACAAAACAAGATTACATAGACTCTATGGAGGGAGCTACAATGAGTGGTCATTTGGCTGCTGCTGCAATCTTAGAGAAAAAAGCAGAATTAGCAAAAAATCTTGCAGTAAGTTGATTCATGGGTACTTGGCTAAAGCATGACGTAATAACAGTCGTTAATGCGCCTCTCGAAAATGTTTGGAATACATGGAGCGATTTAGACTCAATGTCACTTTGGATGAGCTGGATTGAATCTGTAAAAACAATTGATGAAGAGACTAGTACATTACCAGATTTAACAGAATGGACTTTGGCTGCAAATGGCTTTAGATTTAAATGGAAAGCTCAAATTACAGAAAGGGTCGAAAGAAGCAAACTTAAATGGAAATCTATAGGAGGTTTACCAACTGAGGGATCAGTAGTTTTCGAAAGTAAAAGTGATCAAATCACAACAGTAAATTTAGCAATAACTTATGAGCTACCTAAAATGATTGCGCGTTTTATGGAAGAAAATATCTTAGGCAAAATGGTTACAAATGAATTACAGGCCAATATTGATAGGTTCAAAGATTTAGTTGAAAAGAACTATGCAAAAAAATTTCCTAACTAAAAATATTTATTGCCAGATCTAGCAGTCCTTCAAAAGTATATTTTTGTGCCTGACTATCAACTCTTCCAAAAATCTTGTTACATATTTTTGTTGTCTGAGGTCCAATAGTTAACAACTTAATTTGATCAAAATATTCTAACCATTGTTTACCAAATTTTTTTTCTAGTAAAAAAGCAGAATTTACGACGGTTTTACCGCTTGAGAAAATAATTGCGTCTACTTTTCGATTAGAAATAATATCAATTGTTTCTTCGGGAATTGATTTAGGACATCTAGTTTCATATGCAGCAACCTCAAATACACGGGAACCAGACTTTCTAAATTTATCTGCAATTAGATCCCTACCACCTGTTTGAACTCTTGGTACAAAGACTCGAAGTCCATAACCAGATACTGGGAAATTATCAATTAAACTTTCAGCAACGAATTCTGGAGGTATGAAATCAGCCTTAATCCCAAAATCATCAAGAGTTTTTGAGGTTTTTTCTCCGACTACGGCGATTTTTGTTTTTTTAGAACATTCTTTTAATGAACTATTAAAGTGTCTAAGTCTTTTATCCACAAATTTAATCCCATTACTACTGGAAAAAATAATCCAATGAAAATCATTTATTTGATTTAATGCTTCATCGAGAGGATTCAAATCATCAGGATCAGCAATACTTATTGCAGGCAAATCAAATACATTAGCTCCCTTGCTTGTGAATATCCTTTTGATATCCAATATCCCTTCTTTTGATCGAGTAATAATTATATTTCTTTGATCAAGAGGTAGATCAACTATTGGCATCCTTTTCCTCAACATTATTATTATTTTGATTTTTATTTTTTAATTCATCGAGAAGTTTCAAGACTGATAATCCTTTATCAAGAACAACATCATCTTTAAAAATTATCTCTGGAACTCTTCTCATCTCAATTCTTTTTCCTAAACTATGCCTTATAGAGCTTTTAGCAGTATTCAAGTTTTCTACAATCTCACTCCTCACTTTTTCTTGAGCAGTTGAAGTTATATAAATTTTACAGTGTTGCAAATCACCTGATAAATCAATCTTAGAAATATTGACAAAATGATCTCTAATCAAATCATTTTCCAAATCATTCTGCAAAATAAGGGTTATCTCTTTCTTTAAAAGAGAGGAAACTTTTGCAAGACGGTAATTATTTGGCATTATGGTTGTAAATTAATTGGGTTTGTCATCGCTTGCAGGACAAAAAAAACAGTTATGAAAGCACTGAAGACAGAAGATATCAAACCTACTATTGTGAGTGGATTAGATCTATTCTTGAATAAAGGTTCAAGCAAAGCAACAAGGCCTCCAACAATGATGGATATCAAATACTTTGGATATCTTGCAACATTAGAGAAAAATTCGCCCATTAGCTCCACAAATAGATTTTTTTAGCTAAGTTTTAACAAACATTAAACAGCATGATTACATTATATCAATTTAGGCATAGTGCTTTTTGTTTAAAAACAAGAATGGCTCTTCATGCAAAAAAACTACAATATCGAGTTGAAGAAGTAACACCTGGAATAGGCCAATTTGAAATCTTTAAATTATCAGGTCAAAAACAAGTACCTGTAATAGTCGATAGTAACGATCAAGTTATTAATGACTCTTCAACTATTTGCGAATATTTAGATAAAAAAAATGATAACAATCCACTCTTTCCTGAGGACCCAATATTATTTGCACAATGCAAACTTATTGAAGACTGGGCAGATACTACAATGGCTACAACTTGTAGAAAAGCTTTAATAAAATCTGCAATAGAAAATCCACAGCTAAGAACTGCATTACTTCCAGATGAAATACCTTCTTCAGTTAAAAGTATTGTTGATAAATTACCTTTTGAAAATCTTAGTAAAATTTCTAATGTAGTTTTATCTTCTAAAGATAATTTAGAACTCCAAAAATTACTGGAAGCTTTATCAAAATCCTTGATTAACAAAAAATATTTAGTTGGAGATAATTTATCAATTGCAGATATTTCAATTGCTGCTCAATTATCCCTTCTTAAATTTCCAAAGTCTGCAGGACCAATTCTTTCAGGAGAAGGGAGCCAAGAATACATAAACAACCCTTATTTAGAAAATCTTTTCATGTGGAGGAACAACTTAGAAGAATATCTTTTTAGTGCTAACTCTCAATAAATTCAAAGGTCAATTTATATTTATTTGTTTTTATAGCATGAATAGAATAATCACCAACCTTTGAACCATAAGAAGCAACATATTGCACTCCACAAATTGATGGTTTGATTGAATTATCAACTTCGAACGTTTCTTCGGAACATTTTTGAAATTTACTAATGGTCTCTACCTGATTAATCCTTGAAGCACCTGGCTTATGCGCTGTTTGTATAACTAGCTCATCTGCGAAAAAAATATCATCATCTTGGATCTGATTTCTCCCTGTAATTCTTGATTCAATATAAAAATCATCTTTTAAATATGTAATTTGATTATTAATAGATTGAGGATCATTTACAACCTTGATTAAGGTGTCACCAAATATTGCTTTTCCAATAGATTCAGAATTTTTTGCACGATTACCAACAATTAAATCTGAATCATTCTTAATGAAATTCACTTTATAAATAACTGGCTCTTCTGAATCATTAACTATATCTTGAGAAGTAACAAGCCAATTCCCCTCAAACCATTTGGGATAAATTAAATCCTTAGATGTATCAGATACTTTAAAATTTGGCAAATATAATTCTGGCCATTGATTTACACGATTTTCCAAAAACTCTCGTACGTTAGAATCTACTAGAGCAAAAGAACTTTCTAAAAAAATTCCTTGAAAAATCAAGCAAAGAATTAATCCAAGAAGAATTTTCATTATGTCAAATCCACTAATAAGAGCATCAGATCATTATGTATTATTAGAGCCAGATTCAAAGGAAAAAATTGTATCAAAGCAAGAAGCAATTTTATGGTTGAAGAATTGGCTTAGTAAGACAGAAACACAAACAATATATCAAAATATAGAAGATCCTGATCAGGAATTTTTTGAAGAATTATTGGAAAGCACTTATGAATTAGAAATAAAATTAGGATACGTTATCAAATGGTTTGCAGTAAGAATTGAACCAGATTAACTGATTATTTCTTTATGAATAGCATTAATTATTTTCAAAGCAACTTCTTCAATATTTTCTTTTTTTACTTGAATTCTTAAATCTGCTTGAGAATAAAAATTTTCTCTAGATTGAAAAATGCTCATATATAGTTCATTTAGATTCTTTCCCTGAAGAAGTGGCCTATTTTCAATTTCATTTTTCAATCTTTCAATTGCTATATCTTTGTCGAGATCTATCCAAGCAATTATTCCCTGTCTTAAGATTCCCCAGTTTTCCGATTTGGTAACTATTCCTCCCCCGGTTGAGATTACTAATGAAGGAATTTTGATAGTTTCCTTAAGGCAGTTTGCTTCTAATTCGCGGAAATTATCTTCTCCTTCATCCTTAAAAATTTGATTGATAGATTTTTTTGCCAACTTCTCTATTAATGAATCTAAATCAATATATTTATACTTCAATAATTCAGCCAGCTTCAAACCAGTTTGTGACTTACCAGAACCCATCATTCCTATTAAAAATATGCTTCTGCCCTTAATAGCATGAACTGTTTTTTCGATAATGGATTGTTCCATAAAGACAAAAGCGTATTTAAAACCTTAAGATAGTATTATCGCAGACAGGTATGACTTCTACACAATCCAAACCATCTCATGGAAAAGGACGTGAATGCGTCATAACTCGACGTGCCTGCTTTAGTTCTAGTCACCGTTATTGGCTTCCTGAAAAAAGCCCAGAAGAAAATTTATCTCTTTTTGGAAAGTGCAGTATTGCACCAGGTCATGGTCATAATTATGAACTTATTGTTTCAATGGGTGGTGAACTAGACTCTGATGGAATGGTACTTAATCTCTCTGATGTAAAACACTCTATTAAAGATAAGGTTACTGGACAATTAGATTTTCGTTTTTTAAATGAAGTCTGGCCTGAATTTAATGTTAATGATCAAGAGGGTATACTTCCCACAACTGAAGCATTAGTAAAGGTCATTTGGAGTCGTCTGAAGGATGATTTACCTCTCACAAGTCTAAGACTTTATGAAAACCCAAATTTATGGGCAGATTATTTTGGAAAAAACATGGAAGCATTTTTAACAGTACAAACTCATTTTGCAGCCGCTCATAGACTTGCAAAAGAAGAGATATCCTTTGATGAAAATAAAAAAATCTATGGGAAATGTGCCAGAGTTAATGGACATGGTCATAACTATCTTGTCGATATAACTGTAAAAGGAGACATTGATAAAAGAACAGGAATGGTTTGCGACTTATCTGCCCTCCAAGAGATAATTGACGATTTAGTTGTTGAACAACTAGATCATACTTTTCTTAATAAAGACATCGAATTTTTCCATAATTGTGTTCCAACTGCTGAAAATATAGCTTTATATATTTCTGATATTCTTAAAAAACCAATACATAATCTTGGTGCAACATTACACAAAATAAGACTCCAGGAGAGTCCAAATAATGCTGCAGAAATTTATGTTGATCAAAAGTTAACCAATTCTTTGAAGTTGAAATTGGAAAATAGTTTAGTCACGCAAACTTGAATATCCCAAGAGTAACAATTGTTATAGCATCAAGTCTTGATGGGAGAATTGCATTTCCTGGAGGTGGAGAATCGCATCTTGGAAGCGATGAAGATAAGAAAATATTAAATCAAAACTTATCAATGGTTGACGCCACCATTTTTGGTTTAGGTACTTTAATAGCTCATCAATCAACCTACCTAGTTAAAAATCTCACTGATAATGACGAAGTAAATATATCAAAAAGCCAGCCAATTTCTATAGTTGCTTCAAATAGCAAAAAATTTAACAGTAATTGGAAATACTTTGGTCAACCAATTAGAAGATGGCTAATAAGCTCAAGTAAAGTTGATAATTCGTCGAATAATGAATTCGAGAAAGAACTCTTTTTCGAAGATTCATGGAAAAAAACTTTAATTTCACTTAAAAAACAAGGGATAAATGATTTAGCTCTTTTAGGAGGTGCAAAACTTATCAATTCATTTATAAAAGAGGATCTAATAACAGATATAAAAATTACAATAATTCCACGAATTATTGGAGGTAGATATACATGGATCCCTCCAGAACAAACAAATGCGATTTTTAATCTCAAAAGGCTATGGAAAATAAAATCAATTAAAAATTTAATGAATAATGAAATCCATATTCATTACAAAAAGATTTGAAATAGTTTCAATAATAAATGAACCAAAAAATACATAAAGTTGAAGTCAAACTGTCAATTAAGGAAATCTCCAAGGAGATATGGAATGAATTAGCAAATGAAATTAATAATCCATTTTATGAATGGACTTGGATTAAAAACCTTGAGATTTCTAAAAGTGTTTCAAGAGAAACTGGTTGGCAGCCTCTATATTTTGTTGCTTATAAAAATGAAGAAATACTAGGAATTGCCCCACTTTTTTTAAAAAATCATAGCTATGGAGAATTCATTTTTGACCAATCATTTGCAAGATTGGCTCAAGAGCTGAATTTAAATTATTATCCTAAATTAATTGGAATGAGTCCTTATAGTCCTGTAAATGGATATCAATTTCTTTATAAAAAAAATAAAGACAAGAAAGAAATTACAAATTTACTTATAAACCATATCGAAAGCTTTGCGATTACAAACAAAATCCTAAGTTGTAATTTTTTATATATTGATGAAAGCTGGGGCAACCATCTTAAATCTTTGGGATACTATGAATGGATAAACTCCAGCAGTGAATGGAGGAGTAATGGAGAAAAAACATTCGACGATTTTCTATCTAGATTTAACTCTAATCAGAGAAAAAATATTAAAAAAGAGAGGAAATCAATTACTAAACAAGACATTAAAGTAGAAATTTTTAATGAAGATGATATCAACCAAGAAATCCTCAAAAAAATGCATAATTTTTATGAACAGCATTGTTCGAGGTGGGGAGTTTGGGGAAGTAAATATCTAACATCTACATTTTTCGAAACACTGGTTGATAATAAAAAAAATCTTTTACTTTTTACTGCATCAAAACATGATTCAAATGAAATTTTTGCTATGTCGATGTGCGTTAAAAATCAAAACAACTTATGGGGTAGATATTGGGGTAGTCAAGAAGAAATATCTAATTTACATTTTGAATTATGCTATTACCAGCCAATTGAATGGGCAATAAAAAATAGTATCCATTTGTTTGATCCTGGAGCGGGTGGTAAACATAAAAGACGGAGAGGTTTTTTTGCAAAAAGCACCGTTAGTATGCATAAGTGGTTTGACAAAAATATGGAAAATATAATTTATCCTTGGCTAAATGAAGTGAATAAACAAACCGAGATGGAAATTGATTTTGAAAATAAATCTATACCCTTTAAATAAAAAAATTATTCGGGTTTACCAAAGATTATATTAGTAATATAGTTTTTTATTAACTTCTAAGAATGGATTCTAAGAAAAGTTTCGATGAAAAAACAATGATTGATAATAACCTATCTAACCGTTATATAGATTTAGATCCAAACGGTTATTTTATTATCAAAGTAGATTTAGAAGAAAATAAAATAATTTTAGAGCACTTTCTAAATAATATTAATGATGACGGATATGCGCTTGATCCAGAAACAAATGAACCAATTAAATGCGACTCTCAAAATACAAGAGTTAGTAATGAAGTTTTTAAAGGTATTAGTGCGAAACAACTTGGAATAATGATCACTGAAAAAAGAAATGACTTAATAACCAGATTTGACCATGCCCTATATTTAGGCCGGGAACTACAAAAAGCAGAAGAATGTTTATTCAAAAGATTACCATATATCCAAGATTAAGAAATTAAACGAAAAAATCTAATCTTTTCATCTGATGTTAAATTAAATAAAAGTAAAAAAATTAATGAACATCATTTTTTATTTAGCATTTATTGGTTTTGGTTTTGGAGCTGCTTTCGCATTAGATAAGCTCTTAAGAGCAGTTAAATTAATTTAAAAAAACTACAAAATTTTTATATACTTTCCATACAAATCATATTCATCCGCAAAAGCAATATTTGCTTCAACAAATTTACCAATATAATTTTTCAAATCAATTTTATCTTTAACAGATAAAATTACATTTCCGTCAATTTCAGGTGCGAAATTGAAGGACCGACCTATTAGTTCGTTATTATCTGATATTTTTTCTATCAAAATCTTCATTTTTGAACCAACATATGTCTGATTTTTAACTTTAGAGATATTTTGTTGAACTGAAATAACGTTATCTTTTCTTGCCTCTGCGACCTCTGGGGATACTTTATTTGGCAAATGAAAAGCTGTAGTTCCTTCCTCAGGAGAAAAAATAAACACTCCCACATGATCAAATTTGTGTCTATCCAAAAATTCTAGAAGATGTTCAAAATGTTCTTTTTTTTCTCCTGGAAAACCAACAATGAGACTAGTTCTTAATACAGCAGATGGAATTTCTTCTCTAATTTTCTCCAAAATTGATTCATTCAAAGAAGCCTGCCAAGGTCTATTCATACTCTTCAACACATCTGGATGACTATGCTGAAGTGGCAAATCAAAGTAAGGCACAATATTCTTTGAATTTCTAAAAGCACTAATAACTTCATCAGTTAAACCAGTTGGATAAGCATAATGTATCCTTATCCAAGGAATTGGAACTTTAGAAAGCTCATCCAAAAGTTTGGCTAATGATGGTTTTCCATAAATATCTTGACCATAATTAGTTGTTATTTGACTAATTAATATGATTTCTTGAATACCCTGTCTTGCAAGACTTTTAGCTTCTGAAACTATAGATTCTATTGTTCTACTTCTTTGAGGACCTCTCAACTTAGGAATAATGCAAAAAGCACATTTATAATCACAACCCTCAGCAATACGAAGATAAGCAACAAACTTTTTTTTATCTACATAACGAGGTATTTCCTCATCAGCAATAAATTCCGGTATTTTTGAAACTTCATTAACGATTTCTCCTTTTTCCACTCTATTCAAAACCTTAGCTATCTTTTGATAATCTCCTGTTCCAACCAAAGCTTTTATTTCAGGTATTTCTTTTAGAAGTTCATCTTTAAAATGCTGAGCCATACAGCCTGTAACAATTACTTCCTTTCCTTGATTGGTATATTCTAGAATTTTTCTAATAGATTCTTCTCTAGCTGTTTCAATAAAACTGCAAGTATTTACAACTACAACATTTGCATCATTTATATTGCTGTCAACTTCATAACCCTCTTTCTCTAATAAGCCTTGCATATGTTCAGTATCAACAAGATTTTTCTCACAACCAACATGACTGAATGCAATCTTAGATAGTGTTTTTTCTTTTACATTGAGACTATTTTGTTTCACAACTTGAAAAGTAAGAATTAAAAGATTTAAAAAGCATTTCGTATATAACTCTCATGCCAAGATAATATTAGGATAGATAATGTAAATAACAAACTTTCATTTTGTATGGCCCTTAAAACTTTAAACAGAAAAAATAAAAAAGATTTGAAATGGCCAAAAATCATAATCGCAATTCTCAGCACTATAGGCATAGTTGATACAGGTTCGATTACTTTAAAAAACTGGGGATTATTTACTTCGCTTTCATGCCCAGGGATAGAAAATGGTTGTGAAACAGTTTTAAATAGTCCTTGGGGTACTTTATTTGAAAATAATCAAGTTAATATACCTCTCTCATTAGCTGGATTTATAACGTATTTATCAATATTAGTTATCACAATAATACTTTCGCTTAATTTAATTTCCCCAAAAGAAAAATTAAATAAGTTTTTGTGGTGGTTAGTATTTCTAATTTCTTGTGCGTCATCAACATTTAGCTTTTTATTGATAAATATAATGTTTTTTAAGATTCAAGCATATTGCTTTTTTTGTATACTTTCAGCAATTTTGTCGTTTTCTATCTTTATAATTTCTATGATTGGAGCAAAGTTTGAAAGTAGAGAACCCATGCTTTTTAGAGGTTTCATTGTAGCCATTAGTGTCCTGCTAGGAGGCCTAATTTGGTCAACAAACATTGACCCCTCTAATGCTATTGATGTTGCAGGCCCTACTGAAAATGTGTCGCCAATAATTACCACTTCAAGCTCTCCCCAAAAGGTAAAGTTTGCAAAATTTTTAAGTGAAAACAATATTGTTATGTATAGTGCATACTGGTGCCCGCATTGCCACGATCAGAAACAATTATTTGGTAAGGAAGCAGTGAAAGAATTAAAAGTAGTTGAATGTGCTAAAGATGGTAAAGATAATGAGTATGAGCTATGCCAAACGAAAGGAATCAGTGGATTTCCTTCTTGGGAAATAAATGGAGAAATAATTAGTGGTACACATGACTTGAATGAATTAGCAACAAAAACCGACTATCAGGGAGATCTTAATTTTTAATAAATCTTTTTTTAATTTTTTGATCTAACTGTTGTCTAGTATGGCATTCCCAATTTTTCTCTTTATCAGGGAAATCATCTCTGTAATGCCCTCCTCTACTTTCTTCTCTAAATAGACAAGCTTTTAATAAAGTTATTGTAGTTGTTTGTCTATTCTTTAAATCAAGTAAAAGATTTAATGTTCTTCTATTCCGTTCACTAAGTTTTATTTTTTGATCAAATTTTATTTTTTCAAGACTATTTAGTAAATCATTTTTATGTAATTTATCTATATCATTTTGAATGTAATTTAAAAATTTACTCATATTTACCTTATTTCGAGATACTCCTAAATTTAACCAACATAGTTTTCTTAGTTCATCAATTTTTTCAGCAATTCTAGAAATTTGATTTTCTTTTGGATCTTGAATATCAAACTCTTGGAATGATCTATCAAATTTTTCAAATTTACAAGGTTCATTCAAAACAATTGAAGACATTTTTCTTGCGAAAACAAGACACTCCATCAGTGAATTACTTGCCAATCTATTAGCACCATGCACGCCAGTAGATGCAACTTCTCCAACGGCATATAAACCTTTAAGTGTAGAAGAAGCATTTAAATCGGTTTTTACAC
Organism: Prochlorococcus sp. AG-418-G18; assembly: GCA_003214215.1. Classification (GTDB taxonomy): domain Bacteria; phylum Cyanobacteriota; class Cyanobacteriia; order PCC-6307; family Cyanobiaceae; genus Prochlorococcus_A. Next base: position 43,332 of record QCLX01000003.1, on the reverse strand, counting down.
CTCCCATCCAATAATGAGCTGCAGGGGCTACAGGAATAACCTCATTTAAAGGGTTAACCCCGTAATCCTGACATCGACTTAAGATCGTAGGGAAGCGCTCTACAATTTTTTCAGGGTCAATATACCGAAGATCTAAGCCAACGTGATCTACATTATTTTCATGCATATTTTTCATAATTGCTCTACTTACCTGATCTCTAGTAGCTAGATCACGATTTTCAAGATTGTTAACTGGACTTTGACCATTTTTATCAACTAAAATCGCCCCTTCCCCTCTAAGTGCCTCAGATATTAAGAAGCAAGGTGCACCATAAAATTTTAAAGCGGTTGGATGAAATTGCACAAACTCTAAATCTTCGATAGCAGCGCCTGCTTTCCATGCAAGAGCAATCCCTTCACCAGAGGATTGAGCAGGATTTGTTGTATTAGTAAATAAGTGACCACCACCACCTGTAGCCAAAACAACAGCTCTAGATTGAATCCAATATAAATTTGCTCCATCAAGAACCTGAACTCCTCTGCATTCTTCATTTTCAATTAGAAGTTCAGTTACTCTTACACCCCTGCAGTGAAGAATATTTGTTTTATTTTCGATATGATCTTCTAAAACTTCAACTAATGCTCGTCCAGTACGATCTTTAACATGTAAGACTCTTCTTCGTGAATGGGCTGCTTCCAAGGTAGTAGCTAATTGATCAGAACTTTGATCAAAAATCATCCCTAAATTCTGCAACCTTTCTACACAACCTGGAGCATCTTTAACCAGCATTTCTACAGCTTTGAAATCACATAGTCCATCACCTGCTTTTAAAGTATCATCTGCGTGAAGATCGAATGAATCATCTGGTCTAACAACAGATGCGATGCCTCCTTGAGCCCATCTACTAGAAGATATCTTGCTAGTATTCCTATTTAAAAGCAGAACTTTTAAATTTGCAGGTAATTCAAGACAAGTCATAAGGCCAGCAGCTCCAGCGCCTATAACGATTACATCCCAATTATTTAATGGAATTAGTTCTTGCGAAAATGGAGGCCTTAACATTAAACCAATCCACTAAAAGTTGGTTGCAGAATTGCTAAAACAATAAAAATACCATCAACAATCAATGTCGTTTGAATTACATAACTAGAAACTAAAAGTGCTTTGCCATTAGTAGTATTAATTGTGGCAGAATCTAAAATTTCTTTTGAAATAAACCAAAGTATAAGAGCAACAAAAATAATAATAGATAGTGACTTTATTTGGATAAGATTCTCTGAGGTTTTTTGGAGAATTTGGGGTGCAGTTTCAGAATCTGCTGTAATAACCTGTCTCCATTGATCCATGATTCCGATTAAAAATATTGTAATATCAGTAACTGCAGTTCCAAATAAAGAAGAGATATAAAAACTTGAACCTATTTTCCACTTAGTACCAAATCCAACGAAAGCTAATGGGAGAACTACAGCTTCAACAGGTATGTGTAGGATAGGAAATGGGCTTAACCATCCCCAGAACAAACATCCACCGAGCCAACTACCTGATACACCAAGTAATAATGAACTTACAATAAAAAACTTATTTGATCCTTTCTGATTCAAAACAATTGCAACTAAGATAATAACAAAAGTAAAACAAAGAGCACTTATTGGTTCAAATCTCACCCAAGGGGCTTGAACAAAAATAGGTAAAATTACAAAAAAAGAAGACCACAATCTTAAAGATATAGGGTTTGATAAAAAACTATTTTCGTATGAATCAACTTTCTTATGAGATTCATAGTTGAATTTATCTTTTACTTCTAAATTTTTTGTAATTAATTCTTTCAATGAAAAAGTTTATTTTAATTAATCTAAATAGTGTTTTAGAAAACTGCGAATGCCATATTTTAATAAATTAAAGGCCCATAATTTCATACCTATATTTAGTTTTTTAAAAGTATTTAATACACTTTGAGTCATATATAAGTTTAGAATAAATATAAATAAGAGTATTTGGTCTTAAATTGTGTGGCAAGAAATTAATTACACAGAAGATCCCAATGATCTTTTGGTTCCTAATATTACTTATAGAATTAACCCTGCAGAAATTGAAAGTATTGAAGCTAATTCCATTGCTCAAGAAATAGGATTTGAATCAGGTGATTCAATTATTAGTATTAATGGGAAAAAACCAAGAGATTTAATTGATTATCACATTCTAATTAGTGAAGAAATTTTAGACATATCAGTTTTAGATAAAAATCATGAAATTCACAATATAAATATTGAAAAAGATCAAGACGTTAATTTAGGTATAAATTTTAAAGATGCATTATTTGATTCAATCAAGCAATGTAATAATAGATGTCCATTTTGTTTTATTGATCAACAGCCAAGTGGCAAAAGAAAAAGTCTTTATATAAAAGATGATGATTATAGATTAAGTTTCCTATATGGCTCTTATCTAACTCTTACTAATTTAAAAAAAGAAGACTGGGAAAGAATTGCTATGCAAAAACTATCCCCACTTTTTATTTCAGTACATGCTACCGATCCCGCCACAAGAGAAAAATTATTAAAAAATAAAAAAGCAGGCGTGATACTTGATCAAATTTCGTGGTTTGAAAAAAACTCTATTCAAATACATGCTCAAATTGTTGTTTGTCCAGATATAAATGATGGGGATATTCTTGAGAAATCAATTTTGGAACTTGCTAAATTCTACAAAAAAACTTCTCAGACAGTACTTTCAGTTGCAATAGTTCCTGTAGGACTTACAAAATTTAGACCTGAAAATGATGGATTGAAATCAATAAGCCCAGAATACGCAGAAAAAACTATTAAACAAGTAGAGAGAATTCAAGCCTCTCTACAAAATACTCTTGGGACTCGTTTTTGTTGGCTAGCAGACGAATGGTACTTAATTGCTGGTACAAATTTACCTAGTTACAAAACCTACGAAAATATGCCACAAGAATCTAATGGAGTTGGGACTATTAGAAACTTTCTAGAAACATTAAGAGAGAAGACTCAAAACCTACCCAAAAAAGTAAAAAAGCCAAAAAAAGTTAGTTGGATTGTTGGTAAATTAGTTTATGAAGCCCTTATTCCTACAGTTAAGAAATTAAACTTAATTGATGGATTAACAATTAATTTATATGGTTTACCAAGTATTTATTGGGGTCAAGATCAAGTTGTTACAGGTCTCCTTACTGGAGAAGATCTAATTCAAGGGCTGAAAAATAAGGATTTAGGAGAAGCTGTTTACATACCATCTATTATGTTAAAACTTAATACTGATTTATTTTTAGATGACAAAAATATTAAAGAGGTAGCAAAGCAATTAAATACCAAAATTCACGTTCTAGATGATTCAAATGATATTATTAATAATCTAATTGGGATAACCAGCAGTAAAAAATTCTAAATGATGATTAGAAAGATAATAAATACAACTTTATTTCTACCATTAAGTTTCTTTGTTACTTTTCAACAATCCCTACTAAGCGAAAACAATAATTTTATTGATGAAATTATACGAATTAATGAAGATAAAATATTCATAGATCATCGGGAAATAAAGAATATCATTATCAATAATAATGATGAACTTAAATCTTTAAAGGAATTAATAGATGCTTCGAGTTTTAATCTTTCAAGCAAAATTGCTAAGAGGTACCCTTCAATAGATTTACAAGCGAATGGATTGCCGAAATATATTGCTGGTCGAAATTATAATAGTAATTCAAATACTACAAAAACTTCTCAATTTTCCGTTAACCCCTCACTTAATATCAGATGGGATTTAATCGATCCGCTGAGAGGTCCAGAAATCAAAATAGCCAGAGAGAACTTAAAAATTGCAGAAAATAATTATGAGATTAAAAGAAAAGACTTAATACAAGAAGCTAGTACTAGATACCATAAATACCAGAAGTCATCTCAGGATATTGTCAATAAGAAATCAGCTCTTGATTTATCTAGGACAAGTCTAGAAAATGCTCAAGCTAAATTAGATGCTGGTATCGGAACAAAATTTGAAGTACTTGAAGCCGATGCTCAACTGTCGAGAGACAAGCAAGCACTTTACGAGAAAAAAATTGAACATCAAATGGACAAAATATCACTTAAAGAAATTCTTAATCTCAAAAAAGATTTCGAAATTAAAAAAGAACAAAAATTATTGGGTTATTGGAATCATAAATTAAATAAAAATATAAAAAATGGTCTTGAAAGCAACCTCTCCTTAAAAAACATTTCTCTTCAAAAATCAATAAAAGATAATGAGGGAAGTAGTTTCCTGAATTCAAATAAGCCAAGTATATATATCAGTAACTCATTATCAAGTGCATTCACCAAAGGTGATTCTCTGGCAATTGAAATAGATCCTAACGAATATGGTTCCTCTTATTCAAATACAATAAGCTTAAATTTATCATGGAATATTTTTAATGGTGGTCAAAACAAAAAATCATACAAATCAAGAAAATCTCAAGCAAAAGGCGAAGAATATTCTTTTAACAATCTTAAAAGAGTTCTAAAAACAAATATCACTAAAGCTTACTTAAATTTAAAATTAAATGAAGAAAAAATCTTATCAACTTCAAAAGAAATATTATCTACACAAGAGTCTTTGAGGCTAGCAAGACTGAGATACGATGTTGGAATATCAACTTTAAAGGATATATTAGTGAGACAAAAAGAATTAAGTGATGCAAAATCGAAAAATATCAATGCAATTTATAATTACAATTTGAATTTAGATGAATTAGAAAGATTAACTTTTCTTGAAATAAGTAATAACTGTTTAGATAACGATAATACGATTAAGCAAACAGAATCTATTTGCAATATCCCAAGATGAATCCACCAAATTTAACTAATAAGCAACTAAGTGAATTAGATTCTTTATTTGAATTAGTAAGTAAACGTCAAAAAGAAGATTTTGGAAATATTAATGCCAGCAATAAAGCAGATGGATCATTATTAACAAGTTGTGATTTATGGAGTGACAAAACAATCGTAGATGGCTTAGCTTCAATAGCTCCAGGTGAGGGCGTCCTTAGTGAAGAAGGGCAAAAGTTAATTCCAAACTCAAAAGCTTATTGGGTCGTCGATCCACTCGATGGGACAACAAATTTTGCTGCAGGTATTCCTTACTGGTCTATATCAGTAGCAAGGTTCGTTTATGGTAAACCGCAATCCTCTTTTTTAATAATTCCTACATTGAAAAAAAAGTTTGTATCCATTAAAGGTAAAGGGGTTTGGTTAAATAACCAGAAAATAGATCCTAGCCATAATAATCATCAAAGTGAATGCGTTTCTTTGTGTAGTAGATCAATAAAAATTTTACAAAAAAAACCAAACTCAGTATTTCCTGGAAAAATCAGACTCTTAGGTGTATCGAGTTTAAATCTTACTAGTGTAGCTATGGGACAAACTTTCGGAGCAATAGAATCAACCCCTAAGATATGGGATATTGCAGCAGCATGGCTGCTACTAGAAGAACTCAATTGTTGTATAGAATGGTTAGAAACAAATCCTTTGAATTTAGTATCAGGTCAAAACTTGAGCGATGTTAATTTCCCATTAATTGCTGGTAGATCTCTAGAAAAAAAAGAAATATTAAAGCCATGGGGTAATTTAATATTGGAGAAATAGTTGCATCATAAAGAAATAATTGCTTGAAAAATTTCTTAATTAGATACAATAAAAAAATACATTAAGACAAATATTTGAAGAAAATAAATATGCAGCGCAGCTCAACATGGATACTGAAAAGTTTATGGGGAGCTTGCGAAAGATGGAGCAGATCTGATTGTATCGACTTAAGTGCTGCATTTGCTTACTACACACTACAATCATTTTTTCCTATTCTTCTAATTTCTCTTTCAATAGCATCATGGTTCCTAGGAAAACAAGAGGGATTAGATCAACAAATAATTTCTATTGCGGCTCAAGTTTTGCCTCCTTCAGTAGTTGAATTAGTAGAAACTACATTATTTAATTTAATTGATCAAGGTTTTGGAGCAGGAATTCTAGGAGCTATGTTTTTGCTATTTACAGCAGGAAATGCATATTTATCTCTCCAAAGAGGTGCAGATAGACTATGGGAAGACGAACTGCCTTCTAAAAAAGCTAATGCTGCTTGGCGAGAGCAAGCTTCAAGGTTCCTGCGAAATCGAGTTGAAGCTTTTTTAATAGTATTCTTCATAGGATTTTTAATGGTATTAGATCAAATTAGTGCAAATCTTAGAATGATCCCAAGCAATGTATTAGAAAATCTTTCAGAATCAAATAATTTAATTTCTGATTTATTGCTAAAGTTGCCCCTATTACAAGTTGGTCAATTTGCAATACCATTAATTGGATTTTCTCTAATGGCTCTTTTATTACAAGCCCTTTTACCTAGTAGAAAAGTTCCTTTGAGACCACTTTTACCTGGATCTTTTCTTATCGGAATTGGCCTAACTACATTGAACTTGGCAGTTAGTAAAAGTATTCTCTCACTTGGTACAAGGTTTCAAGCATATGGCTTTATTGGAGGTTTTCTTGTCCTCACTTTATGGGTTTGGCTGCTAGGAGTTATTCTATATTTTGGACAGTGTTGGAGCGTTGTCATTGCTAGTATGTCCTTAGTAAATAAGAAAAGACAAAAGAGATTTTAAAAACTTCAATGTACTATTTTCTTAAAGCTAATAAAAATTTGATTACTTATTTATTAATAATGCTGTTGGTTATTCCAATTTTTGGAATTAACTTTATCATAAGCTTTCTTGGCAATATCATACTGCTCTTATTTCTAATTCCTCTTTTATTATTACTTTTAATATATATAGGTTTTAATTCTTACAAGTCGAAAATTAATACATGTAGTAGTTGTGGTGCATTATCTTTTGGTGAAAATGCCACCTGCATCAACTGTGGAGCAGACTTAGAGGGTATTAATAAAAAAAATCAATCAGATAAAAAGCCTAGCGAGAGTACCATTGAAGTAAAGGCTGAAGAAGTAAAATAAAAATTTAACCTATTCCAATTTGTCGAAGAATACTTTGTCCAGTAATTAATTCAGTGCCAAGACCAATCAAAATACCCATCATAGCCATACGACCATTCCAGGTTTCAGCAAAATTTACAAAGCCAAATCTTTGTTGATTTTCATCATTCATAATTAGCTAAATTATCTATCAATTTATTTTAACGTTTTAAGGAAGAATTTATGATAAATCATAAATTATTTATTTAATATGTCTAACACCATCTACTGGTCGATATTCATCTCCAGTTAATTCCTCATATACAATAGCTGGCAATCCTGTATCAAACATTGTTTGCAATGCTTCTTTTAGCATAGGATTCCATCCTCCAGTAGTGACCTTACCATGCCTTACTGTCCAATCCCAAGTTCCTTGTAGGTCTCTGGGTAATCTGCCCTCTCGATCTCTTCGCGCAACTAGGTCTAAAGACTCTACTAAACCAACAATAACTGGATTTTTACCGTAAGAAGGAGTAAGACTTAGTTCAAGCCTAACAGGATCTTCCTTAACCATTTTTAAACGAAACCTTGGTGGTAACTTAAGAGATCTTATGACCGCTGAGACAATTTTAGTTCTTAATTCCAATTTTCTTCCTTAAAATTTGATTCGATTAATCAGTAGTTGAACCCTTTTCTTCAAGGGAAGAGTCATTATCATTTGAAAATCTTACTGTTAATAACTCCTCTTCTGTTATGTTGCCTGATTTATCTAAAAGTTCTGGATGTATTGTGTAGTTTTTTTGTTTAAAACTATAATTACTGTAACGTTTTCTTTCTGAACCAGATATATTCCAACCATTAGACATAACTTTAAAAGCTTTCCAGACTAGATATGTTAATGCTGCAGAGTATAAAATTGGAAATAGTAATGACATTACACTTATAAATCAAAAAGATATATTTATTATCATAGCCCGAAAAAAAGAAAATTAGCTATTTTAAGTTTATAAATACTCTTTAGGATAAATTTATTTTTTTAGTAGTTATATTAAAAGTACATTGAAGATATGTATTTAATGTATTGGAAGAACATAAGACAAACAAAATTGAAAAAATACAACCAATTATTATTCTCTTCAGCAATTACTATTGGTTTATTTTGCCCAGCAAATATAATTTCCCAGCCATTAACTAAAACAAAATTTAATCAAGTTAATCTTTATTCAAATAAATCTTTTATAACTAAAGCTGTAGAACGAACTGGTTCTTCTGTAGTAACAATTGATACACAAAGATATATAAAAAAAAGAAAATTACCAAGAAATTCTCAACTATTTCTAGACCCATATTTTGAAAGATTTTTTGGTCTAGATTTATACAACGAAAATCAACCAAGGATTGAGCAAAACCAAGGAAGTGGATTTATTTTTGCAGACGGACTTGTAATGACTAACGCTCATGTGGTGAGTGGATCGGATAATGTAATTGTTGGTTTAACCAACGGCAAAAAATTAAAAGCAAAACTAATAGGTCAAGACGTTTTTACTGATTTAGCTGTTCTTAAAATTGAAGGAAAAGGACCTTGGCCAAAAGCACCATTTGGCGATTCATCAAAAATTAAAGTTGGTGATTGGGCAATTGCAGTTGGGAATCCATTCGGACTTGAAAACACAGTTACACTTGGCATTATTAGCAATCTAAAAAGAAATGTCACTCAATTAGGAATATACGATAAAAAACTTGAACTGATTCAAACAGATGCTGCCATTAATCCTGGAAATTCTGGAGGTCCACTCTTGAATGTCAATGGAGAAGTAATTGGCATTAATACCTTAATCAGATCAGGTCCAGGAGCGGGTCTAAGTTTCGCAATCCCAATAAATAAAGCTAAAGAAATTGCTTATCAACTAATAAATTACGGAAAAGCAATACATCCTATGATTGGGATAAGCTTAATAGATGAAACTAATTTTGAAACAAATAAAAAAATCGTAAAAGTTGGTTCTGTTGTACCTAATAGTCCAGCTGAAAAGAGTGGAATTACAGTAAATGACATCATCATAAAAGTTGGTAATAAAGATATTGAAACCGCTTCAGACGTTATTAACCAAATAAGTAAAAATGGTATTAAAAAACAAATAAATATATTATTAAAGCGTAGAAATAAATTTATTAAATTAAGTTTAAAACCAACTGATATCACAAATTTACAAAATTACTAAAAGTTTCAATCATTATTCTCTTTAAGTAATTCCACACACCTAGAAATACAAATACCATCCCTTATATCGCAGGAAGTAATACATTCAAAATAACTTTCAATAGGATCAGAAATTTGAAAATGTTTTTCTTGGAAATCGTAATTTTTCATTTCAATTATTAAAACCTGTTTTTGTATTTTTAAGATTAATCAAGGACGGTAAACTATGTAAAGATAAATGAGTGATCTTACTTAGCCAATTGTAAATTTTATTAAAAGTAATCAAATTTTTTGGCTTCGAGTTTTTTCTAAAAAATATTCATAATTACCATCATATGAAAACAACTTTGAATCTTTAATTTCAATAATTCTATTTGCAACCTTTGAAATAAAATACCGATCATGAGAAATGATTAATAATGAACCTTTATAATTTTTAATTGCTAATTCTAAGTTTTCTTTAGATTGCAGATCCAAATGATTAGTTGGTTCGTCCAAAAGAAGGAAATTACTAGGATTAATAATCATGAGCGCCAATGCTAATCTTGCCTTTTCTCCCCCACTGAGTTGTTTAATATATTTAAAAACAGTTTCATTTTGAAAGCCAAAACCCCCTAAAAATGTTCTAACTTTTTTTTGGGACCATTCTGGAGACTCATTACATATTAAATCAATAACCCTTTCGTCAAGTGAAAGTGCTTCAGCCTGATTCTGTTCATAATAGCTAGTAATTATATTATGTTTACCAAGATTAATTTCTCCAATTTCAGGAGATATTTTTTTCATAATAATTTTAAGCAATGTAGATTTGCCGGAGCCATTAGGTCCCAATATTGCTATTTTCTCCCCAGAAGAAATCTTTAAATTAATATCTAAAAAAAGAATTTTATCCTCGAAACTATGAGACAAATTTTTGATATTTAGAACTAATTTTCCTGAGCGAGGGCACTCTGGAAAATTAAAAACAGGACTTTTTGATTTTGCTATGGGAGCCTCAATTTTAGAAATCTTTTTTAATTGTTTTTCTCTACTCTTTGCTTGAGAACTTCTAGTTGCACTAGCTCTAAATCTATCTATATACCTCTTCTGTAAGTCAATTTCTTTTTGTTGTAATTGATATGACTTATTTTGTGATTCTTCATTCAAAGATTTCTGTTCGATAAAAAAAGAATAGTTCCCATTATATGTTTCAGATGTTCCTCTATCTACAAAAATTATTTTTTTACATAATTTATCTAAGAAATATCTATCATGGCTGATTATAACAACAGCAATTTTAAGCGATAATAGATATTCTTCCAACCAAAAAATAGTTTCTAAATCTAAATGATTGGTTGGTTCATCCAGTAAAAGTAAATCAGGTTTTTGTAAGATTATTTTTCCAAGTGCAACTTTCATCTGCCATCCACCTGAGAAATTGCCAACTAATTTATCAGCATCTTCTATAGAAAAGCCTAATTTTGGTAATATTTTTTCTACATCAGATTGCATTTTATAACCACCTAAAGCTTCAAATTTTGCTTGATATTTTGCGAGTTGATTTACAAATATTTCAAGTTCATCGGAATTTTTTTTTATATCCAACGATTTCATTTTATTCTCAATTTCTAAAAGTTTAATGGCAACAATTTGTATATCTTTAAAAGAACTTTCTAATTCCTGTCTTACTGAAAAATTCAAATTACAATCAAACTCTTGCTTTAAATGGGCAATTTTAGGATTTCCCTCTTTAATAATCGTTCCACTTGTTTGCTCTTCCTCTCCAATTAAAATCTTAAATTGGGTTGATTTACCTGCACCATTAGAACCAACTAAGCCAACTTTTTCTCCTTTCTTAATTTCCCAACTAATATTTTTTAAAACAACATCTGTAGAATAAATTTTGCTTACACCTTCAAATCTAATCACTGTTTTAAAAATAGAATTTACAAAATCTGTGGCTTATTTACTAAAAAATATTTTGTGGAATAATATTAAATTATGAAAAGAATAGAACAAATTGTAGTGATTTTCATAGCTGCAGCTCTTGCAATTCCAAGTTATTGGTTTTTTTGGACTTTGGCTGGTGGAGGTGGCTACAACAAAAGAATAAAACCTATTCCTAATCAAAATGATAATTATTCGAAACCTTTTCCTAAAGACCTCCTCGAGCCTTGATTAACCACATTTTAGTTGCCTCATCATCAATAGTACTCAAATATTCAATAACCTCTTCTTTAGTCACAGACATATTTAAGTCGTTACCAATTTCGCATATTTTATCTAGGGCTTTTTTGGGATTAGTTAAGGCTGTCATAAACAGAATTTGTTTCTTTTTGGAATCGTTGGCTATTAACTTATAGAGCTTTTCAGCATTACTGGACATGGTTTTAAAATCTATTTATAAATAGATTATTACTTCAAGCTACATTTTGTTCATTATATTTATTATTAGATAAATCATTATCCACATCTTTTATCTCTTTTGCAGAGGCATCCGCCATACTTCTTGCGTCTAGACATAAAACTTTTCTTAGTTTCGCAAAGTTAGCTGCGTGAGATTTTCTACCATCTTTTTGGGCATAATACTCAGACTGCTGAAGAATATGGTGAAGATGAGTTAATAAATATGGACTAATTACAGCTGATACCAAAACATCACTATTTTCGTTATCGTGAGAATCAGAATTGACTAATCTTTTTTTCGGTTTATCAATTATCGACCTTTTAGGAGAATCAATTTTTCTTGAATTTTTCATGGGACAATAAAACAATTAATTGATACGGACATAAATTTCCTTACTAATAATATACACAAAGATAGTATCCTTGACTAACAGTGTATACTAATAAGTAACAGTTATCAACTTTGACTCATGGCTACCCGCCAAAACTCAACTAATGGCAAGCCTAAATCCCCTAGAATTCAAGTGGTTCTTCCAGAATTAATATGTGAGCAATTAACTATTTTGGCCGATAATGAATCTAGAACAGTAAGTAATATGGCAAAAGTGTTAATACAAGAGGGTATAAAAAAATATTTCGAAAAAGAAACTAAATCACCTGTTTCAGAAAATAATTTAAATACTGATAAATTTAGAGATGAACTTGAAAAACAAACCGTAAGAAGATTAAAAAGAGCTCCTCAAAGGATTAGATACTATAAAAAATCTGATTAAAAATAATTAATTTTGAGGCAATTTCTGTAAATCTACAGTTTTACCCATGACTACCAAAATATTTCCTCTTTCCAAAATATATTTTGCTGGAGGATTAACTGTTAACTCTTCAGCAGGTCCTGCAGCAAGAACATTTACTAAATAATTTTTCCTCAAATTTAAATCTCTTAAAGATCTTCCAATAAATTCCTCTGGAACAGTTATTTCATCTATACCAGTTTGATTATCTAGTTCCAATCTTTCGATCAGGTTTGGTCTTACTAGTTCTAAACCTAATCTTTCTCCTTGCATCCTAGATGGGAAAACAACTTTATCTGCACCTACTCTTTTTAACATTTTTTCGTGCAAGTCACTGGTAGCTCTCGCTATTACTCTTTTCACTTTGCTACCTTCACTATCCTTAGCAATAAGAGTTGTAGTTATACTTGCTTCAATAGGTTCACTAATACCCACTACAACAGTATTCATTTCAAGAATTCCCGATTCCTTCATAGACTCTTCATCAGTACAATCTACAACTCTCGCTTCTATCGAAGGTTCTAATTGCCTTAAATCATCAATAGCTTTTTCAGAATAATCTGCGGCCAAAACATCAGCACCATTACTAATAAGTTCTCTGCAAACTGCGGTTCCAAATCTTCCAACGCCGACAACTGCAAAAGTGAGTGCTTCATTTTCTCTCTTTTGAGACCACTGCCACCAATCAGCCATAATAAAACTCAGTCAATGCTAAACATATAGATCAGCCCTAGGATAGCCGATTCTCTTTTGTCTATCTATTCTACTCTTATAAAGAGCCTGCCAAAGTGCACTTAAAAGCAAAAGGATCCCAAGTCTGCCCACAAACATACCCACAATAAGAATAAATTGACCAAAATGATTTAATTTTGCGGTTAAACCAATATCAAAACCAACTGTTGCAAATGCAGATATGCAAGTGAACAGAATTTCAAGGAATGTGAATGATTCTTTTTTAACAAAAGTATTAGTTGTACTAAGCAACATTGCCATTAAAAGAACAAAAAGCAAAGATCCAACTGTGATTCCAACTGCCTTTAAAATAACTTTATCTGAAATTAATCTATTGCTAATAATTACATCTTTCTGACCTCTTAAAGTTGATCTAGTTGCAGCCATTAAAGCAATAAAAGTAGTTGTTTTTATGCCTCCACCAGTACCTCCTGTACTTGCTCCAATAAACATAAGAGTCATTAATAATAAGAGGCCCGTATCTGAGATAGAGTTCAAAGAAATCGGAAAATTTGTAAAGCCTGCAGTTCTTGCACTAACTGTTTCGAAGATAGATGACATTAATCGTTCAAACAAATTTAAATCATTAAAAAATTGACTATTTAGCAATGATTCAGTGATAAAAAATCCTAGTGATCCGAACAATATTAGAGACAAACTTGTCCTAATAACTAGTCTGGAATGAAGGCTTAATTTCTTATAAGAAAGATTTTTTTTATGACTCCAAATGTCATCAATAACCCGCCAACCCAATCCACCCATAACAATGAGAAAAACAAAAACACTATTAACCAAATAATTTGTTCTATAGTCTTGAAGACTATTTGACATTAATGAAAATCCTGCATTGTTATATGCAGAAATGCTGTGAAAAATCGAGGACCATAGTCTTTCCCAATTATTTTGAATGTCTACAAATCCAAAAGAATATAAGACAATTGCACCCAAGGATATGATACTTATCGCAGTAATAGCAATGCTTTGAAAAGTTCGACCAATTCCTCCAACTCCAAATTCATCTAAAGTCTTTCCTTTATCTAATCTAGTTCTTAGCTTTGTCCCCTTTACAACAAAACCTTGTAAAAATGTTGTAATGGCCATTAATCCTAGACCACCTGATAAAAGCATAAAAGCTAAGAAAACTTGGCCAAAGAAATTTAAATCAACACCAATATCTATTATGGTTAAGCCAGTAACGGTTATTGCAGAAGTAGATGTAAAAAATGCTTCCCACAAACCAACCTTTGAAGATGAACATAATGGAGAGCTCAAAATTAAAGTTCCAAGGCAAATAATAAACAAGCCTGTAACAATAGTAAATTGAGGAACGGATAGCTTTTTGTAAGCATCTTTTAACTTATAAACATTACTTGTAAATTTCACGATATTACCCGTAATTTAAAATTATCAATGCTGGCACACTAAATGACATTATAAGTGTTAATCCAGCTCCGTATTTTGCGATATCAAAAAATCTATATCTTCCAGGACCATAAACCATTAAATTTGTTTGATAACCCATTGGAGTCAAGAAAGATTGACTTGCACCGAATAAAACAAGCATTATTAAAGCGCTTGGTGAAATTTCTAAAACATTTGAGAATTCAATAGCAACAGGCAAAATTAAAGCAACCGAAGCAGCATTACTTATAAATTGCGTAAGAATAACTGTGGATACAAAAATTACGACTAGTGCAAAATAAAGAGGCATTCCGTTAAGGACAAAGTTTAGATTAACTGCAATTACATCTGCTAATCCAGTTATCTGCATAGCCACACTAAAACACGATAAAGATCCCAGCAATAAAATGACGTCTAACCTAATTGATTTTTGTATCTCTGCAGGTCTTAAACATCCACAAGCAACCATTGCAATCACTGCCAAAAGAACTGAACCTACTAATGGAATATTAGAAACTGAAGGTAAAACCAACATTCCTATTGCAATTGCAATCGATATAGGTTTTTTTATCAAAGAAGGTAAGTCATCTTCGAATTGATCTAAAATAAGCAAATCATTACTAGCTTGCAAACCTCTTATTGAATCTAGCGGTGCTTGCAATAATAAAACATCTCCAGCCCTTAAAACAGCTTGACCTAATCTCTCCTGAACAGTTTGTTGACCTCTTCTTAATGCTAAAACTGTTGCATTATGACGCTGCCTAAATCTTAATTCTCTCAAACTTGCACCGGCTAAAGTTGAACCAGCTGGTAACAAGGCTTCAAAAGTCTTAGTGCCTTCATCATCTGAGAAAAAATTAGCCCCATCAAAAGATGTTTTGTTTTCTCCTAAAAGAATAGTATGCTCCTGCTGCAGCCTAAATAAGTCTGCCCTTGTAACACGGATTATTAATCTATCATCCGGTTCAATCTTTCTATCAGCCAAAGGAGGAAGAATAACTTTTCCATTTCGTTGCAATTCCAGAACATCAACATCAAATCGTCTTTGCAATCTACTATTTCTGACAGATTGTCCAACTAATTCTGAAGTAGAGGGAATAGTAACTTCGGTAAAATATATATTCATATCTCCATTTTTAATAAACTCCTTATCTCTCCCTCTATCTGGCAAAAGAATGTCAGAAACTAGAATCATATAAGTTGTACCTATAAGCCACACAGGAATTCCTATTGAAGTCAAACTAAATAATTCCAAACCTCCATAACCTAATTGTTGACTAATATCACTTACAAGAAGATTTACTGAACTACCTAATAATGTCAGAGTTCCACCGAGTAAAGTAGCAAAAGAAAGAGGTAATAAAACTTTTGATGGTGATATATTTCTTCGCTCGCACCAATTTTCAATTAAAGGTAACAAAGATGCTACTACTGGCGTATTAGGTACAATTCCAGATATTGGAGCAATCAAAAAAGCTATTAAAGAAATTAATTTCCTTGGAGTTCGAATACTTTCAGAAGAAATCAATTCTCTTACTCTGTCTAAGGCACCACTTTTAAATAATGCTGAGGAAACTGCAAATAAACCCATAAGGGTAATTAAAGAAGGGCTACCAAATCCAGCTAAAGCTTTTTCAGGAGAAAGAACCCCAGTAGATATAAATATTCCGACACATAACAAACCAGTCAATTCTGGTGCAATAGTATTTCTAATAAACAAAATTATTGACATTATTAAAACAACTACCGTTATAAACGCATCAAAATTATTACTAACTACTGCAATTAAATTCATACAAAACTTATTTAACCCAATATACCCAAAAACAATATTTCAAAAAAGTTTAATTCGAATAATCTTTTTTAAGAAACTTCTTAAAAATAGATTTTTTTTGGAATATCCATGAAGATGCAGATTTTAAGCTTTCTGTAATATCAGGCAACTTGGAAGCATATATAAGTCTTCTTGCCTCGAAAGCCAATTTCCCAGATAAAGTAACCCCAAGCCCAGACATTGAAGCTTCGCCTATTCCTAAGCTAATCATTTCACCGTTGTCTTTAAATTCAAAGGGTAAAGGATCTTTTCCTTGAATTAAACGTTCTAAATTAATAGCAAGATGATTTCCTTCCTGCATAGCGACCTGAGCAGTAATGGGTAAATCCTCCATTCCTTCAATAACTGAAATATCACCAATAGCAAAACAGTTTTTATGGTTTTCTATTTGCGAATTATTATTAACTAAAATTCGTCCAAATTTTTTTGTTATTTGATCAGTTTCTAAGTAAGACAAATTAGGTTTAACACCTGCTGTCCAAATAACAATATCTTTATCCAAGGAAGTTATTCCAACCTCACTCGAAATACTAATCTTGGTTTCTGAAACTTCTTTAACTGTGGAATTCAAAAGAACGTTGATTTTTCTTTTTTCTAATGCCTTCTCTGCTTGTTCTCTATTAAAAATTTTGTTTTTATTGAGGATTTCGTTTGATTTTTCTATTACATTAATTTCAAATTGGTCTGTAAATATATCTTTAATTTTGCATGCTAACTCGATGCCAGAGGGACCACCACCAACTATGAATAACTTTTTATGCAACGCAGTATCTTGTGATTTTTTTAAAAAAGAATTTAATTTATTTAAATCATGAACATCATTAAAAAAATAACAATTTTCATCTACTCCTTTTATAAAAAAACTATTAGGAATAGATCCTGTACAGATAACGAGATACTGATAACTTAATTTTAATTCGTCACTAAATTCAAGAATATTTTCTTTGAAGGAAATCTTTGTTAAACAATTTCTTAAAAAAGTTATACCCGCATCGGAAAAAATATTTGCAAATTTCGGGGTAGCTTCCCAACTTCTTATTTCTTTACTTAAAACTTCGTACATTAAAGGTTTAAATATAAAGTTAGTTTCAGAATCAACCACAAGAATAGGTAAAGAAGGATTAAGGTTCTTTAAATTCAAAGCAAATGTCATACCTGCAAAACCTGCTCCAACTATTACTATTGGTTTTTGTATTGATTTCATTAGAGAAATATTGTTATGCGTAAATGTATTATTAAACTATACGAATAATTTTTAAATTGAGCGAAATAAAATTAAACTCATAATCAAACTGAAGAATGATTGAAAAAATCCACAAAGATATTCAAACTAACTTGAGGAAATATAATCAAGAGCTTTTAGATATGAAGCCTCTAGGAATGCTTTCATGGGGTTATGAAAAGTTTGATAGTCAATTTGCTATTACAACAAGTTTTGGTATACAGTCATCAGTCCTTTTAGATATGGTCAGTAAATTATCTCTCCAAAAAAAAATCAAAATATTTTGGATAGATACAGGTTACCTTCCTCCAGAAACATACCATTACGCTGAAAAGCTTATTGATAATTTATCCTTAGAAGTTGAAGTTCTGCAAAGTGAATTATCTCCAGCAAGAATGGAGGCCAAATACGGAAAACTTTGGGAAACAAAAAAAGAGAGTGATTTAGATAAGTATCATGAATTGAGAAAGATTAAACCTTTAGAAAATGGTCTAAAAAAATATGATATTTTCTGCTGGGCAAGCGGTGTTAGATCAAGTCAAACAGAGAATAGAAACAAAATGAAATTCATTGACCTAATTCGTCAAAGACTCTCTTTAAGACCTTTATTAAATTGGACAAACAAAGATATTTTTTATTATATGGAAGAGAATAATTTACCTGCCCATCCACTTTTTAGCAAAGGTTATTCTTCTGTAGGAGATTGGCATTCAAGCAGTCCCGATGGTATTAAAACAAAGGGCAGAAATACAAGATTTGGAGGGATTAAACAAGAATGTGGAATCCACACTAATAATTAAATTGATCATAGAACAATGGTCTCAGATATAAATTTTTTATTAGTAGGCAATAGTAGGCTTCATTGGGCAAAATATTCTAAAGATCAATCTAAATTCTTCCATACTAAAAAAGAGCAAAAAGTTCCCGAAAATATAGATCTTGATCAATTAATTTGGGCTTCTGTAGGAAAACTACCAAATTTTTTGCTGAAAAAAGAAAATGAAATAAAAACTAAAGATATCCAATTATCAAATCTTCCTGATTACTTTGGAATTGATAGAGCTCTTGCCTGTATTGCCGCTTTAAAAATTATTGAAAACCCTTTCAAAAAAGATTTGCTAATTGCAGATTTTGGAACAATATTATCAATAACAAAATTGAATTCGAATGGATCTATTATTGGAGGTCAACTTCTTCCAGGTTTTCTAACACAATTAAAATCAATGGAACAAAATACAAAAAATCTTAAAGTTCCCCAAAAATATGATATTCCGATCAAAGATTTTTTAATTAATACAGAAGAAGCAATTTTAAAAGGAGTAATCAACTCTCTTACTGGCGTGATTAATAGTTTATTTAATCCAGAAAAGGATATTTTAATAATCTGTGGAGGAGACTCTCAATTACTAACAAAATCTCTAAAGACTCACAAAGAAAATATTATCAATGCTCCTAATTTAGTTATGGAGGGGATGATTATTCACCACCTATCCATAAAAAAATTAGCTTAACCCAAGGTCTGCAATTATATGATCAGCCATTATTGCTGCTTTTACCTTTAAGTAAATTTTTTCGATGTTACCTTCAGTATCAATTAAAAAAGTATTTCTCATCATTCCCATATATTCTTTTCCCATGAATTTTTTCAGTCCATAGCTATCGTAATCAGAAGAAACTTTGAAAGGTTCAGGATCAGTTAAAAGAATAAAAGGTAAATTAAATTTATCTATAAACTTCTGATGAGAGGATGCATTATCTTTACTAATACCAAGCACAACAATATTATTTTTTTGGAGTAAATCCCAATTCTCTTTAAAGTTACATGCTTCTTTAGTACATCCAGGAGTATTATCTTTTGGATAAAAATATAGTATTATTCTTTTACCTTGAAAATCACTAAGAGAAACTTCTTTCTCGAAAGAATCTTTTAATTTAAATTCTGGTGCTTTGTCGCCAACCTTAAGAGCCATTGAAATTATTAAATGAGTATGAATATAAAATACCAAAAATTTGGTTTTATGAGATTAAAGGTGTGCAAGATGTCGCAACTGTAGAAGAAATTAAAATTGCAAAAAACCTAACAAATTCAAGATCAAAGATTTTCCTAGAAACAAGAGCTTATTTGCGACAATCACTTTCAACACTTTTTAATTTAGACCCTCTAGAAATTCCAATTAATGCTCATCCTGGAGAGCCTCCAAGTTTACCCTCTGGAATGGGAAATATCAGTTTAAGTCATTGTAAAGATGCAATTACTATAGTCTGGAATAAAGGCAAAATAGGGATAGATATTGAGAGAAAAGATAGAGATTTTAACTATTTAAAATTTGCAGAAAAATATTTTTTTCATACCAATAAATCAATCCATAATAATTATTTGACAAAAAATATGATATTAAATCAATGGTGTGCTGTTGAAGCGGCTATAAAATGGGATCATGGAAAATTAGCTCAAGACATTAACCATTGGCAATTTTTTGAAAAGCCAAAAAAGTTAATTCATAAGAAGAAAAACATACATTTAAATTATTCACAGATTAACTTCCATAATTGGAATATAGCTTTAGCCTATGAAGAAAAAACTTCTTTTAATCCTGAGATTATTTGTTGTTCGAAAAATTTTTAGTTTTCTTTTCTTCTAAGAAGTTCTTCATATTGAGTTTTTTCCCATCCATTATTATTTGGTTCCCATATTTTTAAACCTCTTAAAGATTTAGGCAGATATTCTTGTGCGACCCAATTACCTGGATAATTATGAGGATTAACATAACTATTAGAATTATTTTTTAAATGAAGTGGAACATCAAAAGCATTCGTAGATTTGATAGTTTCAATTGCTTTAAAAATACTTTTCGTACTATTACTTTTTGGAGACATAGATAAATATAAAGAAGCCTGCGTTAAAAAATATAACCCTTCTGGAAAACCAACTCTATCAAAAGCATCACAACAGGATTGTACAACTACTATGGCATTAGGATCAGCTACTCCAATATCTTCACTAGCAGATATAAGTAGTCTTCTAAAAATAAAATTAGGATCTTCACCAGCCTCCAGCATATGCGCAAGCCAGAATAAAGTTGCATCTGGATCAGAACCTCTAATGGACTTGATAAAGGCACTTATTACATCGTAATGATTTTGACCATTTTTATCGTAAACAATATTTTTCTTTTGAATTGCATCCTCTGCTATTGAGAGATTAATCTTGATTTCTTTAGCATCATTTTCAGCAGTTGTTTCTATGGCCATCTCTAGCGCATTGATTAATGTTCTTGCATCACCGCCAGAAAATTTAATTAAATGACTTATAGCATCTTGAGTTAAATAAACCTTTTTTGAATCTTTTTTTTTAGAATAGTGAGTTATGACTTTTTGTATTATTTTCTGCAAATCATTTTCTGACAAAGGAAGTAATGTAAAAATACGAGACCTACTAACAAGGGCTTTATTAACAGCAAAGAAAGGGTTTTCAGTTGTTGCACCAATAAAAGTTATAGTTCCATTTTCTATTGAAGGTAATAAAGCATCTTGCTGAACTGATGTAAATCTATGAACCTCATCGATAAATAAAATTGTTTTTCTTTTGGAATTTATTAATCTATCTTTTGCATTAGCGATTTCATTTCTTAATTCTTTAACACTTGATAATACTGCATTTAACTTAATTAATTTTGAACGCGTATTAAAAGAAATAATTTCAATTAGAGTAGTTTTCCCGACGCCAGGAGGGCCAGAAAAAATAAAATTACTAATCTTATCGTTCAATATTGCACTTCTTAAAAGCGAATTCTCATTCAAGATTGGTTGTTGACCAAAAAAATCTTCCAAATTCTTTGGTCTCAATTTATCTGCCAAAGGTGCATTACTTTCTATTTGAGAATAATTAGTAAATAAATTTTCTGAATGCATATAAATAAAATCAAAAAATCATTACTTTCAATTCTATGTAATTACTGTAGGAGTTTCCATTTGAGTAAGTTTTGAAATATTTAATAAAGCATCTAAATCATTTATTAGAGGTTTCAAAGCGATCTGAGGATTTAACGAAAGATTCTGTTGAGGATTAAAAAATTTCTCAAAGTAAAGTCTTAATGTTGCACCCTTAGTTCCAGTTCCAGAAAGGCGAACAATGACTCGAGAATTATCATCAAGCACCAATCTTAAACCTTGATTTTCACTTGTGGAATTATCAACTGGATCTAAATATGAAAAGTTATCTGCAACTTTAACAAAATGGCCCGCAAAACTATTTCCTTTTAAATGTTCAAGCATAGAAGTTAGGTTACCAAAGATTTGATTAGCAATATTTGAGGGAATTGCCTCATAATCATGTCTTGAATAATAATTCCTCCCAAATTGTTTCCAATGATTATGCATCAAATCACTTACCGAACATTTTTTCTCAGCCAAAACTTGTAACCAATACAAAACTGCCCATAGTCCATCTTTCTCTCGCACATGATTACTACCTGTTCCGAAACTTTCTTCTCCACATAAAGTAATTAAATTAGAATCTAAAAGATTTCCAAAAAACTTCCAGCCAGTAGGTGTCTCGAAACAAGGTATGTTTAATGCTCGAGCAACATTATCAACCGCTGAGCTGGTTGGCATGGATCGTGCCACACCTGTAATACCATCTTTATAACCAGGGACACATTTTGTGTTAGCAGTGATAACTGCAAGGCTATCACTAGGATTAACAAAACATCCACTTCCTAAAATCATATTCCTATCTCCATCTCCATCGCATGCAGCACCAAAACTATAAGATTTTTTATTTAATAACAAATCAGCCAAGTGCGATGCGTAAGTAAGATTAGGATCAGGATGTAAACCTCCAAAATCTTTTAAAGGGTTACCATTCATGACACAATCATGTGCTAGACCCATTTTTTCAACAAAAATATTTTTTGCATATGGGCCTGTAACCGCATTCATTGCATCAAAGATTAACGAGAAGTCTTTTTTTAAAAAATCACTAATTTGATCAAAATCAAAAATTTTCTCCATCAAATTGGAATAATCTTTTAATCCATCAATAATTTCTAAGGTAGTTTCACCGTAAGGATAAGTTCCATATTCACTAAAATCAGGTAATTGAATTTTACAAATTTTATAGCTAGTTAGTAATTGTGAAGCCTTGTAAATATTATTAGTAATTATCTCAGGGGCTGGGCCACCATTAGAAATATTCAATTTCACTCCAAAGTCGCCATGAATCCCGCCAGGATTATGGCTTGCAGAAAGAATAATTCCACCAATAGCATTTTCTTTTCTAATTAAATGTGATGTCGCAGGGGTAGATAATAAACCGTATTTTGGAACAATGACCTTCTGAACTTTATGAGCAATGCATATTTGGACAATTTTTTCTATTGCTTCAATATTGCCATATCTACCATCACCACCAACTACTAATGTTGAACCTTTTAAATCTTCCAATGATTGTAAGATTGCTTCGATAAAAACTTCTAGATAATGTTCTTCCTGAAACTTTAAAGTGCTTTTTCTTAAACCAGAAGTACCGGGTTTTTGGTCTAGAAAAGGAGAATTGATATTAATTACACTAACTTGAGTCATATTTTTAAGAAACTTCCAAAAATCTAACTAAATTAATGAGGCATTTCGGAAGTTCTTAACATAGCGATAAACCATAATGAAGAAATTAATAATGCACTAAGAATTCCATAGTTAAAACCAAATCTAGAAATTGTAATTGGAACTATTAGTGGAAAAGTTAATGCTCCAAACAACGGAGTAAAAGCTACAATTTTTTTCAGCATTAATTTAATTTATTAAAACCATTCAGTCTCAGCATTATCTTTTTCGTTAGTATCGTCAAGTGGTGTAGTTCTATCAAATTTCATTGATATACTTTTTTCTTGCTCACCAGATACATCAACAGCTTTAATATCATATTTTTGAGTCCCATCTCTAAATGGAACTTGAATTCTAAAAGTACCATCTGCAGCGAGAGGCACATCTTCTCCACCTATTGTCAGTTTTGCAGAAGGCTCTGTAGCTCCATAAACAATTAATTCAGCATCAGCAACGAGCCAAAAAGATCTATTTTTAACAATTCCGCTTCCAGAATCATTTAAACCTGATGACCATTGACCAGCTCCTGAGTCTGTAAGATTATCATTGAGGTTTGTTGAATTTACATTTTCCATAAATTCTTCAGAACCAACTTTTCTTCTAAGAGAAATGTTAGTTGCTGCTTGGTATAACCTTTCATGCATACCATTTTGTTCTGAAACATCAGGATTTGAAATATCTGGGATTGACTCAGAAGTAGAATCCAAATTAAAAGGTACAAATTTATCAAGAATCTGCTCAGAAGGATGAGAGCCAGGAACATGGCTTATGGAAGAAAATGCCAATGACATCCAGTTAAAGCCGTATTTGTAACCTAATTCAACTTTGTAGTCTCTATCTGCAAGTGGGATTGGCAAGTACCACTCAGTGCTGTAACTATCAACTGCTATCTCTCTTAGTGTTCCTTGATTCAAGTTGCTTCCTTCAAAACCAGATGCATCAAATAATCGTAAACATAATTTATTGGCTCCCAAAGATTGTGCTTTTTCTCTATCTGAATCAGAAATTTGCCAGAAAACATAAGCCCAATCTGGATCACGGGGTAGGAAAACTACATTTGTTTTAACTTCTTCAATACTATTGAAAGCTTCGGACTCATAAGTTTCTTCAGATTTTGGCTGGGGAGCAATAGTATATGTTTTTTTTGTAGATTTTTCTTGATATTTGAGTATTAAATCAACTAAAACAGCTTTTGTTTTGCGACTGTATAGCGGAACTGATAATTTACTTGCTTCTTGACGTAATTGTCTGAGGGTTAGTGAGAGTAGTTGATCTTTATTCATGATCCCATCAGCCACTTTAAATTCTCCGTTTTTGTTTGGGATCAGTATGTTTCTTTTTTTTAGGAATTGCGTGTCTTTTTGTCCTGTCGTCAGGATCCTCTGACTACTAAAAAATTCTCAAAATTGATATTTCTCTTCAAAACAGTTGGTATTAAAGCAATTAATTAATTTTTAGATCTTTTTTAAATGTAAATTAATTTTCTTTTTTTTTAAATTTTATTACCTGAATTTGTTAACGACTCAACAAAAATAAATTTTTTCTTCGGGATCAATTTAAAGGTGATTCAGCTTTGTTCCACTAAAAGTAATAAATCATCTATCTCTAAATCCTCAATACTTTTACCTATTTTTTTGGAAAAAGTACTTAATTTTTTCGAAGTGGATTCTAACTGCTCATAAAAAAGATCACTAAATTTTTTATCATCAAATTTTTTGGATTGGTTATCACACCATTCTCTCAAGGGATTTTTATTTTGATATTCAAAACTATTATCTACATTGATAATTTTTAAAATCTGGAGGCAATGAGCGAGAATTCTTAAATGATGTTTCTTCATTATAGGTAGATCAAGATTATCAATTTCTTGAATAGTTTCCATGTTTAATGGGTTAGACAAGGGATCAAGATGATTAGACATTAATTTTTAGTTTTAATAAAGGAAAAAAACTCAATATTGGGGATATCTTTCGTTAAAGTATATAAGCTAATAATAATAGGTTAATTTTTGGGTAACATGGTTAACGAAAATTTAGTTAAAGATGTAGTAAAAGAGCCATACAAATATGGCTTCGTTACAGATATTGAAACTGAAAAAATTGCGAAGGGATTAAATGAAGATATTATTCGACTTATTTCAGAAAAAAAAGAAGAGCCAGAATACCTCCTTGATTTTAGATTAAAAGCTTTTAAGAAATGGCAAACTATGGATGAACCTGATTGGGCAGGATTGGGATACAAACAAATTGATTATCAAGATATAATTTACTATTCTGCTCCCAAACAAAAAGAGAAAATTTCTAGTTTGGATGAAGTTGATCCAAAACTTCTTGAAACTTTTGACAAATTGGGGATACCCCTTACGGAGCAAAAAAAACTCACAAACGTAGCAGTAGATGCTGTCTTTGATAGTGTTTCTATAGCCACAACTTTTAGAGAAGAACTTGCTGAACATGGAGTTATATTTTGCTCAATTAGTGAAGCAGTAAAAAATCACTCGGATTTAATTGAAAAATATTTAGGTACAGTAGTTCCAGCTAGTGATAATTATTTTGCAGCACTAAATTCTGCTGTTTTTAGTGATGGTTCTTTTGTTTATATCCCAAAAGGTGTTACCTGCCCTATGGATCTATCTTCCTACTTCAGAATTAATAGTGGAGATTCAGGACAATTCGAAAGAACACTAATCATTGCTGAAGAATCAAGTTCTGTAAGTTATCTAGAAGGTTGTACAGCTCCAATGTTTGATACAAATACCCTTCATGCAGCAGTTGTAGAGCTTATAGCGCTAGACGACGCCTCAATTAAATATTCAACAGTGCAAAATTGGTATGCTGGTGATGAAGAAGGTATTGGCGGAATTTTTAATTTTGTCACCAAGAGAGGAAAATGTTTAGGTAAGAGAAGTAAAATTAGCTGGTCTCAAGTTGAAACAGGGTCTGCAATTACATGGAAATATCCAAGCTGTCTTCTTTTAGGAGAAGAATCTGTAGGAGAATTTTATTCAGTGGCACTCACCAATAATCTTCAGAAAGCCGATACCGGCACAAAAATGATCCATATTGGTCCTAAGACAAAATCAACTATTGTTAGTAAAGGTATTAGTGCAGGAAAGTCAATAAATAGCTATAGAGGTCTTGTCAAAATGGGGACAAAAGCTAAAGGATCAAGAAATTACAGTCAATGTGATTCAATGTTAATTGGTGATCAAGCTTCTGCAAATACATTCCCTTACATCAAATCTCAACAACCCAATTCTGAAATTGAGCATGAAGCAAGCACATGTAGAATCTCAGAAGATCAACTTTTTTATCTCCAAAGCAGAGGTATAGAATTTGAGGAGGCAGTATCTATGATGGTCAGCGGTTTTTGCAGAGATGTATTTAATCAATTACCTATGGAATTTGCTGCTGAAGCAGATAAGTTACTGGCACTTAAGCTAGAGGGATCAGTAGGTTAATGAATCAATTTCTAAACTGAAATGCAAAGTAAAATGAAAGAATCAGATCCAATTTTAGAAGTTAAAAATCTCTCTGCATCTACTGATAATCTTCCAATTTTAAAAGGAGTTTCACTTACTGTCTATCCTGGAGAAATCCATGCCATTATGGGAAGAAATGGATGTGGCAAAAGTACTCTTTCGAAAATAATTGCAGGACATCCCTCGTATAATATTACAAATGGCGACATAAAATTTTTAGGTGAAAACATTAACTCTCTAGAACCTGAAGAGAGAGCTCAATTAGGAATTTTTCTTGGTTTTCAATATCCAATTGAGATTCCAGGTGTAAGTAATCTTGAGTTTCTTAGAGTCTCAACTAATGCTAGAAGGAAATTCCTCAACAAAGAAGAATTAGATACTTTTGATTTTGAAGAATTAGTTAAAGAAAAGTTAGAAATTGTAAAAATGGATCATGCATTCCTCTCAAGGAGTGTAAATCAAGGATTTTCTGGAGGTGAAAAAAAAAGAAATGAAATTCTGCAAATGGCTTTACTTGAGCCCAAGATAGCCATATTAGATGAGACCGATTCTGGTCTCGATATTGATGCACTAAGAATAGTGGCAGCAGGAATTAAAAAAATATCTAATGCACAAACTGGAATTATACTAATTACCCACTACCAAAGATTATTAGATGAAATTGAACCAAATTATGTCCATGTTATGTCAGATGGACAAATCATCAAAACTGGTGAGAGTGATCTTGCTCTAGAGCTTGAGAAAAAAGGGTATGAATGGACTGATAACTTTATAAAAGAAACCTAAATAAATGAAAATTATTGAAAAAATAAAAACCAATAAATCGATTGATAATCAAACAGAAATACAAAAAATCTGTCTAGATAAATTACAATCAAGTCCCCTTCCTAATCCTAAAAGTGAACAATGGAGACTTTCAAATAAGTCAAAATTTTCAAACTTCTTAGACTACTCGGTTAATGAAAAAGATCCAAAATTTGATACACCTTTTCCGAACAGTTCTCAAAGTAATATTAGGCTAGTAATTGGTGATAATTGCCAAATTAATTTAATAGAAGAAAATTATTCAATAAAGCAACTAAGTGAGGATAAATTAGTTAAATATATTAAAGAACAGATATCTTGTTTTGATCGAAACGAAAATTGGAGTGACTTACTAAATCTTTCTTTAAACTGTAAAAAGAATATCTTGGGATTAAAAATAAGTGGATCAGAAATCCCTCCTATTGAAATCTTTAGTCACGCATCAAGTAATTCTTTAAACGTAAAAACCCTCATAATATTTCTAGAAAAGAATTGTGATATTGATTTATTACAAGTAAATCTTGGTAAAGACAACTCTTCATTATCTCAATCAACGTTTTTTTGTTTAGAAGAAAATAGTTCCGTAAACCATGGTGTTGTTTCTTACGGTGAAAACAAATCAAATCTGTTGAATTCTCTCAATGTAATACAACAAAAAAATAGCGAATACAATTTAGGATCATTACATTTCAAATTTAATTATGCAAGATTTGAAATTCGTATTAAACAATCTGAAGGAAATGCTAAAACCAATATCAAAGGTATGCAAATAACAAAAAAAGATGAACAAATTTCTACTTTTACAAAAATAAACTTTCATGGGCCAAATGGATTTCTAGATCAAATCAATAAATCACTTGCTGACGATAAATCACATGCAATATTTGAAGGTTCAATAATAGTTCCTAAAATTGCCCAGAAAACTGATGCTTCTCAATTAAGCAGAAATTTACTTTTATCAAATCTCGCGCAAATAGATACCAAACCTCAATTAGAAATAATTGCTGATGATGTCAAATGCAAACATGGAGCTACAATTTCGCAACTAAATGAAGAAGAACTTTTTTATATGCGCACAAGAGGGATCACATTAACAGAAGCAAGTAAACTACAATTAAGTTCTTACTTTCAAGAAATAATTTCATTTATTCCCGTTTCAAAAGATAGATGGGATTTGCTTGATAAACTTTTAAATGAGACTTAATGGAAACGATTCAAAATTTTCCTGAAATAACTAAGAAAGACTTTCCTCTTTTAAATAAGAACTTAAAAAGTAATGAGCAAATTATTTATTTAGACCATGCTGCAACCACTCAAAAACCAATACAAGTTTTAAAAAAAATTGATGAATATTATAGAAACTTTAATGCGAATGTACATAGAGGAGCACATCAATTAAGTGCGAAAGCAACAGAAGAATTTGAAAATGCAAGATATTTAATTAGTAAATATATAAAAGCGAATTCAACAAAAGAAATTATTTTCACAAGAAATGCTACCGAAGCGATCAATTTAGCTGCTAGATCATGGGGTGAATCTTCATTAAAAGAAAACGATGAAATTCTCCTATCAATAATGGAGCATCATAGCAATATTGTTCCATGGCAAATGGTTGCGGCAAAAAATAAATGTAAATTAAAATTTATAGGTATAGATAAAAATGGGAAATTAGATATAGACGATTTCAAATCAAAACTAACATCTAGAACTAAGCTTGTTAGCCTAGTGCATATTAGTAATACGCTAGGTTGCTGTAATCCAATCAAAGAGATAACTAAATTAGCTAAACAAAAAGGTTCTTTGGTATTAATAGATGCATGTCAAAGTTTGGCGCATCAAAAACTTGATGTAAATGAACTTGATATAGATTTTTTAGCTGGATCAGGACATAAACTTTGCGGTCCAACAGGTATTGGTTTCCTCTGGTCAAGAAAAGAAATCCTAGAAAAAATTCCTCCTCTCTTTGGAGGTGGTGAAATGATTCAAGATGTTTTTGAAGAGACAAGTACGTGGGCGGAGCTACCACATAAATTTGAAGCTGGAACGCCAGCCATTGCAGAAGCAATAGGTCTTGCAGAAGCAATTAATTATATAAACAATATTGGATTGAATGAAATTCATGAATATGAAAAAACTATTACTAAATATTTATTTGAAAAATTAAATCAAATAGAGAATGTTGAAATTATAGGTCCGTCACCTAAGATAGATCCAGAAAGAGCATCACTCGCCACCTTTTATGTAAAAAATATACATTCAAACGATATTGCTGAAATTCTTGATTCAAAAGGAATTTGCATCAGAAGTGGGCATCATTGCTGTCAACCTCTTCACAGATACATTGGAATTAAATCAACGGCTAGAATAAGCATGAATTTCACAACCAATAAGGAAGAAATTGATGTATTTATAGAAAAATTAAAAGACACTATTAATTTTCTAAAAATAAATTCTTAAATATTCAACGCATTTTTTAAAAATTCCTGAGATTTTTGCATTACTACTTCTCTATTTTCAATATTTTTAAACCCATGCCCTTCATTGTCAAAAAAGATAACTTCTGAATATTTATTATTCTGAATCAAAATTTCTTTAATTTTTAAAGTTTGTTTATACGAAATAACTGTATCTTTTTTTCCATGAAACAATAAGATAGGTTTTTTTATTTTTTTAATGTGATTTATTGGGGATCTATTTATATAATCATCATGATTTTTTTCATAATTTCCTACCAAAGAATTTAAATAATCTTTTTCAAACCTATGCGTATTGAAATGCATATCCTTCAAATCTAGAACGGGATATTTACAAATTGCAGCTGTGAAAATAGATCCATATGATAGACAATTCAGAGCGGTGAGTCCGCCAGCACTACTACCAAAAATTAATACTTTTTCACTATCAACTAGATCTAATTTGATTAATTCAAGCACTAGTGCTTTGCAATCATAAGAATCAACAATGCCCCACTTGTAGTTCAACCTCTCTCTATATACTTTCCCAAAACCAGATGATCCTCCATAATTTACTTCAGCAACAAAAAATCCTTTGGAAGTCCAATATTGAACTTCAGCATTATAAGAGCCATCAAAAAATGAAGTTGGTCCACTATGAGCTCTAACAAAAAGCGGTGGTTTTCTAAATTTTTCAAAAAGAGGCCTATATAGAAAAGAATGAGTAGATTTATCTTCAAAACCTTTAAACCAAAAAGATTCAGGTTTTGAACAATCTTTTATATGTTCAGCATTTATTTGCTCAAAAACATTTGATAAGACTTCCTCTTTACAATCAATTTCAAGTAAATTTCCAAAAAAATCAGATCCATAACCTTTCAAAACTACTTTATTCTCAAAAACACTAAAATCACTTACTGCAGTAAAAGGAGTAGAAAATTCTTTAAAAAATACAAGATCTTTATATTGTTCCAATATCAAATTATTTTCTTTTTTTGCTAAACAAAATAAATTTTTGATGGTTCCCGAAAAAAATGTTATGCCAGAGACCCATTGCGGTGCACCATATTCAATCAAATTTCTCTCTAGTCTTTTCTCAATAAAAACATTCTCAATTTTACTTACATCTAGAAATAATAAGTTCCACCATCCAGAACTATCTTCAGAACATACTAAAATTTTTTCGCTTATCCAATGAGGTTGAAAAAAAGAAACGTTTTTGTTGGTATTAACCAACTTGTTTGAGAATTTTTTTATTTTTTTTATCTCTCCATCAAAATCAATTTGAGCAAAAAAAAGCTCATTTTTTTCCCAGGGCATATATGGAGAACCCCACTCGATCCAAGAAAGTAAGCTAGCAGAAGTATTAGAAGATAAATTTCCAGCGAAATTATTAAATTTTTTTATTCGATGAATATCTTGTTTAATTTTTTTTAGGTTTAAGGAAAATAAATAATCTATATTATCTATTTCGCAGATACCATACAAAACATTATTTTCAGAAATAACAAATGAAGAATCGAAATTTCCCTCAATTGATTTAGATAGTTGTCTAGGTTCTTGAACTGAATCAAGATACTTATTTTGGCCTCTATCATTTGATGCTGCCTCTTTAAAAATTTGAAACCATACTGCCTTTGTCAACTGGTCAATCCATATCAAATAAAAATTATTTTTAAAATCTATACACTTATAAGATTTACCACCATATCCGTGAAAATTATTTTTAATTTTATATTTTTTACTAGTTAATTTTTGAGGCAATGCATCTTTGACATTAAATGGCCTTGCAAAAATGGCATTTTCATTTTGACCTTCATCAAAAACATCAATCCAAAAAATAGTATCCCTAATAATGGATAATTCCTTAAAAGCCCTCTTTTTCGGGAAATTTTGCCTAACTTTTAACTTATCGTCATTACCCATTTAAAAAACTATAAAGAAAGTAAATTAAAGTGCTAGTATTTTTATAGCTAAACTCTTTACTAAAAACTTTTATAACGTGGCAAACCATTTTTCACAACTTGCAAAAAAGTCAAGAACAAATGGAAACGCAGAAAAAATTGCAAAAGAACAAACTGGTAAGCCATCTCTAGACATTTATAAACTTGGCGATGATGTATTAAGACAAAATTCGAAAAGAATAACCAAGGTAGATCAATCAATTAGAAAACTTGCTAAAGAAATGCTTCAAAGCATGTATGCTGCTAAAGGAATTGGACTTGCTGCGCCTCAAATTGGCATTAACAAAGAGCTTCTTGTCATAGATGTAAATTTTGAAGATTCAGCAGCAGAGCCTTTAATATTAATCAATCCAGAAATAACAGACTATGGAACAACCCTTAATTCATACGAAGAAGGCTGCTTGAGTATACCTGGTGTCTATTTGAATGTAGTTAGACCATCAACTATAAAATTAAAATTTAGAGATGAAATGGGGAGACCACGTAAAATGAAAGCAGATGGATTACTAGCAAGGTGTATTCAACACGAAATGGATCATTTAAATGGAATATTATTTGTTGATAGAGTTACGTCAAAAGATGATTTAAACAAAGAACTTAGAAAAGAAGGGTTTAACGAAAAAGACGTTATTTCTATTAGTTAATTTAATGACTGAAACTACAATATTTCAAAAAATAATTAATAAAGAAATACCCTGCGATATGCTTCATGAGGATGATTTATGTATTGCATTTAATGATATTCAAGCGCAAGCGCCAGTTCATTTTTTAGTTGTTCCAAAAAAGCCAATCATAAGTTTATTAGAGTGTATCCAAGAAGATTCAAATTTATTAGGGCATTTACTATTTGTAGGTAGCAAAATAGCTAAGTCAAAAAATTTAACTAATTGGAGAACAGTAATTAATACTGGAGCAGAATCGGGACAAACAGTTTTTCATTTGCATATTCATTTTTTATCTGGAAGAAAAATGAATTGGCCACCAGGTTAAAACTCTCGAAATAAATGTTTATGGGTTATAAATAAATAAAAACAAAATGAATACACCAGATTCATTCAATACAGAATCCAAAAATCTATTGAGTTTAATCTCAAAAAATTGGGAAGAGCTAGATGATTCACTCAAAACTAAGTTAATAAAAATTTGGAGCGTTTTAACTTATAAATGGCAGTTACAAATTTTATTTAATTTACCTTTCCTACTATGGTGGGCATTAGATAAGTCTTTTCCAAAAGTTCATGAATTTGATGCATCAATATTGAATTACTTAAATTTACCTGACTGGGCACTTTCATTTATTGGATTTAGTCAATAGACTTTTAAAAGTTATAATTTATTTTATAAAACTTGTTGAGTAATGAATAAAGCAGTTAAAAATAAATCCAAAATACTGTACCAATTACAAAAATTAAGAAAGCTATCTCAGCCTTTTTTTCTTCCCATCGATCAATGTAATGGATTTCAATTTATATGGCTTTTGATTTCTCTTTTATTTTGTGTTGGTGGAGTAGTACTTGTTGGTCTTACAGGAATAATCAGTTTTTTTGAAAGCTTTCAACCAATTTTTGTTGAAAAGTATTTCGGAGGTGTAGTTAGTACTGTCAATTCAATTTGGGCTGGTAGCTGGGGATTGCTTTTTTCTGCTTTATTTCTAATTGGATCAGGCAGCTTTTTCAGCTTAAGACGTCAATTAAAAAACCGTAGATGGTTACATTGGTTATTCCTTGCGATAATTGTATTAATGCTTTTAGCTGTAAATGGAATAAATGCTGGCATTGGATTTATAGCAAGAGATCTAACAAATGCTTTGGTAGAAAAACAAGAAGATGGATTTTATCGGATATTAGGGATTTATGCTTGTTGTTTCGCTGTAGCTCTACCAATACGTGTTTCCCAAATATTTTTTACCTATAAGTTAGGAATAATTTGGAGAGAATGGCTCTCAAAAAGCTTAGTAAAAGATTATATGACTAATAAAGCTTATTACCAATTAAATCCTAATGATGAAGAACAAACTGATGTAGATAATCCTGATCAAAGAATCACAGATGATACACGTGCTTTTACGGGTCAAAGTCTTTCTTTTACATTAGGTATTTTCGATGCACTTCTAACATTTTCACTTAATATTCTTATTTTATGGAGTATTAGTACAACACTTACTTTTTCTTTATTTGGTTACGCTGCGTTTGCAACTTCTATCCTTTTAATTGCTGGGAAAAATCTTGTAAAAATTGACTTTGATCAACTCAGATATGAAGCAGATTTTCGATATGGCTTAGTACATATTAGAGATAATGCTGAATCAATAGCTTTCTACTCTGGAGAGAATCCTGAGCGAAGTGAAACTGAAAGGAGATTAGGAGAAGTGGTGAGAAACTTTAATTTACTAATTATATGGAGAGTAATAATTGACGTCATGAGAAGATCCATTAATTATGCCGGAAATTTCTTCCCGTATTTAATAATGGCAATCCCTTACTTTAAAGGTGATATTGACTATGGGCGCTTTATTCAGGCAAGCTTTGCATTTGGAATGGTCGAAGGTTCTTTATTTTTCATTGTTAATCAAATAGAAGAACTTGCAAAATTTACTGCAGGGATCGGCAGATTAGAAGGATTCCAATCAAAAGTCGAATCCATTAGTCAAACCAGCCCTACAATCAATCAAAAGGTTATTTCAGATTATCCCTCAATTCTTGTTAATAATGCTGACCTTTGCCCGCCAGGATCAAATAAAACAATAATTAAAAATTTAAATCTGAGCATCGATAATAATCAATCACTTTTGGTTGTTGGACCCTCTGGGTGCGGAAAAACATCTTTACTAAGAATGATTAGCGGTTTGTGGGAACCAGATCATGGGGTAATAAAAAAACCAAAAATTGGGGAATTATTATTCATACCTCAAAAACCTTATATGTTACTAGGTTCTTTAAGGGAACAATTATGTTATCCCACAGAAGTTAATAAGTTTAGTGATGATCATCTTACTTCTGTACTTCATGAAGTCAATTTAAAAACCTTAGTGGATCGTTATCCTAATCTTGATATCAAACAAGATTGGCCAAGAATTCTTTCTCTAGGGGAGCAACAAAGATTAGCTTTTGCCAGACTCTTACTAAATTCTCCAAGATTTGCAGTACTTGATGAGGCAACAAGCGCTTTAGATATTGACACTGAAAAAAGACTATATAGTTTACTAAAAGAAAGAGAACTTTCTCTTATTAGTGTTGGACATAGACCTAGCTTAAAAGATTTTCATGAAAATATTTTAGAATTAAATGGACAAGGAGACTGGAAATTAGTGACTTCTGATAAGTATAATTTTAAGGATTAGTAAAAGCAATGAATTCTAAAGAAGAACAAACTAACTCAGAAGTCACTAATTTAGAGAATGAGAGTTCTTTAGAAAATCAGAGAGATGAAAATTACATCAATGAACAAATTGGAGACAAGAAATTAGATGAAAAGCCAAAAGATATTGAAGATGAATACAAATTCGGATGGAGTACTTATTCTGAAAAAACTAATGGAAGGTTTGCAATGATTGGATTCTTAGCAATAATACTAATTGAATTATTTAGTCAAGAATCTTTTTTAAAATGGGCAGGAATCTTATAATTAATCATCAAATCTAGAACTATTATCTCTAGGTTTCTTTTTGTCTGTTCCAACCGTATATCTACCATTTTGATTTTTTGAACTTGATCTAGCTGAAGAGCTTGCTCTACGAGTTGTACGCGGTTTGTTTACTTGATTAGCATCTTTGAATGAAGCATCTTCTACTGCAGCTGTTGAAGTCTGCTGCCTAATAGAAGATCTTGTAGATTTCTTACGCAATGAAGGAGAAGAAACATCTGGATTAGAAATATTATCTTGTCTAGAAACTGTACGATTCATTCTTGGTCTTGATCCTGTTTTAACTTCATCACGAGATAATTTTCGTCTCTCACCAAAGGTGTTTCTTTCTGATTGATTAATATTTCTTTCTTCAAGAGGTTGTCTTCTTCTTCTTATAGGTTCATCATTTTCAAACTGATTTGATTCTCTTCTTGTTGATGCCCTACTTCTACTTGCTGCAGCAGATGGAATAGCTCTCGAAACATTCCTCCTAGGAGATCTCCCGTCTGTATAGTCTTCTTCAAATTCATCCTCTTGAGGTTTGAATCTTCTCGATGGTCTTTCAGATTCTTCAAACCTATCATAATCGTCATTAAATCGAGCTCTAGAATTTCTGGGAACATCAGAAATAGTATCATCATCAAAATAAGATGATCTTCGAGCTTGATCAGTAGCAACTCCCCTCAATCGCACACTTTCATATGCGAAAAAAACTGTAGTTCCTGCCAATAAAAACTGACCAAACTGAAGGATAGGATCTAACCTCCAGCCTTGAAAAAATAATATTCCTCCGCACAAAAGTCCAATTGCTGCGAAGAAAACATCATAATCCCTTGCTAAGGCAGGCTTAAAAGACCTCAAAAAATAAAGGCCTCCGCCACATACAGCGAGAACTATACCAACAATACTGGCCCAATTGAGACTAGCATTGACCACATTCTTTCTCCAAAAATTTATTTTTAAAAGGGTTACTTATATCCCTTATATATATAGTGTACTTAAAACTTCTATAAAAACTAGCGTCTCCCAGTAGAAGTACGGTCGAGGGAATCTTTTTGGCTGACAAAAATCAAAAATGCTGTGGCTGGAATAACGATAAGTAAGGCAGCGGCAATAAAACTTCCTATCATTCCAACTGCGGAATTATTTGCTACTTCAGCAGAAAAATCTGCAGCTAGTAATAAATTTGAGATTTGAAACACTTTTTAAATATTAAATTCTCAATTTATAATACGAATTAAATACGTTTCAATGGGTTGTTTATTAAGATGAATTAAATAATTGTGATTTCCTTGCTTGTAAACTCTCTTCAAATTTTAGATATTAGTTTAGGAATTTCTCTCTCGTATCTAACTATAGTTTTTCTAATAAGATTAATACTTACTTGGTACCCAAAAATTGATTTAAGTAATGGTTTATGGTTATTAATTTCAATACCATCAAATTCTATTCTTAATTTAACAAGAAAGCTAATTCCTCCTATTGGAGGCGTTGATGTTGGACCCGTAATTTGGATCGGAATTATAAGCTTTTTAAGAGAAATTTTAGTCGGTCAGCAAGGGCTTATAAAACTTGCATTGCATACTCATATTTCATAGAAATCATTTAATTATTTCTCAGTAATTGGGCAATAATTCTTCTTCTACATATTTAGTATGTATCTTACCTTGCTTAAATTTAGATTTATTCAATAAGGTTAGATGAAAGTTAATTGTTGTAGGAATACCAGTAACTGCACATTCATTTAAAGCCCTATTCATACGTTTAATAGCAGTATTACGATCTTTTCCCCATACTATTAATTTACCAATTAATGAGTCATAGAAAGGAGGTATTTCATAGCCTGTATAAACATGACTATCCACCCTTACACCAGGGCCGCCAGGAGGCAGCCACCCAGTTATTTTTCCAGGTGATGGTCGGAAATTGTGAGAAGGATCTTCAGCATTGATCCTACATTCAATCGCATGACCGTTTAAATGGATATCATCCTGATTAAATTCCAAGTTTGCTCCGCTTGCGATTTTAATTTGCTCAGCTATTAAATCAACTCCAGTAACCATTTCAGTAACAGGATGTTCGACTTGAATCCTAGTATTCATTTCCATAAAATAAAAATTATTATTATCATCAACTAAAAATTCAACAGTCCCAGCTCCTTCATAGCCGATACTTTTTGCAGCAGCAATAGCTGCGTTCCCCATTTTTTTTCTTAGGGTAGTGTTAATTGCTGGACTAGGAGACTCTTCTAGTAACTTCTGATGTCTTCTTTGAACTGAACAATCTCGCTCTCCTAAATGGACAACATTACCAGACCTATCCGCCAAAATTTGAATTTCTACATGTCTTGGCTTCTTTATAAATTTCTCCATATATAAACCATCATTACCAAAAGCTGCTTCCGCTTCGCCTTGAGCTGCTTTGAACATTTTTTCAAGATTATCAGAGTCTTCCACCAACCTCATACCTCTTCCACCTCCTCCAGCTGTCGCTTTAATAATTACCGGATAGCCTATATCATCTGCCAATTTATAAGCCTCATCAACATTTGATAACAAGCCTTTACTACCGGGTACTGTTGGAACTCCAACTGCTTCCATAGTTTCTTTAGCTGTAGATTTATCTCCCATAGATCTAATAGCTTTAGGAGATGGGCCAATAAAAACTATGCCGTGATCGTTACACATCTCAGCAAATTTATCATTTTCAGCAAGGAATCCATAACCAGGATGAATAGCATCAACTCCTCTAGATGTAGCAGCAGCAAGTATATTTGGAATATTTAAATAACTCTTATTACTTAATGAATCTCCAACGCAAACCGCTTCATCAGCAAGCTGAACATGCAATGCTTTTTTATCTACAGTGCTAAAAACTGCAACGGTTGCAATACCTAGTTCTCTGCAACTTCTGACAATTCGTAAAGCTATTTCTCCACGATTAGCAATTAAAACTTTTTCAACCATTATGAAAATTAAATTGAAGAAATGAAATGACTTAAAATAAAAAATTATTTGCCAAAGTATTCAACAAAATTTTTTAGTGATCAGAGGACATTTTTTACAATACAACCTAAAACGTTATATATGTATAAATATTTGTTTTATGCAATAGAAAAATTATTCATCATTTTCAAAAATACTCTTTTAGAACTACATGCTTATTTCAGCCAATAATGTATGATATTTTTAAGGTTTAGGTATCACCCGGTTGCTGAAAACCCTTTGCGGACGTGGCGGAATTGGTAGACGCGCACGTCTAAGGAGCGTGTGGCTTCGGCCTTGCGAGTTCAAGTCTCGCCGTCCGCATTTAATGTATTCTGGTTTAACTGCAATGAAAAAAAAATCAATTGCAGTAGTTATAGTTTCCAATGGTCCTGGTGAATTAACTACATGGGTAAATCCTGTAGTAGATGAGCTTAACAAAATAATCAAATCACTATGTGATTACAATAAATACGATTTCACACTTAGGTTAGTCCTTGTTCCTTGTCCAAATGCCACTGGTAAAGAATTTTTAGTTGCAAATTCATGGAATAAATTCGAATTAATTACAAAATCCGAAAGCTTTTGGAAATTTTTAATAAAGCCACATTCTTTTGCAAATTGGCCCAGAAAAGGGGTAGTTATTTTCCTTGGTGGGGATCAATTTTGGAGCATTTTATTAGCTAAAAGATTAGGTTATTTAAATATCACATATGCTGAGTGGGTTTCGCGATGGCCTAAATGGACCAACAAAATTGCTGCTATGAATGTAAAAGTAAAAGAGTTAATACCTAAAAGATATAAATATAAATGTGAAGTCATTGGCGATTTGATGGCAGATATCAAACTTAATAGCGAAATATCATTAAGAAATAAAGAAAAAAACTACATAGCATTATTGCCTGGTTCTAAGAAAGCAAAGCTTGCTGTTGGAATTCCTTTCTTCCTAGAAGTTGCAGATCATATCGCTGAAAAAAATGAAAATATAAATTTTATAATTCCCATTGCCCCAACTACTGATAAAAGTGAATATTTATTTTTTCAAAGCAACAAAAATCCAATTGCTAAATATTACTCATCAAAAATCAAATCAATTAGAAACTTCAAAGACTCTCATTTTGATTATGTAATTGAAACATCAAAAAATACAAAGATTTTTCTAATCAAGAAATATCCTTGCTATGAAATATTAAAGGAATGTGATCTTGCAATTACAACTGTAGGAGCAAATACTGCAGAATTAGCAGCAATTACTCTTCCAATGTTAGTTGTTCTACCAACTCAACATTTAAATATGATGAATGCATGGGATGGTATTTTTGGAGTAATTGGAAAAATTCCATTCATAAATAGATTCCTAACTTTTATAATTAAAAATTTTTATTTTAAAAAAAAGAAGTTTTTTGCTTGGCCAAATATTAAAGCTAAAAGAATGATTGTCCCTGAAAGGATAGGTAATATTTCGCCAAGAAAAATTGCAAGAGAAGTATTATTTCTTCTTAAGAATAGAGATCAATTAAAAAGTATTAGGGATAATCTACAAAAAGAAAGAGGCGATAATGGTGCTGCAAAAAAACTTGCTTCTATAATTATTAATTCAGTGAAAAAACTTTAACAATTACCAGGGATCATCAATTTCAAGCTTTTCTGATTTTTTATTATCTTGAACTAAATTTTGTTCATCTAGTGGTTCAATATCCAAAGTTTCAGTTGCATTTTGAATTGGTCTTTTCGAAGCTAAATTAGTAGTTGATTGTTTCTTTTGATTAAAATCAATATTATTTTTTTCATCTATTTGATTAACACTATTTTGATTCTCGATTTGATCAGAATAATCATTATCCATATATAGCTTTTTTCTGTTATTTATTTCCGCAGAGGAACCCTTTATTTCAACATATTCAAGTTCATCTTCATAATCATCTTCATAATCATCTTGTTCAACAACTTCTTCATATTCCTCGACCAAATTATTTTGCTGTTCTGATTCAGAACCTGAAAGTAACTGATTCTCAACAGGCACAAGATTTGCTGAGTATCCATTTGCTTCCCTCTCATCCCATGAAGAACCCCCGACTCCAAGTTTCTCAAGTAGTCCACTACTTAGTTGCTTCAATTTCTCTTCAGCACCTTCATAAACAATAATCCTATCGGTACCACTACTTACAATTTCCTCAACAGGTATTTCCCAAGTACTTAAAACTCCCTCACCTAAAAGCGGAACGCCAACAGCACCCATAACAAGAGATATCAAATCCCCAGTCTCAATATCAAAAGAAAAACCAAGAACTCTTCCCAAAAGTTGCCCAGATTCTGTAATCACTTGACAATTAATTACCTTCCCATATCTTTCTGGAGAAAAACTGTCACTCAAAGAATCAAGGGAGTCAACTAATATGACATCTCCCACTTGCTTTATACTTTCTAAAGGCATCCATTTTGGCAAACCTGGTAAAAATCTTGTCAGTGGATTATCTCTTAGTCCCAAAGCGACCACCTCTCTTCTATCGATATCAACAACAACTTCGCCAACTACTCCTAGCCGCCTCCCAGTATCAGTAGTTATAACTTGTGTTCCCATTAATTCTGACCTTAACCATAAACGTTCGCTAGGGACTGAGTTAGGAAGATTCTTATTAGCAGATGTGTTAGACAAGCTCATAAATTTCTTTTTATCATTCTGACGTATAAATTTAAAAAAGTGTGTTTATGCAGCATTTGGTAACCCAAGAACTTGAGTATTAGCACCTCTTGCTTGCGCAACTCCAATTGTTCGTTCAGACGCACTAATCATAGGCCTTCTATGACTTACGACTATAAATTGAGCATTTGATGACTGATTAGATATTAATTTTGACAATCTTTCAACATTTATACCATCTAAGAAACTATCAACTTCATCTAATGCATAAAAAGGTGAAGGTTTATATTTTTGCAAAGCAAATAAAAAACTTAAAGCAGTTAACGATTTTTCACCACCTGACATAGAGGCTAATCTTCTGACATTTTTTCCCTTAGGATGAGCCACTAAAGTTAATCCTCCTTCTAAAGGAGAATTAGGATTTTCAAGTTGAAGAAATCCATCTCCATCAGATAAATTTGCAAAAATTTCTCTAAAATGTTTATCAACTTCTGTAAAAGCTTGCATAAAAGCCTCCTGACGCATCGTAGATACAGTTTCTATTCTCAGCAATAATTCAGATCTTTCATTAGATAGAATTTCTAATTTTTCTCGCAAACCATTTAATCTCTCAATTAATTCTTCTAATTCATCAAGAGCCAACATATTAACAGGTTCTAAGCTTTGTAGTTTTGCATTTATGATCGAGATTTCTGATTGCAAAGATTCAAGACTTTTCCCTTCATATTCTCCAAACTGCGGAGAAGGATTAGGTAGATCTTTTTTATAATTTTCTAATTTTATTTTCTCACTCCTCATCTCTTCTTTAAGAGAATGCATATCCCTTTCAAGATATTCAAGCTTCAATAGATAGTTATTATATTCTTGCCTTTTATTTGAAATTGAAGAGTTTAATTCATCTCTTTTCCTTCTCAATAAACCTAAATCTTTCTCTAAAGAATTTTTTTGATTATCGAGATCTAAAAGCTCTTTTTTAAATTCATCTCTTTTTTCTATCCATTCGCTATGAGCAATTGCGAGTTGTTTAATAGATTCCTGCAAGTTTTTTTCTTGTATTAAATGAATTTTTAATGAATTATTGATACGCTCTTTATCTAAAGCAAATTGATTCTTTTTGTCTAGTAATGTATCTCGCTCCTTAATGAGTAGTTCAAGTTTTTTATCAAGATTATTAAAATCGTTATTAAAAGCTATTAACGAAGATTTTTGATTTTTTTCATAATTAGCCTTTTGAATAGTTTGTAATTGATCAATCTTATCTTTATAAGGCTTCAATTCATTTCTTAAATGATCCAACTCGTTAACTAATAAATTATTAGCAGTATCAAGTTTGATTAATCTCGATTTACAATCCTCAATTCTTTGCGAGACAGCCTTGAGAGAATCTTGATTTACTTCAATTTCTGTATTAAATGAGGCACAATCCTCAATTATTTGACTTCGGTTAGAATTTAATCTACTCAGCCTATCATTTTTTATTATCAAATCATTATTTGACTCTTTTAAAGCTTCTTCGATAACTAATAATCTTTCTTTTATAGGACTGGAATCATCAATATCATTATTACTTCCAAACCTATAAGCCAAATCTTTATTTAACTTACTGCCTCCAGTAATAGCACCACTTGCTTCTAATAATTCACCACTTAA
Source organism: Prochlorococcus sp. AG-418-G18 (assembly GCA_003214215.1). Classification (GTDB taxonomy): domain Bacteria; phylum Cyanobacteriota; class Cyanobacteriia; order PCC-6307; family Cyanobiaceae; genus Prochlorococcus_A. Next base: position 628 of record QCLX01000003.1, on the reverse strand, counting down.
AGTAACCAACCTATTTTTTTGTGTAGATAACCTAGCTGAAGATAAGTCTGAAAAAACCAAAGTATCTCCAAAAACATATCGAAAAACATCTGAATAGACTTCATCAAAAGTAATTAGATTAATAGCCTTATCAATAAATCCATTCTCCCTGTTATTTTCAAATCTTGAAATTGCATAGTTCTTTTTTTGACTTTTAATTCTATTTAAAGGCAAAAAAGTTAGTCTTCCCGCTTTCTTCTTTTTAAGAATTTCAATTGCTTTAGCAGCAATATGATCATTATCAACAACAATTTGTCCTAATCTATTTCCAGCCGCAATTTCTAATGCATATCTATTTTTTTCACTGACCTCTCCAAGTTGAGCTACATAACCATGTATACCCTCTAACCCTGCTTCTAAGAGAATTCTGAGAGCATATGAACCTCTAGATTCGCTTAAAGCTTCCTTCCTGCTTTCGAATCTAGATAAATCCTTTTCAAGCCTTAATTGCTCGTTATTTAGCCTTGATTTAGTTTTAATTAATAAATCAATTTCATTTTTTAAAGAATTAATTTCTGCGCTATTACTTGCCAAGTTTTTATTCTTTGTATCGGATGTCTCTTTTTTTCTTTGATTTCCCTCAAAAAGT
>QCLX01000002.1 GCA_003214215.1 Prochlorococcus sp. AG-418-G18 | reverse complement strand
CCTACAATTATAAATTTTTCATTTGCGATTTTTAATGGCTTCACCTACGAGTTGGGAATTTTACAAAGAAGTTGAAACTAAAATTTTATGGGTCAATATTTGTGCCCAAGATTTAGAAGGAGTAGCTATTTCGATCAATAAGTGGTGGAAGACAAGATATCCAGAATACAAAATCAGAGTGGTTTCTAAAAAAGAATTTGAACTAGTAAAAATGCAAGCCGAGAAATAAGGAGCAACAAAATTATTCTTTGGTAAATTTTGATGCTGAATATTTAATTAATGCAGCTATAGTAAATGAATTACATTAATTAATAAATGAACTCTGCATTTTCAAAAGTATCAAAATTAAAACTTAACAGATCTTCTAAAATAGCTATTACTCTCACATCATCAACTTTCTTTTTGTATGCCTTGGGTCAAGCACCAATTTTTAAAAATATTCTTGGAGGTGCCTTCTCTTGCTCTGGCTAAATAAAATACTTTTTTTAAAAAGAAGCTAAAAAGCTAAAATAGACATTGATTGACAGTCGATCTAAACTTAGAGGGATAAACCCCTATTTTTAATGTTTAATATTTTTGTCACTGAAAAGATAATGACTCTTCTTATTTCTATTTCCAGCTGATGAATATTTCCCCACACCTATTAATTGATGCTGTAATATTAAGCGCTGCCCTTATGATAACTTTGGTATTAAGAGCGAAAGGTAATGCTGCCAAAAAAGAAAATAAATGATTACCAACGAAGAAGAAAAAGAATTTAAAAAACCTAAATTATATAGATTTTGGAACTTTCTTATTTATGGAAGTTCCATTGCTATTGGAGTTTTCTTAGTTTATTTATATTCTGCTTATGTCTTTATAAATAAATGACGTATATGTACGGCATAGCTATTACTTATGGGGTTGTGAGTCTTTTATTGCTTGGTGGGTTTGCATACTTTACTTTTAAAATGAAACGCTAATTTTGATGTCCTCTTCAATGAAAGATTTCTTAGATAAATTTTCTGATTTATGTTGAGAATATCAACAAGAAATTCCACCTCAAAAGATGGCTGAGATTTTAAGAGAACATGCAGATAGATTAGATGAATGATAGATACTGGCTTACCTGAAAAAGTATTAAGAGAATATAATTTCTAGGCAAAATTTATACAAATTTTTTTAAAGTTGGAATATCTTTTTTGAAGATATATTCCTTGCAATTATTTATAATTTGCGATTTTTTTTGATCCTTAATCCGTACAATTTTGTTCCTCTAACCGCACACATAAAACTTGAGATTTACTATTCAAATGAATTAGAACATAGGTGTAGTCAAGTGGTAAGTCTCATGGCACTAAATGACAAATTTACTATCCAAGAAATTAATTTGGATAAAAAAGACCTTTCATATGATAATAAGCTCAAAGAAATTGAAGCTTATTGGAATAACGAATGTGAAGAACATCCTAGTAACAACCATTGCAAGATTTTTTGTGATTAAAACCTCAACTTTTAGGTATTCTTACGCTTGATTTTTACTTAATACCCGTACTAAAGAATAATCAGACAGAAAGGAGGCAAAGCAAATGACTAATTTAGGTATAGAAATTTTATTTTGGACAATTTTAATTTCTTATTTGGGATTAAGGTTTTCTCAAACTTGGAATGGATTCAAAAAACAGTATTAATTAGGAGAACAGAAAATGAAACTACAAACACAATTCACAATTCCAAAAAAAGAATTAAAAGATCTTGATTATGTTAAGAAAGTGGATTTTTTAGAAACTTTAAATAAAGAATGTATAGATTATCCAAATCAAGAAGATTGCTTGGTTTGTTGCAATTAAAAATAAAAAAAATATTAGTTAACTAAAAGTAAATAAATTTTTAATCTTATTTATAAATTTTCTAAAAGGGAGCTTGTACTATGGAATTAAAATTCTTCCCAATAAATGTTTTTAGAGAGACTCCAAAAGTCACATTCTTCGATGCAGGCATAGATAAATCTAATGGCTCTGATATTGTGATCCATTCTGGAGAAGCTACATCTCCACCAAATAAACAAAATGAAGAGCAATATTATGTTCACAATCATCAAATTGACCACAATTTAGTTTTAACCGGGGAAAGGAAATTTATTTTGATAAATCCTTTATGGGACGAACCTCATCATGTAATTTTTTTAAATAGATCTATGGGAGCATTAGAAATTCCTATTGGAACTTATCACAGATCAATCTCAGGGAAAGAAGGTAGTATTGTTTTAAACCAACCCAAAAGAGATAAATTTTTTGATCCTGCTAAAGAATTTGTTTCTCAAAAATTAAACAAAATTAATTTAGTTAATGCAAGAAAAAGTCCTCCTGTTTATTGGATTTACGAAAATAACAAAATCAAAAGAGTAAGTTTTAATCCTCTAGAAAGAAAAGTTAAAACTCTTGTTTGAAATGAAAAAAACAAAAAAACATAAATCGACTAAAATTAAAAATTTTAAAAACCTGAATTTAATTATTAATTCTGATACTTATAAATTGGCACATGAAGATGCTGGTTTACTAAGCCGAAATGAAATGCGTGGAGTCAGAATGCTTCTTGAAATTACTAAACCAGATTTAATCCTTGAAGAAAATAAAATTCTTTCAACCATAATTATTTTTGGAGGCGCAAGTATTACAGAAGAATCAAATACAAAAAAGAGAATTGCAAATATAAAAGAGTTAATTAAAAAAAATCCTAAATCTATACTTCTAAAACGAAATTTAAATAGACTAGAAAATCTGCTACGAATGAGTCATTACTATCAATCCGCAAGTGAGTTTTCAAAACTTGCTTCAGTTAGTAATCAAAATAAAAACTGTAATTCTCATGTGATTGTGACAGGTGGGGGGCCAGGAATTATGGAAGCTGCTAATAAAGGGGCATTTGAAGCAAATTGTAAATCTATAGGGTTAAATATCAGTCTCCCCAATGAACAAATCCCAAATGCTTTTATAACTCCAGGTCTTTGCTTTAAATTTAATTATTTTGCATTAAGAAAGATCCATTTTGTCATGAGATCAGTAGCTGCTGTATTTTTTCCTGGAGGTTTTGGAACACTAGATGAATTGTTTGAATTATTGACACTGATTCAAACAGGCATGAAAACTAAAATCCCAATCATACTGTTTGGTAGAGAGTATTGGAATAAGATAATTAACTTTGAATATCTGGCTGATCTTGGATTAATTGCAGATGAGCACTTAAATATTTTTGAATATGCAGATTCAGCAGCAGAAGCATGGGAAATTATCAAATCATCAAAAATCTCAGATTAAAAGTTCTGTTTTAATAAATACTAAAAAAAGAGAGATGGATTAATAATTATTAGATATTTTATTTTTCATATTTTCAATTTTATTGATTAATTCATCTAACCATTCTGTATTATTTTGGACTTTTCTTTTAAGATACTGAGTTTTTTGATTAATCATAAACTACTGCTATTTATAAATTTATCCAATATATCTTTAGTAATTACAGGAATCAATAAGCGATAATACTAAATCTATTGATATAACAAGCATTAGTAGCATTTCATACAAAGTTAGTCATTACAAACTAAATAAGAAACTATAAATCTTTTCTTTTAAGTATTTTTTACGATGTTTTTATTTGAGATTTTGATTTGAATTAGTAAAGATTTATAGATGTTCTTATGGAAAAATCATTCCTAAATTTTATTTATTGGATCTTATTAAAATCAGCTGAAAGTTACTATGGCGATTCAATGAAAACAGAAATTCCGTATACACCTTATTTTTAGATTTAGTGCGCCTTATCTTTTAATATTGAAACTTTAGTTTTAGAATTATTAATTTTGAATTTATTTTATCGAAATATTTGCTCAGTTTACTATTAACAATAAAGGTCAATCAGCTCCTCCTAACCCAATCAGGAGATCCACTAAACCAATCAGCAATATCATCATTCTTAGGATCAAAATGATTTTCAGGTTCCAAGCCATCAAGTCCAAGAGATTGAATCAGCCCATTTATTCCATCTGAATTTTGTTTCCCATATCTCCTTAAGCTGTTAGCATTCTTAAGCCATGTCCATATAGTTGAATTATGTTTTGCAAACTTTTCTACATAAATTCTTTCCTCCAATGAAACTGACTCATCTACTGAAATCCTTTTGACTATATCCTTAATTTTTAAACGAGCCTTGTTTGTCAAAAACATATTTATAAAAGAAGTTAATGTTTTATAGAAGTTTTTGTTATGAATGTCTTGTCAATCTTTATTTCAAGAAAAAGTATGTTTTAGGAGGTTTTCAAGGACAAAAATATTCATTTTAAAACAGGCATTTCTATTTGGTAATAATGACTACTTAAGTTGATTTACATAACTTATATAAAACAATTTCTGTATAAGATTTTCTTCCTAATTTAAGATTTAATTTATAAATAAAAATAACGTAAATTAAGACTGAAATTGATCTAAGATGAAGATCTCTTAGCTGCTTTTTTTTTATCTTGCTATATAGATACTAAGAGATGATTTAACTTCCTCTGCTTTAATAAAATATTGTGGAATTAACTGAATTAATCAAAGATTACGTTGCCACAGAATTATTATCAAGTATTGAACTTGACTTTCTTGAAGGTGAGTTATGGGAAACCACTCAACATATTGCAGAAATAAATACAGTATTTATAGCCCCAAAAAATATATGCGAGAAATTATCACTAGATGAAAAATCTTGTTGGCAATTATGTTGTGCAGCAGTACTAGATTCTGTAAGACCATTAAAGAGGGGACAAAAAAGAGTTGATGGTTTTAGAGAATTAATTAATCAATATGAAATTAGATACATATAAAAAAAAAAGACTCAATGAAACCTTTACTTATTGCATCAATTATTTTTTTTATACCTTTAGGAGCTTTTGCTAATGTGAGGCAAAGAGAAATTGAGTTTGAAGCTATAAATCTTGTTATTAAAAAATATGGTAAAGGCTTAGAAAACAGATTAAAAGGAACTGGAGAAAATCCCAGTTACCGAAGTTGGTATGAGAATGATTGTTTTGTAAGTATTGCTGCTGGTACCTATCAAGAAAGTACTTGGTCTGCAATGGAGTGGTTTAGCGTTAATGTCTGTTCTGATTCTGCTGAAATAATGGAAAGTGAATGAAATAAATGAGACGCCTGTTGGTTTTCAGCATTTAGAGATTGAGGGTCTAGGTCTTTTAGAACAATGTGCAAAAGAAAGAGATTTAAAAATCGAAATTATTCGTTTAGATAAAAAAAGATTGCATACCTATAACAAAAAAGGTGACTTAATTTTAATTATGGGAAGAACGATGGGAATTAAAAATATAGGAAGCAACAAATAATCATGGCTTAAGTTGGAGAGAGATTTTATAAGAAGAAAATAAAAATTATAGTGATAAAACTTTTTTAAAAAGAAAGCTTCCAATAAACAAATTATTTGAATTATTAGAAAATCAAAAAAGAAAATTTACAATCAAATAAAAAGGGCTAAATAAAGCCCCTAAAAAATTTTTAAGAATTTTAGTTGTTTAGAAAATACCTGGAACAATTTGACCTGTAAAATAGTAAGCCCCTATTAGAGCAAATATTCCAAGCATTGCAGCTTTACCGTTAAGCTTTTCAGCTTTTTCAGTCATGAATTTTTTAGCGAATTCCATAATTATGCGAAATAGATTTATATCCACAAATTAATTATTCCTAGTAGTTAATTGATGTAGTTTTTCCTACATAAATCACCTTTTTTCAAAAATTTTATTTTTAATTTATTTTCCATTGCAATTCTTCCTTCCCTTCCATAAATAAAAACTTTGATGGATTATAAACATATAAATATAAATACTTTCATTGAGGTAAGGATTTAGGATGATATGTAATTGACAGCCGATCTAGAATGATAGGCAGTTAGTACCTTTTTGATATGAAACTTGAGTCAATTTCAGTTGCCGGTAAAGATGCAAATCAATCAGGAGTTGGTAAAAAGTTTTTAATAATATCCATTTCTGTCACAGTATTATTAAATCTTTCAATCGCAATTTGGTTTTTCATGAATGATATGGGTAGATATTTAATTAAATGAAAAAAATACTAATGCCATTAATAGTGACCATAGGGATTATTTATGGCTGTGGATTATTTTGGTTTCTTTGGCATTACTAAAGGAATAAATTGAATGACTAATAAATGGAATGATATATCTTGGTAAAAAGATCGAATCTCACTCGAACTTTTCATATAAAGCTTATAACTAAAACCACATAAATTGCTTCAGCAAAAAAGCCATCTTGTATCACTACTAGCTAACTTAAAGAAAATATTCTTTGAAAAAAAATCAAATGATTCCGGGTACAATTTGACCAGTGGTTATGTATGCTCCAACAAGAGCAATTAAACCAACAAGAGCAAATTTGCCATTTAAATTCTCTGCTCTTATTTTATTGGGATCAATATTTCTTGATTGATTTTTATTTTCCATTAAAAAACACCAGGAATAAGTTGACCGGTTGTTAAGTATGTTCCCACTAAGATCATGAAAGCCATCATTGCTGGTCTTCCTATGGCTCTGTTGAGAATATCTTTATTTGAGTCCATAAAATAAAAAATAGATATTCAAATATTACTTAATGTAAATGGCTATCGAGTAATAGATGTATAAAATGATTCATCTTATACAGAAATGTAGCAAAAATGTAGCAATTTATAGTTTTTTTAAACTACATATCGACGTTTTTAAAATTTTCAAAAGTTACTTTATTGCCTTTTAAAAATTGCATTTTGATTAGTCAACCAGAATAGTAGAAAAATAAAGAATGATAATAATGCTCCAGAAAGGATTGCAATAAAGAAGAATTCAGTTGTTAATTCTGAATCAAAAAAATATAAATACATTTATATTTCTCAGTGAATATGTTCTGCTTCATTATGGTTGTGATGATTGTGACCATGCGCAATACCCAATTCGTGCATCCTTGCATGCTCTTTAATTGTGTCTCTTAACTTATATGATGATGGTCCAACTGTTGTATAAATCCCGTATCCTATTGAGCCAAATAGTAAAATTCCAACACTACTCAAAAGTAGAAATAAAGTTGGATCTTTGATTGTTCCCACCATGTTCTATAAATTTAATTACTAAATAACCATAAATATTTTTAGAGATTAATTCAAGTTCAAAATTTATAAAATAAGCAAGAAAAAAGCATTCTTAAATATAAAGATTAAATGAGTAGATTGTAATTAAAGTGCAGTATAACAAATTTAATTATTACAAAACTAATCCTTTAAAAATGTTTTCAATAGTAAAATAAATAACACTTTTAGGTTATTAAATATTTAAATAGATTGATATTAAAGAATTATATCTTTCGAATTTGATTGAACTAAATTTACCGTGAGTTGTATTATTTGATGTTGATTAAAATTAGACCTCTAAACTAATTTGGATTTAATTAAATGGTATTAGCAAATGGAAGTTTTGCTTTTTGCACTTTTTTTTATTGGTGCACTTATTTTCTTTATTGCAGGCAAAGATGATTATGGAAGAACCGAAAATAAATTAATCATTAAGGAAAAGGTTAAAGAAGAGGTTAAAGAAGAGGAAAACATTAAACCAGCTGTAGGAGTCAAAAAACAAGCATAATAAAAAAACAAATTAACTAAAGTACTTATGATTTATGGTTTTGCCTATCTAGGGATGGTTCTTGCTATTAGTGCAGGATGGATTTTTCTTGCAGTCTTAAAAAAACCTGATTTTATTGAAAAGCCACTTAGTGAACTGAAAAATAAAATAAGACCTTTCTTAAATCCAAAAGAAGAAAAATGAAATTTATTCTAATTTCATTTTTTTTAATTGGATTTATCATAAAAATTAATCCTATAAATGCTCTGCCTATATTTGGAGAAATATTCACTGAGAAAAAAATAGCCAATAATCATTTAGCCAAAAAATATTGTGATTCTTTAGAAAAAAATCTATTTAAAGGTCTTGATAAAGAATCAACCTTAAAATACGAATATTTCTTCTCATCTATTCCTGATAATTACATAAAAAACGAGAATAAATTTTTTGAGATTTTCAAATCTGATGTTAAATCAACCTGTGCATATGATTTCTCGAAATCTAATGAAAAAGAATTTAAATCTTTTTTAAAAAATTATTTTAAAACCAGAAGTAATACTCCAAAAACTAAAGTTGAAGCAATAAATCCTACCCCAATTAATCCTGCAATAATTCCAGTATTAAGATAAACCTTTACCGTAGCTAATTCTTTTCCTTCTTTTTTAGTCATAATTTTTTTACCTGAATAAGCACATCCAAGCTACCAATGAGAACATCAATAGAGCAAGGCTAAGAATACTTTTACTATTAGCTTTACCTTGTTTTTCAGTTGATTTAAAAGGGATTAGTGCCATAAGACTCAATAAAAATGAATTATTTCATATTTTTTTTATTTTTCAAGAAATTTTTATACGTAAATAAGTTAAAAAACAATGTTATTTATACAATTAATTACCCCATACCACACATACAATTTCTTAAATAGAAACTTTCTTCGACTAACTATCTTCGATAAACTAAATAAAACCCCTTGGATTTGGCTGACTTTAGAAAAAGTTAACAAAATGTCATGCCAGAATAATACCAGCAGCACTATTTGCCCAAAATCTAGACCATGACTGAACCCAATTACTTGCTAATGAAAAGTGAGCCAGTCTAGCTATTACTAAAATTTCAGGAATTCTAAATTTTTTTATTCACACTTTATTCAAATTTATTCACACTTTTACAGACTAAAAAACAAACCGATATTGCGTTCGGCTCGAAGTAATAAAACCCGGAAACTATTAATCTCTTTTGATGAATAGCCTTTAAATAACAAAGACACAAAGCACAAAAACTACATTAAGTAGCAAGCTAAGTGTCTTGGAAGTAATCTTCATTAATAAAAAAGGTTTTTGTACTCGTGTGCAGGAGTGCGGGGTTAACCTTGAAACCGCTAGGCTCAAGTCCTTACAAAAAGGACAAGTCCTTATACCACTTATAACGATAAAATATATTCATAACAAGTTTAGAGAACTTGATGTTATTAAAACTGCCTTGGAATTTCAAACTATTAAAGTGATTTAGCGAACCAATAAGTTTTCTATTTATCTAAGCATTTTTACTTATATGTTGAGTTGAAAACTTTAAATAATTAATGTTTGTTTTAGGTTTATATATAAGTAATGGATAAAGAACATTTAATTGATTTAATATCTAATAGTATTATTTCTGAGATTAAAGATCTCGAAATTAATGAGGAAAAATTTATTGCAAATAATTATTTAAATAATCTAAATCTAAATCAGCTTAGAATAATTTCTAAAGAATTTATTTTGTAATCTTTATTAAATATTTATTTAAATAAATGAGATTTTCTCTACTATCATTTGAATTTTAATAAGTTAATACATTTTTTATATGAATGATTCAGAAGAATTTAAACCTAGCCTTAAACAAATAAATGAGGATATCAGACCTACATGGGAAGATATCAAAAAACAATCAGAAGTTTTAGTTAACAAACTTGGTTGTCCTAGATCATTTGTAGGAGGGATGCTTCATGCAATAGCAAGCGACTTCTCTGATATGAAAACTTGGGAATAAATGAAAAACATATTACTTGCATATGAATAGATAAATGATAGAAGTTATTGACCTCCAAGAAGAAAGGATTAAAAGGATACCGTCTATTCGATTGAGCTTGTTGGATGATATGGTCCTAGGATTAAAGATTTAATTAATCATAATTAAATCAATATTAAGGATTCATGCAAAATATTTAAAACCGATTAATTCATACGGCAGTTCTGGTGATCGACTCGACAAAGGATGACCAACTAGATCTTCACTAATCCATGGTCTGCAACACCAAGGTAATTTAACTTATCTGACCATTCGGTAAAGAAAGTTAATTACTCAGAAATTAAACCTTCGGGATTAATTCTGAACTATCTTAAAAATAAAGTCGTTTGTAAAGCATGAAGAAGTGGGTATTCACTTTTACTTCCAAACAAATTTCTAAGAAAATTCTTAATCTGATTATCAAATAGATCTCCTCTCTGTCGTCACCAATAAAAAAGACCCTAGTCTGGGTCTTTTTTTATGTCTTAAATTTTATTGATTGACAGATAATCCACAAATATCTAAATATATTTATCTTGTTCTATTGCGATCAGTTAATGCTTTTTCAAAAGTAGAAAAGAAAGTATAAATGCTATTCAACGCAACCAACATAAGAAATACTGATCTTCCACGTTGATTTAATTGAAGTAATCTTTGAGTCATACTCTTAATAATCTTCGTTGTAATCGGATGGACTACCAGTTAAAGAACAAACAACTGATTCCTCTTTTTTCATTTCTTTTATTTCCACTATTGGTCTGCCCATTTTCTTTAAAACATTTATATCTTCTTTAGTCTGACAGCGAGCAATTATGTTTCCTTTTTGATCAAAGCAACTGTAGTAAGTCATTTTATTCAATGCAATTTAAAGTTTATGGTTGATTTCAGTTGTAGCAAAGCAACCGACTCATGACAACCATCTTTTAAATCTAGGTTAGCCATAGATTTAAATGGCTAAAAAAACATACCTCTTCCCGTACCTAAATGTTCCTCAAACCGCACACATTAGATACGCAGTGTTTAGTTCAAATCAATTAGAACATATATAAAAGAAGAAATTAAAAAGGAGAATTTATGAGTGGAGATTTCGAAACTCTTGAAATTAATCAACCAAAAATTAAATATCTAAAACCAGAAGACGATACAGAATGGTTAGACAAATTAATTGATAATATTGAGGAAATAAAGAACATGATATCAAAAGATTCTTAGAAATTTAAGAAAGAAACTTTTTTATTATTTTTTTAGTTTGATTGAGAAGCATTCATAAAAACTGAATTTTGTATTTAAGGTAACTACTTTTTAGTGAGCATTATTCAGAATAAGAGTCCGACTATTTTTTTTTGCAAAAAGATTTAGATGAAAATTCTTATGAAAAAAGAATTGAAAATATAGAGAAAGGAAAATCTTATTTAAAAAGTAATGGATTTTTTAAATCAAAATCTAATCTATTCGAAGACATACAAAAATTTATCTATAAAAGGTAATTTAAAAAAAATTTTTACTTTTGATTAATAAATCTCTCCATAAGCAAGCCATCACACAAAAGAAAGAAAGACTTGAAAAGGATAGGAGAAAAAAGAATGGGCCAATTTTCTATAACTAAATTAATCCCAATAATCCTGCAGTAAAACCAACAGCAGCAAAGAATATGAACTCAATCAAATCTCTTGGGGCAGAGTTCATAAATAAACCGATTTGAGTCATAATTTTATGACTTGAGAGAATCTTTTAAATCAAACTTTTCAGCTTTTTTTGTTTGACATTCAGTATCATTCTTAGCGCATTTGATATCAGCTTTTTTGTTCATTTGGCTACTACAACCGGCCGCCATAACTGGTAAACCGGTTGAAGCAGTAAAACCAGTTAAACATGCAAAGGTGATATAAGGAAAAAGTCTTCTAATTTAATTGTTACTTTATGTAAACTTATTATGTTACATAAAAAACTCAACTGTGAGTAGCTGATAATTTGACAGAAATTTATAAAGTCTTCTTTATGATCTACTAAGATCGCGTGCACCCCAATACCAACCATCACTTTCCTAAATAAGCACTTTGATGGATAATAAATTTAAACAAAAAAGTTTGGATAACACGTCCTCCAAGCCTTAAAAATCGCCGAGATCCCTTGATATGAATGAAGAAAAGTTTTGGCTAATGAAAAGTGAGCCTGATGCTTACAGCATAGATACCTTAAAAAATGAGGGTGTAACTTTATGGGATGGGATAAGAAATTATCAAGCTAGAAATTTCATGAGAAATATGAATAAAGGAGATAAAGTTTTTTTCTATCATTCAAACTGCAAACCTCCAGGTATTGTTGGTCTGATGGAAGTGATAGATCTAAAGATTGTTGATCCTACGCAATTTGATAAAGATTCAAAATATTTCGATCCAAAATCAAAACCTGAGAATCCGAGATGGGATTGTGTAAAAGTAAAATACATATCTAAGTCTAATAAGATTATAACTTTGCCTGAATTAAAGATTTTATTTAATGAGAATGAGTTATTAGTTGTAAAAAAAGGAAATAGGTTATCTATATTGCCTGTAAGAAATGATATAGCAAAAATACTTCTAGAAAAAATATAAAAAATTTTAGTCTTTAAAATTCATTGAAAACATATTTCCAATATAGAGTCTCGTTAAATCTCTATTTTGAAATCCTTTTTGAATCAAAAATCCTGCAATCGCAGCTTGTATAATTCGATATTGATCCCAATTCGGATGTTTTTCAACAAATTCTTTCATTGCCTTTTGAAGATTTTCTTGAAGTTCACATTTAAAACTAATTACTTCATCTTTCTGTTTTAGAACCATTGGTTTTACATCGTAATTCAACTCTTGCATATTAAAAATTTTTCAAATTTAAATTTACAACATCTAGTTTTCTTTAAAAATACAAAATCGTCAACAAGTATTAATAAGAAGCAGTCTTAGTCACTAGAACCATGAGAATCTAGTCTTTACAAGGGGTATTTAAGAAATAAGTTTTTGAAAAATAAATTTTAATTAAAGATAAAGAATTATCAAAAATCAGGAGTTTTCCACATGCATAAGGTCTTTAAATAATTTTTTTAAAATTATTGTGGAAAAGTTGTGAAAAAATTGCTCGGGCACGGGGAAATATTTTCAAAAATTTCCAATTTTATTTATCTTTTAATCCATTGATTCCCACATGTTTTTTATTTCATAAAATAAATTTTGCGCTATTGGTATCGGCCAATACATTTCGAAAGATCTAGTTTGATCTTGGCTCTCAAAAACAAACCTTAAACTCCATTCATTCTTTTTCCCTTCTAACTCAATATACCAAGGTAATTGTTCTAATTCTAAAGTAATAAACTCCTCATCCATTAATTCATTTTTGATACCTAAAAGTTGGTCATTTATCCTCAAGAGTAAAAGATAAAGTGAATGAAATTCACTTTTTTGTAATTCAATTGACCAATTATCAACACCAATTAAAAAGCAAAATCTGCCTTTCTTAAAATCTCTAAATAATCTCCATCTTTTTTGGTCTTTTACCAAAATTAACCAGGAAGTAAATCCGGTTGGTCTTGTTCATCGCTTAGTTCAATAATTGACCTTTGAACGGGTTTAATAGTTGACTCTTCTAAAAGTCCATCAAAATCATCAAAACGTCTTTGTTTAGCTCTAAAAGCAATTCTTACTGTAGTTAAGTATCTATTAGTTGATTTTCTTATTAAGCTTTCACCTCTTTTTGCAAGATCATTAGAGTCAATACCGGCATTATTTGATATGTTCATTAAAATTTTTTTTTTATTATAAGATATATTCTACAGTTTATTGGAAGGAATCAAAAAATAAATTACAAAAAGCACTTAATTGATTTAAAAATTTCATATGAAAGAAAATTTATCTGGGACACTAGCTATTGATTTAGGGAATACTAATACTGTAATTGCTTTCCAAGATCTAAAAGATACCAATTCTATATTGGTCGAAATACCAAATATTACATCATCTCCAGGTGTTATCCCTTCAGTAGTCTGGTTCGAAGAACCTTCAAAAATTTTGAAAATAGGAATTAGTGCTCTAAAGATGAGAGGTACCCCAAATTCGGATCTATTTTTTCATTCGAATTTTAAAAGATTAATTGGAAATCATATTGAACAAATTAATCAAAAAAATATTTTAAGCCCTACTGAATGTGGAGAAAAATTTTTTAAATTTTTGTGGGCAAACATTCCCAAAAAATATAAAATCAAGAGACTTGTTTTAACTGCTCCTATAGATACATACAAAGGTTACAGAGAATGGTTAGTTAACCTTTGCAGTGAACTATCTGTAGATGAAATAGCGTTAGTTGATGAGCCTACTGCAGCAAGTTTAGGAATCAATATACCATTTGGATCAAAAATCATGACATTAGATATTGGAGGGAGCACAATAGACATGAATATAGTAAAAATAGAAGGAGGAGAGGGGAAATCTGGCCCTATAGCTGAATTATTAAAATTTAATGGTACTGATGTAAGCTCAATTTCAAAACAAAAAATAAGGTGTGCTGAAATAATCAGTAAAGTAGGTTCAAAAATTGGTGGGAAAGATATTGATCAATGGATAGTTGATTATTTTATCCCAGACAATGAATTTCCAATTAATCTTTTAAAGGCAGAAGAAATAAAATGTAAACTAAGCTCATCTAAAATAAAATATGAAGATAAATATCCGACAAAATTTCTAATCAAGGGATATAAAGAAAAGGAATTATTTCTAAGTAGAGAAATATTTGAAAAAATTATTATTGAAAATAATCTTCTAAATCACCTCAACTCTTTACTGAAAGAGTTATTAAATGAAGCAAGAGGCAAATTTTGCACTGTAGATGATCTAAGTGTAATTATTTTAGTCGGAGGGGGATCTCAAATTCCATTAATTAAAGAATGGATATCAAATAAGATTTCAAAAATTCTAATCAAGTCGCCACCTCCTATTGAATCAATTGCTTTGGGAGCTTTAGCAATGACTCCGGGAGTAAAAATCAAAGACATATTAACTAAAGGATTATCTATAAGGTTATTTAATAAGAGAGAACAAAAACACTTCTGGCATCCTATTTTTTGTAAAGGTCAAACTTGGCCTACTGAAAACCCATTTAAACTTATCCTTCAACCAAGTAAAAATAATCAGAAAATATTTGAAATAATAATTGGCGAAACAAAAAAAGAAAGGCAATATGATGTAATTTTTGAAAATGGATTACCAAAATTATCCGAAGTTCAAAGTGAAGAAGAAATTATTAAATGGGAGAAAGAACCACTCAAAATAGTACTTAAAAGCAACTCTAAAATTGGAGAAGATACCATAAAACTTTTCTTCAACATCAATAAAAAAGCTGATTTACTAGTGAAGTGTTTAAATATTAAAGATGAATTTTTAGGAGAATATAATTTAGGAAATATTTTTTGAACTAAAGTTACTCAAGAAAAACTCCTTCTTCATTATCAATATTATTTAAACGTAAACTAATACTTTCATTTTTACTAGTCGGAACATTTTTACCGCAAAAATCTGGTTGTATAGGTAATTCTCTGTGACCTCTATCTACCATTACTAACAACATTACTCTTCTAGGTCTACCCCATGAATATAAAGCATCCATTGCTGCTCTAATTGTTCTCCCTGTATAAATTACATCATCTATCAAGAGAATTTCTTGACTCTCAATTGGAGTTGGAATATCAGTTGCTTTTATTAGACGTGTTCCAACTCTATTTTGATCATCTCGATAAAAAGTTGGATCAATTATTCCTTTTCTTATTTTTAAACCTGTTTTAGAGAATAATTCTTTTTCTAAAACTTCGGCTAGATCAATTCCTCTAGTGGGAATACCCACCAAAATAAGGTTTTCTAGGTTTTTTACTTTTTCAATAATTTCGGAAGTTAAACGTGAAAGAGTTTTTCTGAGCTCTACTTCAGTAAGTATTACAATCCTTTTTGTTTTATTAGACATGATTTATCAAGAAATAAAATTCATTCAATATTTTCATAAATTAGCAAAAGCTAACTATGTTAAATATAGATTGTTAAAGAGGAGCGTTTAAAGCTAAATTGAGGGTTGGATCACTTAACAATAAATTTGATCTGAATATGTCAAAGACTAGCAGCAAAAATATAAACAGATTAAATGTTCCTCAGAGCCCTGTAGTTCTAGCAATTTTAGATGGATGGGGATATCGAGAAAATATAACAGACAATGCTATAAAAAGTGCTTCTACACCAATAATGGACTCTTTGTGTCATGCATATCCTAATACTCTAATAAGCGCTAGTGGATCTGATGTAGGACTCCCGGATGGTCAAATGGGTAATTCAGAAGTAGGGCATCTTACTATTGGTTCAGGAAGAATAATCCAACAAGAACTTGTAAGGATTTCAAATGTTGTAAAAAATAATCAGCTAGGCTTGGTTAGTGAGTTAAAGGAAATAGCTGATTCTTTAAAGAAAAAAAATTCTACATTGCATATAACTGGGTTATGTTCTGATGGAGGAGTTCATAGTCATATTGATCATTTATTAGGTTTAATAAAATGGGCATCTGATAATGGCATTAAAAAAGTTGCAATTCATGTTATCACCGATGGAAGAGATACTCCTGCAAAAAGTGCATCTAAATATTTAAATCAAATCGAGTCATGCATAAAAGAATTCAATACAGGAGAAATTGCTTCTGTATGTGGAAGATACTGGATAATGGATAGAAATCTTTTATGGGATAGAACAGAAAAAGCGTATTCTAATTTAACTGATCCTGATATCAAAGTAACAAATATTTCTCCTCAAGACTATGTAAAAAAAAGTTATAACAAAAACATAACTGATGAATTTATAGAGCCAATAAGAATGTCTGAAAACTATCTTAAAGATGGGGATAGTTTGATATGTTTTAACTTCCGTCCTGACAGAGCGAGACAAATAATTAAATCCCTTTCAGAGAATCTATTCTCAGACTTTGAAAGAAAAATTTTTCCTAATCTAGATCTAGTGACTTTTACTCAATATGACATAACCTTCCCTGTTAGAGTTGCATTTCCTCCTGAATCTTTAAATAATTTTATCGGCCAAATAGTTTCAGAAAACGGACTCAAGCAATACAGGACCGCAGAAACAGAGAAATATCCTCACGTAACATATTTTTTCAATGGAGGAGTGGAGGTTCCTTTACCTGGAGAAGAGAGACATTTAATTCCGTCTCCAAGAGTGGCAACTTATGATATGGAACCAGAAATGTCTGCTGAAGAATTAACTATTAGTTGCTCTAAAGCAATTAAAAGTGGAAAGTATGCTTTTGTTGTAATCAATTTTGCTAATCCTGATATGGTAGGTCATACAGGCAACATGCATGCAACAATTAAAGCTATAGAAAAAGTAGATAAATGTATAGGTCAAATAGTTAATGCTACTGGAGAAATGGGTGGAAGCATTCTTATAACCGCCGATCATGGAAATGCAGAGGTAATGAAAGGTTCTTCAGGAGAACCATGGACGGCACATACTACAAATAAAGTTCCATTAATTTTTATTGAAGGTGAAAAAAGAAAAATCCCAAATAGGGGAAATGAGATTTATTTAAGGGATAATGCTGGCTTAGCAGATATTGCACCAACTTTATTACAACTACTAAATCTCCCAATTCCAAAAGAAATGACAGGAAAATCTCTAATTAAAGAAATCGAGTTAAAAGGTTATAATAAGGTAGTACAACACGTTTAGAGTAAATACTAGCTTTATCAATGATTCAAATTTTTAGTTGGATATGGGTATTTTCCGGGGTTCTCCTGATACTTTTAGTTTTACTTCATAGTCCCAAAGGTGATGGAATGGGAGGAATAGCTGCAAGTGGAAGTTCAATGTTCAACAGCGCTAGTAGTGCAGAGGCATCTCTCAACAAAATAACTTGGACTTTTTTAGTTATATTTTTGTCTCTTGCAATTATTCTTAGCGCTGGCTGGATTTCATAAGGATTGCATTAAAAAAAGGGATCTTTTAAAAGATCCCTTTTTAAATTCAAAGTTAATTTACTAACTACTTTAATTAATAATCAAAGTCACCGCCCATACCTGGAGCACCTGCCGGAGCAGATGAATCTTTTTTCTCAGGTAAATCTGCAACTATACATTCAGTAGTCAGAACCATACCTGCTATCGAAGCTGCATTCTGTAATCCGGAACGAGTAACCTTTGCAGGATCAACTATTCCAGCAGATGACATATCTACATATTCTCCAGTAGCAGCGTTAAATCCATCATTAAATGGTTTGGATTTTACATTTTCAGCAATAACAGCACCATTAGAACCTGCATTTTCTGCAATCCTCATAAGAGGAGCTGTCAATGAGGCTTCAACAATATTTGCTCCAATTAATTCCTCTCCTACTAAATTTTTATCAGCCCAATCTTTAAGAATTGGTGATAAATGTGCAAGTGTTGTTCCTCCTCCAGGAACTATACCTTCTTCAACAGCGGCTTTAGTAGCGTTAATAGCATCCTCAAGGCGAAGTTTTTTATCCTTCATCTCAGTTTCAGTTGCAGCTCCAACCTTAATCACAGCTACTCCTCCAGCTAATTTTGCTAGTCGTTCTTGAAGCTTCTCTTTATCGTATGAAGAATCTGTCTCATCCATTTGCTTCTTAATTTGGTCACATCTAGCGTTAACAGCTTGCTCATTACCTTCAGCTACTATAGTTGTAGTCTCTTTGTTGATAGTTATTCTTCTACCAGTTCCTAGCATATCTAAGGTGGCATTCTCTAATTTCAAGCCTGCATCCTCAGTAATCAGCTGACCATTAGTTAGAACTGCCATATCTTCAAGCATGGCTTTTCTTCTATCGCCAAATCCAGGAGCTTTAACTGCCGCAACATTTAACACACCCCTTAATCTATTGACTACTAGAGTAGCTAATGCTTCTTTTTCTATATCTTCTGCAATAATGACAAGTGGCTTTCCAGTTTTAGCTATTTGTTCTAAAACAGGAACCAAATCTTGCACTAAGGCAATTTTTTTATCAGTAAGAAGAATATATGGCTCGTCCAAAACAGCCTCCATTCTCTCAGTGTCAGTTGCGAAATATGGAGAAATGTAGCCTTTATCAAAACGCATCCCTTCTGTAACTTCTAATTCAGTTGTCATTGATTTTCCCTCTTCTAGAGAAATAACCCCTTCTTTGCCAACTTTATCCATTGCATTTGCAATCATTTGACCTACTTCATCGTCATTTCCTGCAGCAATAGTTCCGCATTGTGCAATAGCATTACTATCACTAATAGGTTTGGAATTTTCCTGAATTTTTCCAACTAGAAATTCAGTTGCTTTATCAATTCCTTTTTTCAAGGTTATTGCGTTAGCTCCTGCAGCTACGTTTCTCAAACCTGCTTTAACCATTGCATGAGCCAAAACTGTAGCAGTTGTAGTACCATCTCCAGCGGCATCATTAGTTTTTGAAGCTGCTTGTCTAATTAATGCAACCCCTGTGTTTTCAATGTGGTCCTCTAATTCAATCTCTTTTGCGATTGTGACACCATCATTAATGATTTGTGGAGCACCAAATTTTTTCTCTAATACAACATTTCTTCCTTTTGGTCCGAGCGTTACAGCTACAGACTCAGCAAGGATATCGATTCCTCTCTCGAGCGCTCTACGAGCTTGCTCATTGTAAATAATTCTTTTAGCCATGTTTAGGCAGCAATTTAGTAATAAGTTTTAATAATTTTTGAAACAAATATTTTAGCCTACTACAGCTAAAATATCTTTTTCTGAGAGCAAGACATATTCATCTCCTCCCAATTTAATGTCTGTTCCAGCATATTTGCTGTACAAGACTTTATCGCCAATACTCACTTCTGGAGTTTGTCGAGAACCATCTTCATTAAGTTTCCCAGGACCTACCTGAGCAACTTCTCCCACCTGTGGTTTTTCTTTTGCTGTATCAGGCAAAAGAATGCCCCCAGCAGTTTTTTCCTCAGATGCGGAAACTTTAATAAATATTCTATCTCCCAGTGGTTTTACTGTAGAGACTGTAAGTGAAACAGCTGCCATAGATTAATGGAGGATCATGATTGAGACGCCTTGCGTCATAAAAATGGAAAGAGAAATTCTCTATCCGTATCATCAACAACATAATCCGCGAAGGAGCAATTAAACCATACTTTAACTGTGCGGGTGGCCGAACCCATTTAACGAATCTACCCATGAGGTGGTAGTATTTTCGGATTATGAGCTGTTAAAAATCAGCTATTCATCACCAATCAATAAAAAATGGTAGCAACTCCATCAACTTCTTCACAAACAAAAGGCGTAGTACGTCAGGTAATTGGCCCAGTTCTAGATGTAGAATTCCCTGCCGGGAAATTACCAAAAATATTAAATGCTTTAAGAATTGAAGCAAAAAATCCTGCTGGACAAGCAATAGCCCTCACTGCAGAGGTTCAACAACTGCTTGGTGACCATAGAGTACGTGCGGTAGCCATGAGCGGCACAGACGGCCTTGTTAGAGGTATGGAGGCAATTGACACAGGTGCTCCAATATCTGTTCCTGTTGGAGAAGCGACTTTAGGAAGAATATTCAATGTTCTAGGAGAACCAGTTGACGAGCAAGGTCCTGTAAACACCAAAGATACAGCACCAATTCATAGAGCTGCACCCAAATTAACAGACCTAGAAACTAAGCCTAAAGTTTTTGAAACTGGGATAAAAGTTATCGATCTTTTAGCTCCTTATAGACAGGGAGGAAAAGTTGGATTATTTGGAGGAGCTGGTGTTGGGAAAACAGTTCTTATTCAAGAGTTAATTAATAATATTGCGAAGGAACATGGTGGAGTTTCTGTTTTTGGAGGTGTAGGAGAAAGAACCAGAGAAGGTAACGATTTATATGAAGAATTTAAAGAATCAGGCGTTATCAATGCAGATGATTTAACTCAATCAAAAGTTGCCTTATGCTTTGGACAAATGAATGAGCCACCTGGTGCAAGAATGAGAGTAGGCTTATCGGCACTTACGATGGCTGAACATTTCAGAGATGTAAACAAACAAGATGTTCTGCTTTTTGTTGATAACATATTTAGATTTGTTCAAGCTGGCTCTGAAGTATCAGCTTTACTTGGAAGAATGCCTTCTGCGGTTGGATACCAACCAACACTTGGCACTGACGTAGGCGAATTACAAGAAAGAATTACATCTACATTAGAAGGATCAATTACATCTATTCAGGCTGTTTATGTACCCGCTGATGACCTAACAGATCCTGCTCCGGCAACGACCTTCGCCCATTTAGATGCAACCACTGTGCTCGCCAGAGCTCTTGCGGCTAAGGGAATTTATCCAGCAGTTGACCCGCTAGACTCCACAAGTACTATGCTTCAACCATCGGTAGTTGGGGATGAGCATTACAAAACCGCAAGAGCAGTTCAATCAACTTTGCAAAGATACAAAGAACTTCAAGACATTATTGCAATTCTTGGTTTAGATGAGCTTTCAGAGGAAGATAGATTAACAGTAGACAGGGCTAGAAAAATTGAAAAATTCCTTTCACAGCCTTTCTTTGTAGCAGAAATATTTACGGGGATGTCTGGTAAATACGTTAAATTAGAAGATACCATAGCTGGTTTTAACATGATTTTGTCAGGTGAATTAGACGATTTACCCGAACAAGCTTTTTACTTAGTTGGTAACATTGATGAAGTCAAAGCGAAGGCCGAAAAAATAAGGTCTGAAAAATAAATATCAAAACATATATTTAACCTTCAATAATTTTAAATTAATGGCAATTTCACTTAAAGTTTTAGCTCCTAATAAAAATGTTTATCAAGGCGAAGCTGAAGAAGTAATACTTCCGAGTACTACTGGTCAACTTGGTGTACTTCCAGGACATATTTCTTTAGTTACAGCCATAGATATTGGTGTTCTAAGGCTAAGAATGAATTCTCAATGGAAATCAATCGCATTAATGGGTGGTTTCGCTGAAATTGAATCAGATGAAGTCATAGTTTTAGTAAACAATGCAGAAATTGGATCTGAAATTAATGTTCAAAATGCCGAACAAGATCTTCAAGAAGCAAAATTAACAATTAGTAAATTTTCTGAAAATGAAAAGAATCCAGAAAAAATTAAAGCTCTGAAAGAGATTTCAAAAGCTGAGGCTAGGATTCAAGCAGCAAAAAACTAATTTTTAAGCAGTTCCACAAAAAGTTACTTCAGGGAACTTTAATTTGGCTTCTTCTAATTTTTTAGTTTTACCCTCTTCCTGCCAATAATTTATTACTTCTGTAGCTTTGTTTAGTATTTCCACTCTTTCATTATCTGTAATCCAACCTTTATTCTCTAGTTCGCTTTTTAATTTTTCCCAAGCATCATCTCTTGGCCAAAAATAATAAGCAGTAAGAGGGCTTGGCCCTCCACCTACTATTTGATCAACAGCTAAAGCAACATTATCAGGCAACCATAAAACTTTAATAATGAACCTACCTTCATCAGGTTTAGGGGTATATCCAGTAGGTACTCCATCTTCATCAATTGTAGCAGCAGCTAATACAGCTGTAGCACCCATCATTCCTGAATTAGGAGAGGAATTTTTAGATTTTGTGTTGTCACTATTTTTTTCATTTTTTTCAGTTGAATTTTGATTTAACTTATCTGATGAGGTCATTCACTTATTTATGTTTATAAATAATTTATCAGTTTATGGTCACATTTTGATTGATTTATTCAAAATTTCTTGATTTTAGTTATCGATACATAATTAAAGAAATTTTTATCTATCGTGAGAAACTTGATAAAAATCATAAATTGTAGCCTCCAATGAATCCCAAAGATCTTTGGGGATATCATTTTCTTCTGCGAACATACCAAGCTGACTAGCCAAACCTCTAGCTTGAGAAAGTTTCATATCGTATGAATCTGATTTATCCATTTTTGTATTTTTACCTCTATAAAAGTTAATTCTATTAACTAGATAAGTCAAATTTAAGATTCTAAATCAGAAATTTCTTTAAGTGCAGAAATACTTAAAATTTCTGGGTTTTTATCTTTTACTAAAACATCATCCTCAATCCTAATACCGATACCTTTCCATTTTTCATCAATAATGGGTTGTCCATCTGGAACTGGGATCCTGTCACTTATGTAAATACCAGGCTCTACTGTAAGAATCATTCCATTCTGTAATGGCACTTCATAGTCACCCATTCTGTATGCCCCTACATCATGAACATCTAAACCAAGCCAATGTCCAGTTCGATGCATATAAAGATGTTTATAGGATTGAGTCTCAATTATCTCTTCAGTACTGCCTGATAACAACCCAATATCTTTTAATCCTTCTATAAGAATTGATAAAGCTACATTATGGACAGCACTAGAATTTGATCCAATTACAGCGCTTTTAATTGCAGCTTTCTGAGCACTTAGTACTATCTCATAGATAGCTTTTTGCTCTTTAGAAAATTTACCGCTAATTGGAATAGTTCTTGTTATGTCTCCATTGTAATAATCAGTTAATGAGCAGCCAGCATCTACTAGCAATAAATCCCCATTATTCAAAGGGGAATTATTTGAAGTGTAATGCAAGATACATGCATTATCTCCTGAGGCAACAATAGAGTTATAAGCAGGTCCTCTAGCCCCTTTTTCCAAAAAAAATCCCTCTAACAAACCCTGAATTTGTCTTTCATTATTTTTAGTTGATATACATTTTCTGACAAGTTCATGAGCTTCTGCTGAAATTTGTACGGCCTCTCTCATTCTATTAATTTCAAATTCACTTTTTATTAATCTCATCTCGTTTAAATAAATTTCTGGAGATTTTATAGAATCTGCACCAATTCCCAATCTTGAGCGATTTTCAAGTTGTTGTGAGAATATTTCCAGTACTATTTTCTCAATAAATGGATGCTTACCAATTGAAAAAACAAGTTCATCAGAACCATTTATATAATTTGGGAGTAATTGTTTTAATTCGTTGATTGAATGTGCCTTATCAGCCTTAAACTCTTTTTCAGCCCCTTCTAAACCCCACCTAAAGCCATGCCAAACCTCGCTAATAACATCTTTAGGAGCAACAAACAATATAAATCTCTCACCCTTTGGCTTATGAGATAAAAAAAGAGCAATTGCATCTGGCTCATCAAAACCAGTTAAATACCAAAAATTACTATCTTGTCTAAAAGGATATTCGCAATCTGCATGATGCTTGACGAGTCTTGCTCCAGGGATAATAGCAGATTTACCACCTAATTTATCTAAGAAAATTTCTCTTCTTTTTTCAAAAACTTTTCTATCAGGTTTTAGCATGAATTGTGTATTGGCGTGTTTTAAAAAAAAATGGAAGAATAAATTAAAACAGATTTAGTAACTAAACTATCTTAATGGAACCAACTGTTTACGGTTTAATTTTACTTATCATAATTATTTTAATTGGGTCAGCATGTTGTTCGGGAGTAGAAGCGGCTTTTTTAGCAGTAAATTCAATTAGAATTTTAGAAATAGCATCCAAACAGAAGCCCAAAAGCTCTGCGAATCAACTTCTTAAACTCAGGAAACATTTAGGAAGGACATTAACTGTAATAACAATAACTAATAATGGATTTAACATAATTGGAAGCCTCATTTTAGGGGTATACGGAGCATTGATTATTGATAGTAGGTTTGGCTTAACTCTGTTCTCAATTATTTTTTATATGCTAGTTGTTTTAGTTGGAGAAGTGCTACCTAAAGCTCTTGGCACAAGATTTTCAGTGCAAATAGCATTATTATCTGTTCCAATCCTAAGAATATTAAATACTTTAATGAGGCCATTTTTAATATTAATAGAGCAAATATTTCCAGTTATTACTGCAGAAAATGAAATTTCAACTGATGAAGAAGAAATTAGACAAATGGCAAAAATTGGCAGTCAAAAAGGTTTGATAGAAGCTGATGAAGCAGCAATGATATTTAAGGTTTTTCAACTAAATGATTTAAAAGCTAAAGATTTAATGATCCCAAGGGTATCAGCACCTTGCCTTGATGGGTCTTCAAATCTAGATGAAATTTCAGAACTTATAATGTCAGATAACTCCCCATGGTGGGTTATTTTAGGAGATAAAGTTGACAAAATACAAGGTGTGGTAAAACGTGAGAATATACTAACAGAATTGATTAATGGGCAACATAAAAAATCATTATTAGAAATTTGCGAACCTGTGGACTACATTCCCGAAATGATTAAGGCAGATCAATTATTAACAAGATTTGACAAGAATCATAAAGGAGTGAAAGTAGTAGTAGATGAATTTGGGGGTTTTGTGGGAATTATTGGTGCAGAAGTTGTTTTATCAGTATTAGCTGGTTGGTGGAAAAAATAAATTATGCCACAATTAAAGATTAATAAAAATTATTTACTTTTAAAAAATTGGTGGGAGAATTTGGATCTTACCAATTATGAAAAGAGTTTTTTTAATAGAGAAATAATTTCTTTTAATCAACAACTTTTTAGGCTCAAAGAAAAACAAATAAGAATTGGCGCATATGGCAAATCAGGCGTTGGTAAATCCTCCCTTTTAAATTCTCTATTAAAAAAAGACTTTTTTAAAACAAACATTATAAACGGGTCTACGAAAGAAACGAAAGCTGAAGAGTGGCTCCTTAGAAAAGATCAAACCCTTCAAAGGGTAGAGTTAATTGATTCTCCTGGATTTGATTTCTGTAATATTAAATTTCCAGAGAAAATCTTCTCTGATATCAAGAATTCAGATCTTATTTTATTTGTAGTCGCAGGAGATATAAATAGAAATGAATTAAGTGAAATCAAAGCCTTCATTAAAGCTGGTAAGAAAATAATTTTAATCTTAAATAAAGTCGATCTTTTAGAAAATAATGAATTAAAAGAAATTATAGAAAATATAAATCTTAAGCTACCAAAAGATTTAAATATTCCCATAATTATTAACTATGAAAACAATCTGAGAGACTATATAAAAAAAATAATAAATCATTATGGAGAGATATTATTGACACTAAATTCTCTTCAATTAGCTGACAAATTGTTTATGCAAATAAAAGAACAAAGATTAAAAAAAAGAAAGAAATTAGCTCAGTCCACTATTGGTAAATTTTCAACTATAAAGGCATCGGCTGTAGCTTTTAATCCTTTTATTTTTTTTGATGTTGCTGGTAGTTTTGCACTAGATACTGCATTAATAAGCGAATTAAGTAAGATTTATGGCTTTAATTTAAAGGGTGAATCTACAAGGAAAATATTCAAAAATATATCCATTAATAATTTATTTTTAGGAGTCACTCAAATTGGTATCAATACATCTTTCAACGTCATTAAAAAAGTAATTTTATTAACAGCGCCTTTTACAAACGGGTTATCATTATTACCTTATGGACCTATAGCAATTATTCAAGCAGCAATGGCAGTATATTCTACAAAAACCCTTGGTAAATTAGCTGCAAACGAGATATTCATAAGAAGCAAAGCTTCTTTTATAGAACCCTCTATTATGATCCAAAATATGACTTTTAATGACCCAGATTTTTTTAACCACATAAATATTTATTTCTCAAATAGAAATTCAAATAATAATTTTGTTAGCATTCTGCCTTAAAAGTTAAATGGTAAAAAGCATTGCATTATTTGGTACCAGTGCAGATCCACCTACCATTGGACATAAAAAAATACTTGAAGAATTATCCAAAATATATGCTTTTACAATTGGTTATGTTAGTAACAACCCCAACAAAAATCACAAAGAGGATATCTCAATTCGAAGCCATTTATTAAAAACTCTTATTGAAGATTTAGATAATCCTAAAATTTTATTTAATCAAAGTGTTAGTAGCCAATGGGCAGTAGAGTCAATCAAAAAATGTAAAAGAATTTATGAATTAAAAAATTTAGATTTTGTTATTGGGAGTGATTTAATTAAAGATATTTTCTCCTGGAAAAATTTTGATGAAATTACTGATGAGGTTAGTTTTTTAGTAATCTTAAGAGAGGGATATCCTGTTGAATCAAATACTCTTAAAATGTTAGAAACTTATAAAGTGAAATTTAAGATTTCAACCATAAAAATCCCAAACATTTCAAGTTCTAAGATCAGGTCAAATTTTAATTATTCTAATTTACCAACTTCTTTAATAGATATTGTTAAAAAGAATAATTTATATGAATCCACTAAATTAGTTGAATGAAGTTTTTACTTGCTCAGATTAATCCAGTTGTTGGTGATTTAGAGGGTAATGCAAAAAAAATACTTTCTACTGCTTCGAAAGCTAGCTCAAATTCTGCTGATTTAGTTCTTACTCCAGAATTATCACTATGGGGATATCCAGCAAACGACCTACTTCTTAAAAAAAATTTAATCAAAAATCAATATCAAATTCTTGACCAATTAGCCTTGGATATTCATAAAAAATATGGAAACTTGGGTATCACAGTAGGGATAGCTGAGATAATAAATGATTCTTTTTTCCCAAATCTTTATAATTCTATTGCATTGCTTGAGCGCGGTGAGTGGAAAATAATTGCTCGTAAAATTATTCTTCCCACCTATGAAGTATTTGATGAGAAAAGATACTTTAGATCAGAAGAAAAAGTTTCCGTATTAACAAAAGAAATTAATAATAAGACTTGGCGACTTGGCTTTACTATATGTGAGGATTTGTGGGTCAACAAAAATATAGAAGGTAGAGGGATTCATAAAAAGAATCCTATTTTTGATTTAAAGAAAAAAAAAGTTGATATTTTAGTGAACTTATCAGCCTCCCCATATACCTTTAAAAAGTTAGAACTAAGATCCAAAGTTTCCAGTTTTGCTGCTCAATATCTTCAAGTACCGCTGATATATGTAAACCAGATTGGTGCAAATGATAATTTAATTTTTGATGGAAATAGTTTTATTCTTGATAAGAATGGATCTAAAATTAAGCAATTAAAATCTTTTTCAGAAGACCTCTCCAGTTGGGACATTGAGCAAACCAAAACTCAAAAAAATAAATTTGAAAAGTCTGAGATGTCATCAATTTTTGATGCATTAGTCCTTGGTGTTAGGGATTATGCTCAAAAATGCGGTTTTAAAACAGCTTTAATTGGACTAAGTGGTGGCATTGATTCAGCACTAGTTTCAGCAATTGCGACAGCTGCTCTTGGCAGTAATAATATTTATTGCGTCTCAATGCCCTCTAAGTGGAGCTCATCACATTCAAAGAGTGATGCGAAAGATTTAGCTAGAAGATTAAAAATAAATTTCAATAGCATCCCAATTGAAAATTTGATGAGCTCCTTTGAAGAATCTTTTATAAATACAATATCTTTCGAGATGGCTGAAATAACAAATCAAAATATTCAATCAAGAATCAGAGGAACGCTTTTGATGGCTTTAGCAAATCAAGAAAAGCATTTATTACTTTCAACAGGAAATAAATCAGAGCTAGCTGTAGGATATTGCACACTTTATGGTGATATGAATGGGGGATTATCGGTAATTGGGGATTTATATAAAACTTATGTTTTTAAATTATGCAATTGGCTTGATAGCGAAGATTCAATTAATCATAGAAAATCATATAGGTTAGATTCTGGTGAAGATTTAATTGGAGAAAATATACGTACGAAAGCTCCTAGCGCCGAATTAGGTCCTGATCAATTAGATACTGATTCTCTCCCTCCTTATTCCATTTTAGATAATATTCTTAAAGGAATTATTGAAGAGAAAAAAGATATAAAACAACTTCAAGAAGACGGTTACGAAAAAGAATTAGTCTTAAAAATAATCTCACTTATTAAAAAAGCAGAATTCAAAAGAAAGCAGGCTCCCCCTATCCTAAAACTAAGCAGTCAATCATTAGGAAGTGATTGGAGAATTCCAATTGCGATATCATACTAATTGATTGATTAAATTGAATATTTTTTTGAAATTAAACAAGAAAGGAGTATATATATTTCTGAAAAACTAAAATCTAATCATGAGCACACTAGAAAGCTTTGCTCTCAATTTATTTTGCAAAAATAAATTAGTTAGAAAAAAAAGAAGTTTTAAAGGGGGGCGTCCTTATTATCTTTACTTCAAGAATACTTTTCCTACATAAGAAATGGCGTAAAACAGGAATCATTTATAAATATTAAAAACTAATAATTTCTCAAAGATTATTATTTTTATGAAAAAGATTTATAAGCCAACTTGGAAAACATATTTTGAATTAGGAAAAGAAGAACTAAGAAAAGAAAAATATAAACCTGCTACAGTTTACTTTCAAAAAACAAGAAGATGTGCGAGAACTAAAAATAGCAGAACTCTAATTCTAATTTATCGTGTAATTTCGCATTACTATTTAAGAGATATAACTGAATCAATTTATTTTTCTATATACTTAACTGAGCCTAGAGATAAATTCTCTTTATCTCCATTATGGGAATTAATAAATAATTTGAGTATGAGTGATGATTTAAAAACACTAAAAGATTTAAATAAATTTTTAAAAATCCTAGAAAATATAATTAACAAAAATAAATCGCATATTTTAATAAAAAATTCGGGAGAAACTCTTAAAGAAATCTATTATATGCGTGCTTTTATTTTAAGAAGGCTAGGACAATTAAGATGGTCATTATTTTATTTTCGTAAAATAATCCCCTCCAATATTGATTTCTCAAAGCTGACTAAAAGGGAGAAATACTTCTATAGCTTTGTATTAACTTGTAGAGCGACTACTTATATTAAAAAAAATTGCGCTAGTGAGGCAATTAATGATGTAAATAATGCATTAAAAATGGAGAGATGTAACTATAGAGCTTATATGCGAGCAGGCAAAATCTATAGGAACTTTAAAAACAATAGTTTAGCCATAAGTATGTTTAGTAAAGCAATAGAGTTACGTTATCATTTTGTACCATATAAAGAAGAGTTGGTTTCTTGTTATTTGAACAGAGGTTATTTAAGAATTAAAAATGAAAATATTGAAGATGCAATAAATGATTTTGAATTAGCATATTCTGTAGATAAATTTTGCATGACAAAGAATAGAGAAATTACTAAAAAGATTCCTAAAGGTGTAAGAAATATTATCCTAATGAATTCTCAAATAAAAATTTGAATTATTTTGCATAAACAAATTAACTAAAAAAAAGGAGTTCTAAAGGCGGACGTCCTTATTATCTTTACTTCACAAATACTTTTCCTACATAAGAAATAGCGTGAACAGGAATCATTTCTGATTTATTAGAACTATTTAAGTTTTAAGAGGTAAATATTATTTAATGAATAAAAAAGTAACTTGGAGAACATATTTCTACAAAGGGAAAAAGGAATTCGAATTATCAAATTATAAATCGGCCTTAAAATCTTTTAAAAATGCTTTAAATAAAAACACAAGAAATAAAAATAATAATTGCTTAACAAGTATATATTTGGCCTCAACATATTATTTTTTAAAGGATTTAGAAAATGCAATTTATTATGTCAAAATCGCATTTAAGAAAGAATATAATTTTTCTCATGGTCAGATAAGGGAATTAGTAGAGGATTTAAGATTAAAGAAATTGAATAAAAAGAAAATTAAGGATTTAAATAACTTTTTAAAAATATTTGAATCCTTAATTAAAAAATCTTGGGGTCACATTTTAATTAAAAATCCTACAAGTTATTTAATAGAAATTTATTGGATGAGGGCAATTCTTTATCGAATATTAGGAAATATAAGGTGGGATTTAGTTTTCTGTTCAAAAGCAATTTCTTTATTTAAATATAAATTTGAAATTAATAAAAAGAAAGAATATGATTGGTTTGAAAATTTTGATTTTTGTTTTTTATTACGTGAAAGAGCCCTAATTTACATAAGGAAAAGAAGTTATGAGAAAGCTATAGATGATATTAATAATTCATTATTAATTGAAAAGTTCCCTGAATCTTATTTTTTAGCAGGAATAATTTATAGAAACCTAAGCAACTACAACTTGTCTATAAGTATGTTTAGCGAAGCTATTAAAAATCTATATCCTAAAGAAAAACGTCTACTTGATGCTTATATTATTAGAGGTTTTTGTAGAATAAAAAATGGAAATATTGAAGAAGCTATAAATGACTTTGAATATGCATTATCAATTGATGAAAATTGTTTAAAAAAATATCCAAATTCATTAAACAAAATTCCAGAAGGTATAAAAAATATTATTAGTATTTATCTTAAGATAAAAGTTTAATACTAATGGAATCATCAAAGTAGATTTAGAACTATTAAAAAAATAGTCTATATTTTTTTATGTCTAACTCTAAAAATAGAAATAGTATATTACCTCCTAAGGAATATTTAGATAAAATAAAGGGCTATCGAAACTTAGTTAATTCATTAGGAGGTAGCCCAGCAACTAGATATACATTAACTGAAGACATCTCAAATAAATTATTTGAACCTGGTTTATATGTAATTGGAGAATTATCTGAGTTCGAAAAAGACTTAACTAATATTGATATGCATGATGAGAGACTTGAGGAGTTTTATGAAGGATATTGGTTTGATATAAACGGGGTTTTTAGAGCAATGCAAGGATCATTATTTGCTAACTTGAAAACTTGTTGGGGTGATGGGATTTATATAGATAACCAAGGAAATGAATACAATGTAGATCATGGATCTATTGGATGTATTTCTGCTAAAGAAGTTATTTTAGGAGACTACAACAAAGTAGCTTTGTTTCCCAAACCATTTACTGTTAATTACGATATTAGTACTGGGATAATTAGATTTGGAAATATTTTTATAGATACTGATTTTGCTGAGGTTGGGAATAGAGAGATTTATTTTTATGATCCATCTAATACATATGAACCTGATCATCCGTCAAATAAAGATAAGACTTATATAGACGTAAAAATAATTGAATACTTCAAAGTAAAAGATTTATATCCTAAACAAAAAGCAAAAATTAATTGGGAATTAATTAATTATATAAAAGATGTAGAAACTAAAAAAGATCAATGGGGTGAAAAAACTAATGATTATGGTTTCAAAAGTATTACCAGTTTGGATTTACTTGAAGAAATTTTTAGAAAAATAAATACTCTTAATGATTCAGATGATCAAATAACTATAAATGCTATTAAAAATTACTTAGAAAAAAGTAAAAATAATTTTGAGGAATGGATAATAAAACAAAAAAAAGAAAATTTAAAACTAAAAGAAAATGCTGAAAATCAATATGATCTATATGGTAGAAAAGCTAAACCAGTAAAGATTCTTTTTGATGAAGATACTTATTTAGCGGGTATTGATCTAAAAAGAATTGAGCATATTATTAATACCGCATTAAATTTTTTAAAGAGTAAATCAAAATCTAGTAGTTAATTAATTATTAATACTATGAAAAGATCTGTATATTTATCTCTTATAAAAGAGTTAACTATTGAGATAAAAGCTGATAAATATAGCTTAATTTTATTAATGCAAAGGGGATTTATTTATCTACAAAATAAAAATTATCAAAAAGCAATTAATGATTTTAATACAGTTATTAAGAGAAATGGTCAAATAGATACAAGGATATATTCATATACAGGTGATAAGACTTACTTTTTACAAAAAAATAACCTTTATAAAACATGTCTATTTAGAAGCTTGGCATTTGCACTTTCAGGTGATTTTGAAAAATCTTGTGAGGATTATACTTTTTTGACCAAATCTGATTGCGAGAAAGAATATCCTTATTTTATTTTTTTTTCTTGGGCTGTTTTACAGGATGAAACTGAAAAAGCTATTTATAGTTATTCCACATTCAGATCCTATGCTAAAGAATTAATGGATTTTGAAGAAGATTTGTTTAATCTTTTACCAATAAAGAATAATCAAAATTTGAATCAATCAATAAAATTGATAGATTTCAGTTTAGGAATCGCTAGAAAAAATAAGAACTAAATAAATAAAAGAATTAAAAAATTAGATTATGTTTAAAGAAGAAAATGTCCCATTAGATTATTGGAGGTTTATCAGATTAGGAAGGGCAAAGAAAATCTTAGAGGATTTTGAAGGAGCTATTCAAGAATATACTAAAGCCATAATTACTAGTAAAAAATTAAGTAATGCTTTTTTTCATAGAGGAAATATATATTCAATTTTAGGGAATCACCATCTTGCTATAAAAGACTATAAAGAAGCTCTCAATAAAAGTAATACATGTTTTGCGAAATCATACATTTTAGAAAAAATAGAAAAGCAATATATAGATAAATTCAAAAATTAGATAATTGAAAAAATAAATGATTAGTGATATTCAATACCTTACTGAAATTATTGAAAATAATAAATCAACTTACAAAAAAATTATTTGTTTTAAATTTAGAGGAGTATTTTATCTAAAAAAAGGATTTTACAAAGAATCAATCTATGATTTTACTCAAAGTATAAATTTATTAAATAAGGTTACTAAATGGAAAAGAAATGTAAAGTTTAATACTTCTAAAGAATTAGGTGAATCTCTTTTCTATAGGGGTTATGCTTTTGCAAAGGTTAATAATTTAGAAAAAGCTAGTAAAGATTTTGACAACGCTATAAAGGAAACTCTTTATTGCATTGATTATGAATTTTTTCAAAAATTAAATGGTAAAGCAAAAGACATTTTAGAAACACAATTAAAATTACTCGAATTATTTTCTTTCAAATAGATTTTCGAGAGACTTGGCAATTTGAATTTTTTTTGTTGCTTTTAATTCTATTTGAGAAACCCTTTGAGGAGTAATTCCTAAAAATTGACCAACTTCTCTTTGGGTTCTAAATACACCATCTACAAGTCCAAAACGATTTGTAATTACTTTAAGTTCCTGGACATCAAGAGATGATGAGATTAAATCAATAAAATCATCTGTAAAGTAAGATTTCTCTTTGATTTTTTCATTTAATAATTTAATCATATAATCACTTTCCAGATGAAAACCGAATTGAACCATATCATTATGAGCACCTTTGTGATCTCCTAATTTACTCTTAGCTAGGCCTCTTTTCCAAAAAGCATATCTATCATTGCAACCTAGTCTAAAAGCAGTATTCAAGGATTTTATAGCTCCTTCGAAGTCATTTTCGTAGAATTTTTTATTACCTTCATTCAAATATTTTATGTAAGGTAAATCATCTTTATTTGAATGATTTTTCTTTGAAGCGTTGGATTCAGTCATTTTTTAAATTACATTTTTGAATTTTAAATTAATTAAATATATCGACGATTCTAAATATCTAATGATTTAAGTTCATTAATTCTTTTCCTGATATTAATTTCCCTACAAATATGATTTACTTTGTATAAAAGTGAATTAAATAAATTATGAAGATTTAGAATCTCAATATCTTCTAAAAAATCCTTTTTTGAAAGAGAGTAATCAAAGAAGATGTATATATCTATTTCTTCTTCCTTTTCCTTACTATTCTCAAAAGAGATATTGATTCTTGGATCATGATTTTTTATGATAAAATTCAAGTTATCTTTTTGAGTTTCTAGTAATTCTTTAACAGATATAAATGAACTAAATTCTATTGATTTAGATTCTTGATTATAAAAAATATTGTAAAGAAAACTTTCTTCTACTAATGAAATTTGATTATTTATATCATTTGATTTAACTCCAAATAAATTTAAAATTTCAGAAATAAATCCATTTGATAAGTTTTTAGTTGGGATTCTCATAATAAAAATAATTTTCAATATTTATTTAGTTCCCATTTAAAAAAGTGATTCCTCTTGATATTGTTCATCACTACAAAAAAGTAATTTATATATTATTCCATTTGGCCAACAGATCTTTATTTTCCATAATGCCCTTATTAAATCCTCTAAAAGCAATTTATAGTTTTTATATTGCTTCATATGATATATATCAAATAAAGTATATCTTCTCTCATTATCTAATCCATATCTAAGATTAATAAGTTCCTTTTCCTTAGAATTCAATATACTAAGAAGCATTTTTGAAATTTCATTATATTTCTTAGCAATAATATTTTTAGAGCTCAACCTTTGAGCTAAAAGCATTTGTTCTTTAAAAATAATTTTTTTAAAATAATTTATGTTATGTAAAATATTTTCTGGAGAAATTTTATAACTTAATTGAATTAATACCTTATCCAAAGAAAAAAGATTGCTGTATTCGATATTTTCAAAATTAACTAACGTCCTGCAGAGTTGAGTCTCTAATTCATTCAAAATAGAATTTTGTCCAATACTATTTTCGAATCCATTAGAATAATTAACTCTAGAAAGTACCTTAAAAATATTTCTTTCTATTTGACTAGGTAAATAAAATATATCAAAGCCATAATAACTTTTTTCAAAAATCATCTCATAACATATTTCCATACTCAAAGAATTTATTGTAATATCATTTCCTTCATAGAAATCTAAAGCACAAGAAAAATAAAAATCATATAAAACTATTTTATTTTTTTGATATATGTAAATGTTTTCTTTAAGTTTTTTATTACTATTAATACCAACCATATCAAATTTCAATTTTTTATTTTCTGATAGACTTTCTAAAAGGGAAGTTACAACAAATTCTCTCCATTTATTTATTGTTGGATATCTACTGTAAGATGTTCTATATTCTAGAAATTTAGTGAAAAGATAATCTAACTTACTACATCCATCTATATGTTTTTTAAAATCAATTTGCTTTTTCCTATCAACTTGATTTTCAATTACGATCCTCTTAATATCCAATTTTGAAAATTATTTCTATTTTTATATAGTTTGAGAAAATATTTATGATTCCTTTTTTTACTAATTAGTAAGTTTTACTATCTCACCAAAAGGAAAATATTCCTGTTCAGCTCCTCCTGGAATAACAACCCAAAGGACTGGTAAATCTGGTTCCTTCTCAGGGAAATAACCATATCCATCAGTTAAATAAATGCAAACACCTTCATTATTATTAAATTCTTTTTTAGTGATGTCCTTAAAGAATGGTTCAAAATCTGTTCCTCCTCCACCCTTGGGCTTTGGAACATTTTCTATAGAGTCAATATTATATGGACCATAGCATTCATGATCGGCATACCATAATCTGCAATTTAAATTAGGATAAGCATTAATAATTCCTTTTATCTCTCTCATAAATTTATTTATTTCATATTCTGATATAGATCCACTTGTATCTATGCAACAAAAAACATTAATACTTTCACCTTCAAGGTTTTCTAAATATAAGCCTGAATATATAAGTCTTCTATCAAATTCACCAAAATCTATAGGGGTTCTTACTAAGAAATTCCAAAGCTTTGTCTTCCAATCAATCTCAGGCTCTAAGACCTCTCCAAAATTCCTTTCAAATGATTCTGGCAAAGAATGTCCTGAAGAACCTTTAGTAATTAATTTCGCATCATTAATTGCTTGTTTCCAATAATTTCTGATTTCAGCTTCAGTATTTAAATCACTAATTCCAGTTTTAAGATCATCACCTTTCCCTTTAGAATCTTTATCTTCAGAATCTTTTTCATCATTAATTAAATCGACTAAATTCAAATTATATTTTTTCTTATTTTTAATTATTAATTCATAAACTTCCTCAACACTTAAATGCTCTAAATCCTCATCTCTTATTCCGTATTTTGGGATTTTAAAATTACCCTCATTTACAATCATCCCATTTACTACAATATCCGCTGCAATATTAAAAATATAATGATCCCTAACTCCTCTTCTTAAATGATGAAGAAGAGCCATATGCAATAGTTCATGTAGGAAGACGCCATCTCTTTCAGATGGAGGCAATTGAATATAAGTTGTCGGATTGAAGATTATCTTTTTACCATTTGTTGCTGCAAGTTGTACTTCATCAGAAAAATCAATTTCTGCATATAGAGATAATGCTGCAAAAAAAGGAGATAACTTGCGTAATCTTATTTTTGTTGCACTTATATATTCGAAAAGTTTGGTGGATTCCATTTGTCTTTATTTATTTAAAATTGATTCAAAATCTTTAAAGTATTTGATAATCCTTTCATCATTCATTACTACCTTTGCCAACTCAGATAGCTTTCCTTGGCTTTTAAAGCTTTCTACAATATCTGAAGCGTATAATTGTGTCCATTCAGGAGTTGCATTTTCTATTAACCAAACAAAAACATTTTTTACTTCTTTTGCACTTTTTGATCTATATATAAGTCCCGTTGTCGTAGCCCACTGAGAAGATATTTGCTTTGGAAAACTAATACTCTTGCCCTTTCCTTTTAATATATTTTCAAGATTAGGAATCTTTTTATAAACATTTATATATGAATTAAATTCAGAGGCGGCACCATCTCCAACTGCAATATCAATTGGCAGATCGTGTTTAAAAAGATTACTGGCAATTTCCCATGATCTAGGAGAGGGCCAAGCTTTCTGATCTATATTCATTGAATGCAGCAGCTTAGGTCTAAAAGCTAAAAATGCAGTTATTTCTTCTGCAATATTTTTACTAATTGCATAATTTTTAAAACTTTCATAATTTGCTTCTACTTCCAAATGAATAAATCTATTAGCTAATGGCGAAGGCATTTCAAAAACTGAAGCCCTATCCTCTTTTCTATTTCCAGCTGATAATATCTTCCAACCATCTGGTACTTTATAACTTCCTATTTTCCTATCAAGTATTAATTGCTGTGCAACTCCTTGCATTACAGGAGGAGCCATATTCAATTCATCAAGAAAGAGAATTCCTTCCCCAGTTCTTGGAAGAAATTCTGGAGGATACCACTTTGATGTCCCTTGCTCATTATTATCCTTTGGATGAATTGGAACAGGTAATCCTCTTAAATCAGTTGGCGCAAGTTGGCTTAAACGTAAATCAATAAAATCAATTTTTGCATTCTTGGCAGCTGAAGCAACAATGCTTGATTTACCAATCCCAGGTGGGCCCCAAATCATAGTACTTATATTTAAATTATCTGAAATTAGCTTTTCTAAAAAATTAATTAGCTCTTTTGGATTCATAACAAAATTATTTTCTAGAAAATTAATAGTTCCAAATAATAAAAATGATTCCAAAAATTTATTTCTCATTATTTTCAAAGCTCTATAAATAAATTGGAATCAACTAAAAGAAATAAAACTATAAGAAATTATCTAATTAAAAATAATATTCATTATGAGCAGTGAAAATATTCCATGGGAAGATCATGCATGGTATTTAAAAAATGAACTAATTGAAATGGGAAAAATAAAAATCGAATTATATAGATTTGAAGAAGCACTAATTGATCTTAATAAAGCTATTGATATTTATCCTAAAGATCCCTTTATTTTTATTAAAAATGGGAAAGAAAAAGAAATTAATAGAGATTTTTATAGAGCATTAGATGATTATGATAAAGCCATGAAATTTAATATCATGCATATATATAGAGGATATGCTAAATCGAGGATTGGAGATATTAAAGGGGCTGTTAAAGATTATGAAAAAGCAGAAAGATTAAAAAAACAATATTATTATGTTTACTTCTTAAGAGGAAGGATAAAAGAACAAAATAAAAATTTAAAAGGAGCTGTAAAGGATTATTTAAAAGGAGCTTTAAAGGATTATGATGATGCTATCAAAATCAATAAAAATAAAACAAAAAAATTATTTGCAAAAAAAGCAGAAATAAACTTACTACTAGGAGACTCTTCTGCCTCTATAAAAGATTTAAATAAAGCAATTAAATTTTATCCTGCTAATGAAAATTTGTACTTAAGAAGAGGAGAAGTAAAAATAGATATACGTAATTTTAAAAGTGCAATAAAGGATTTAGACACAGCTATCAAAATCAATTCAGAATTAGGATGGGCATATTATGATAGAGGATACGTCAAAAATCTTGTAGCTAAGAATTCTCGAAGCATTGAATCAAAAATAAAATATTTTAAAGATTCTAATAAAGACTTAGAAAAAGCAAAGGCTATATTAAAAGCAAAGTCTATATTAATTTCACCTGGACATAAAGCTAATATGGATAAAATGATTGATGAAAATGAACAGGCAATAAAAGTAATA
Organism: Prochlorococcus sp. AG-418-G18; assembly: GCA_003214215.1. GTDB lineage: Bacteria > Cyanobacteriota > Cyanobacteriia > PCC-6307 > Cyanobiaceae > Prochlorococcus_A. The sequence goes on along the minus strand of QCLX01000002.1, from coordinate 46,723 downwards.
AATGAAAATATATACTAAAAAAATAATTATCAAGAAAATCAAGATCTAATATATTGATGTTAATGTTTAATTAAAAATTACTTTAATATTTTGAATTTATAAAATTTACGTAAATAAAGGTCTCAAATGAATAAAAAAATTACAAATACAATAACTTTTTCAATAGTAGTACCTTTAGCTATTATTGCTGGAAGGTACTTTTCAATACCTAAAGAGAATATTCAGACTAGTAAATATAATTTAGAAAAGTCTGTACTAGTCAATAAAAATTCTAATAAAAAAAATAAATCACAAATAAAAAAGTTTTCAACTCTTATAGAAAAAGCAAGGAAAGAAAACAAAAACTTGAGATATCAAAACTCAATTAAAACCTTTTATCAAGCTTTGAATGTTTTATCAGAATATGCTCCCAAGGAACAATTTGAGGATATTTCAGCATCAATATTTCAAGAGATTGCAGAAAACCATATTTTTCTTGGCGATTATAATTCTGCAGAAAAATTATTTAAAGATTCATTAAAAATAAAAAAAAATCTTTTTGGTATTAATGATATAGAGGTTGCAATTACTTTTGATAATCTTGGATATACCAACATTTATCAAGGAAAATATAATGATGCAGAAAATAATCTTCTTAAAGCATTAAATATAAAAGAAAAAATATTAAATGATGATGATGAAGAGATTTTTAATACAACTAACAACCTCTATGAACTTTATTCTCGACTTGGAGATTATGAAAAAGCTGAATTAAAAGCAAAAAAAGCATTGATTTTTGCAAATAAATACTTCAACAAAAATGATCCTAAATTAGCATTATCTAAAAATAATTTAGGCTATATTTTTCTAATTAAAGGAAAATATAATCTATCAAAGAACTTTTTTTTGGATTCTATTAATATTTTAAAAAATACAATTGGTGAAAAGCATTTAGAGACATTAATGGTAAAAAGTAACTTAGCTAAGTTTTATACATTAAAAGGTGATTATAAGGAAGCAGAAAATATACTTGTTTCAAATCTAGAAATCATAAAAAATAAAAATGGAGATAATGATATAACAACTGCCGAATTTGAAAGTTTATTAGCAGATTTATATTTCGAAATTGATCTTTACAGAAAAGCAGAAGATTTATATTTGATTTCTTTCAATACAAAAAAAGGCTTGTTGAAACCTGAAAGTAGGGATTTAGTAAAGATGAGAAATCGTCTAGGAATGTTATATTCAAAACAGGGAAAATATGAAGAAGCAGAGGAAATTTATAAAGAGGCTTTATTAAGCTATAAGACTGATAGTGAAAATAATGAGATTTTAGTTTCCTCAGTTTTAAACAATCTATATGTAGTCCTATTAAAACAAGGCAAATTAGAAGAAGCTAAATCACAATTAATTAGATCAAAAAAAATTACAGAAAAATCAGTTGGCAAAAAAAATAGCTTTTACATTACAATTATAAGTAACCTAGGTCATATCAATAGAATACAAGGAAGATATAAAAAAGCTCAATTATTTGACCAAGAGGCATTAGAACTAAGTAAAAATTATTTGGCAGAAAATAAATTACTGATATCAAATATCTTAAATAATATGGCTGTTAATTATATTGGTCAAAATCTTTTTTTAGAAGCCGAACCATATCTTTTAGAGGCATTTAATATAAGAAAAAAGATTCTCGGTAATAATGATGCTGAAACTAATCAAATAAGTATCAACTTAGCTTTTATATATTCTTTAATAGATCAAGAAAATAAAATTGAACCCTATGCTTATGAAGGTTTAAAAGGAATATTTAGTTTAATACAAAAAGAAACTCAGTACCTTGCCTTAAATAGTAGAGAACAATTTCTAGAATCCATGAGAAGTTCTTTCATGTCCCCTTTTCAATGGGCATTGAATAGTAAATCTGGTGCCCGCATGGCATTATTTTCTAGACTAAATCATCAAGGTTTACTTCAAGATATAGAAAAAAAACAGTCACAAATAGCAAGAGAATCTATTTCTCAAGATTCTAATTTCAAAGAAATATCAAAAATAGTTAGTCAATTATCATCTTATGAATTATCCCAAGAATTAAGAGATCGTCTTACTAAACGAAAATCAATTCTTGAGAAAAAACTTCCATCTATTAAAAATGATGTTGTTGAAATAGAACAAATAAGTGAAGTATTGCCTGAGAATTCTGTTTTAATAGAATTTCAAAAATATAATCAAATTATTTTTAAAAGTAAAGATGAACCTATTAAAACTCAGTCTAAATATTTAGCTTTAATATTAAAACCAAACAAAGAAATAATATCTATTGATTTAGGTTCTTCTAATATTTTAGAAAAAAAGGTTAGAGAAACCATATTTGAAATTAAACAGGGGTCTACATTGGATTCAAAAGTATTTAAAGAAATTAGTGATTTAGTAATAAAACCTTTATATGAAGCTATAGGAGAAAAGGATGTATGGTTTATTTCATTAGATGGAGAATTAAATAGTCTTCCATTTAATGTATTAAGTTTACCTTCAAGCAAAAAATTACTTGTTGAAGAAATAAAAATAAGAAACTTAACTACTGGGAGAGATTTAATTAAATTATCTGAAACTTCAGAAAATTCCTTAAATTCATCTATTGTTATAGCTAATCCAGACTTTGATAATAAAAATAATGAATTAATCAGCGACTTTATAACTCATCCTATAGAGCAAAAAATATCTGTAAATTTAAAAGATAAATTATGGAAATCTTTACCAGGTTCTCAGGCAGAAGGCGAAATAATTTCACAAATTACAAATGCTAAGTTATTTACACTTAGCGAAGCTACAACAACAAAATTACAAAAACATATATCTCCAAAATTAATTCATATTGCAAGTCATGCATTTTATATCCCAACTCCAAAAAATAATTCTTATCAGACACCCAATCTCTTTAGATTACAAAATGATTTAAATTTACTTCCAATAAGATTTCAAAATGAGAATCCTTTATTAAGAAGTGGTGTTGTTTTAGCTGGTGCTAACAATCAAACTTCTTTTTCAAATGATGATGGTTACTTAACTGCAATGGAAATATCGCTCCTTAACTGGAAAGATACTGAACTAGTAGTTATCTCAGCTTGCGAGTCTGGCAAGGGAGACATAATTGAAGGAGAAGGAGTATATGGTCTAAAAAGATCAATCAATATTGCAGGAGCAAAATCAAGTATTTTAACTTTGTGGAAAGTAGAAGATATTGCAACGGCAGCATTTATGGAGGGCTTTTATAAAAATCTTAAACTTGGCAAAAGCAAAGAAGAAGCTCTCATGAAAACACAAAGAGATTTTAGATTAGGTGTAATAAAAAGTCCTAATTCAATCAAAAGTGACTGGTCAAAACCATTCTATTGGGGCGCATTTATCCTTACTGGGGATTGGAAAGCTATTAAAATATAAATTAAGTAAAATTGTTAACTTAAGATATATTTACCAAAAAATAGCTGTTAAAAATATAAGGACAAAAAGAAATATCCATGAGAATAATTCATAACCAATTCTGCCTGCAATATTATCTTCATTAAATATTTTATTTTTTGGTAAATATCTTTCAAAAGGGAATTTAATCCCAAATTTTATTTTTGCAAAAGCATATCTAGGATTAAGTTCAGGAAAATGATTACGTGAAAAGTTGTCACAAATAAATCTACCTGGAGCAAACAAACAAGTGAAGGATAAAGGGACTAAAAAAATTGCACTTTTCCAGCTCATTCGACCAGAAAACAATGTGATTGCAGTTATAAAAGGAACTAAGAATGGATTAGCAAAAATAAAATAATTCAAAGGAATTAAATATTCTAATATCTTCTGATTAACTACTGTAAGTAGCCAACCAAAAAAAAGAGAAACATATATTGCGAGAATAACAGGATTGAGAAATTCTAATGAAACCCAAGAAAAAAAAATAAAAGAGTAAATGAAAGCTGATGATGGGAGATTATAAGAAACTTCGCAAATATTTTTTTGCCTATTATTTAAGTAAGGATTTAGAGGTGTATAATTCCAAGCTTCAGTTAGAGCCCTAACTTCATAGGCATCTTTTTTTATTCCTCCTCTGGGGATAGACATCCCAGTTTCATCTACATCATATTCTGTGAATAGAATAATCATAAACAACCCTCTCTTTCTAGAATTAATCTTCTCGCTTTATTTATGATCTTTGATTGAGGTGCCTTATCAGAAAATAATAGAGCTAGAGCTGCATTAGTATCTTGTTTAATTAGTATATTTATTTCTTTACTCCAATCTCCCGAATTATCCCCTAAATTTTCAATAATTTTTTCAAGTTTCTTAAAAGAAGTTTTTGGTTCTGCTCTCAAAATAATATTTGCTGACTCCCCAACTACTGCTCCTGCGGGTCTAAAACTTAAAACATATTCTTCATTAGGTTTTATAGGTTTAATTGGCCAAGGTATTGGTTCATTTATTTTTTTATTAAAACTTGCATTCCTAGACCATAATAAATTACCATCTTTTATTATTGATATCTGATTTAATGGATCTGGGGAGAAAATCAAGGGTTTATTAATAGAAGTTTTAGCAATTTGAGCAGATGTTGATTTATCAAATAAAAAAGTAGGGGTAAATAAACATAAATTTTGTGATTTGTCTTTACCGATACCCCTTGTATCTTTTGTAATCTGAGTCTTACTAAAAGGAACAGATGCAATATTTCCTAGAAGTCTTGGTCTAAAGATAGAAGGTCCAAATATAATTACTCCAGCTGCTGCTATAACTATAGATATATTTTTTCTTGATAATCCTAATTTCTTTAATAAAGATTCTAAGAAATCAATATTTCTACTTATACCCTTACTAGATAAGGCCTCAGATTCAAGAATTTGAACAAAGCTTAAGAGTCTATTTATACCTCCTTTAAATTCACTTAAAGGAATTTCGAAAGATTGACCTTTAGCATTTTTCTTTAAATATATATTGATAAATTCTTTTGAAGTCATTATGCCCTTAAAGCAAACAATATTACTTTCTTCATCAATATTTGCAGCTAATATAATTTGCGGTGCATTATTAATTTTGTACCATCTTTTTAAAGGAATTATTATCTGATCAGAACTAAAACCTGCAAAAACAACCTGAATAGAAAAATTATTTATTTCAAAAATACAATCTAATTCTGTTAAATCTCTTCTCTTTTTGACTTTTAAATTAATTCCTCTTTGCTTAATTATTTCCTTTATTCCCAATAAAGCCAATTGACTTGCATCAAGAATGTTCTTGGATTTTAAAATTACAGCATCCTCTGGGATAGGTAATGCATCAATTGTTTTATTCTTATTGATTTTATTTTCTTCTATCATTTCCTTAAAACCTCTTTAAGAATACTTTTTAAGATTGATATATCTGAATCAGACTGCTTTGAAATCAAATAATCTTGTAATTGCATAATTAAATTGTCAATTTTATCTGGATCCTTCTTTAAACTTTCAAATTCAACGTACTCTTTTAATTCTATTGCAGCAAGCAAGGATATTCTTTCTAAAATTAATTTTTCTTTTATAAGCTTACTTACCCATCCTTGTTTGTGATTACATCTTTTAGCTATTTCTCTTTGGCTTAAACCATCAGAATATAATTCCCAAGCTAATCTTTTATCATCATTTTCTTTCCATTTTATTTTTTCAGATTTCAAAACATCTCTTAGTATTTCTAATGCAGATTTTCTTACTATTTTTTGAATTAAATTAATTAATTTCTGTTCTGAATTATTTTCTGCTTCTGAATTTTTAACTGACACTTTAAATAGTTCATCATTTCTTAACCCTTCAAGTTGTCTAAAATTTTGAGGAGCACCTTTAGATACAGATAATAATTTGTGAATGGCTTGGGCTATCTTTTCGAGATTTTCAGTGTTTTCCTGTTTGGGAGTTAAAGACTGAAGAAATTTAAAGTCAGGATGCCATCCCATTATTCTTTTTTTTCTTTTTTTATATTCTTCTTTAGCTTTTTTATAATTTTCAACATACGACCTATGAAGAATATCTATTTCATTAATACTCATAGAACTATCTCCATAAAGTCCCCATGCCTCTTTAACTCTCGAAGAACTTTGATCAGCTATCAACGACCATGTTCCTTTTAGATTCAATCCAAAACTTTCTAAATAAGCTTTAAGTTCAGCATTAGATTTAACTTTGTGAAAGGTCCACGTATCTATATTTGATAACTCAGGATTGAAGTCTAATAATACTCTTACACCAAATGGTCGTAATTTATTTTTATCAATTTTAATAACATTGCTCCACCTAAACACTTTGTCTTTACTTTTTTCTTTCTTTTTATTGGAATTTCTTAAGTAGGTTTCACCATAATCATCTAATACATAGCTAATCATATCTAGGTAATCAATTTCATAAATAGCTCTATGTTTTTTATAAAGGCTACCAATAGCATTTTTTATTGGGTGACTCACTCTGCACCTCATGCAAAGTAATGCTTCTAATGAATCTTCATTTTTAGTGTAGTAAATAATTCTTGTTGAAAATTTATTTGAATTTTTTTCATTCAAAATATTTGATTTATTAATAAATTCAGTACAAATTCCTATATTTTTAGTTTTGACTCTCTTTTTAAAAGAATCTATTAAACACAAATTTTCAAATTCAGTACTCAAGCTTATAGTCACTTATTAATTAAAAATTATACCTAAGCAATTAAATTTTAAATCTAAATTTTAAGTTTAAAAAAATTTTGGAATCATTCGCAATTATTTAAAACTATATTTTTCTCGAAAATTATTTTTATACCAATGCAGGATTTTTTAGATATTTCTTATATCTTTATTTCTTTGATAAGTCTTATGGCTCTGATAATTTTTCTTGGAAAAAAATTTAGAAATAATTCTCAATTATTTATGCCAAATGAATATAAAACTGTAAAAAGAATTGTTAATAAAATTTCTAAGAAAAATGATCTTGGTAATTATCCTTTTACTTTTTCAATTACTGCAGGTTCAAGAGGTACTTGGATTGCTAAATCTCTTGGTTTATCCACAAAAAATGAATCATGCCTTCATTTAAAGCATGTTAATCCTTTTATTAAATATAAAGGTAAGCTATCTCATGAAATTAATGAAGCAATAAGACAAGCATATCTTTTAGATAATGTAGAGGCTTGTGCATATCCAAATGGATATATTCAGATCAGCAGGTCGAGTTTTAAGTCAAATGAAAATTTTGAAGATTATCTGGCCTTTGTGATAGGACATGAAATTAGCCATGTACTTAATGAAGATAGTTTTAATAGCTCATTGAAGGTAAGCAAAGAAGGTAAAAATCTGAAAAAGAAAAAGACAATTGAATATGGTTTTGAAGTTTCTAGAGAGTGCGAAAAGGAGGCTGATATCTGCTCAGCAAAAATGTTAATAAATGCTGGATATTCAACATCTATACCTATAAAGGCACATGATTTTATTTCAAAGAAAAATGGTTATGGTTATGAAACAGGAAAAAAATGTACCCATCCAGGATATGAAGACAGAAGGAATAACCTAATAGATTTTATTTTTAAAAATTATCCAGATTTTTCAGATGCCAAAGGCCATACAAAAGGAAGTTGGAAATATGACCGAAAAGAAAATACTCTTACATACAAGATAAAAGAAAGGTATTCTCCACCTAAAGAAGAGAATTTAAAAGCAGCAACCAACCTTGCAAAAGCTTTTTCAGGGGAAGTAATAAAAAATTGATACTTAAAAACTCTTTCTCCTTTTAGATACTTGATTTGGCTTAATTACGAGATTCGCAATTTCTTTATAGCAGCCCAAGCTTACTCCATATTGTTTATAGGATAAGAATATTCTTGGATTTTTTTTAAAGGCCGTTGAAGCGACTTTAGATTTATACCTTTTTTTGATAGCAAGAATTATGCCTGCAGCTTCTAAATAATTATCCACTTCAAAAAGATTGGGATAATCATAAAACTCATTTGTCACTTTTAATGTATTTTGATTTTTTACAGAGATAATATTTAAACCTTTTTCAATCCCTGCTAGTACTGCTTCTCCACCTAATGCACCATTAGGAACAACAATAGATTCAATCTGATCAGGGTGTAGTGAGATTGATTCATTTTTAGCGGGCAATTCAACAATGTCAGGTGCATTGCTTAACCCAATCAGTACTGATGGTAAAAAAGTGTAACCTATTTCTTCTGAAGCTGCACGCGGATCTAAATTTTCATTCAATTCAATTGAACTTAAAGCAGGTGCGTGAGCACAGGGGACTTTTAAAAATTTGCTTATTAAATGACTTATAACTGCTTCGACTCCAGAGATAGGATCAACCCCTTTCCCCTCTCGATAGATATTTGTTTCTAAAGAATCTGAATCATCTGGAAATTTTGCCACAATTGCTATTGCTGTAACTCCTTTTTCGATTAAACATTTTCCAGCATCAATTAGACTATCAGGATTTTCAATTGTACCACCACTAATTTTTGAAGAACCAGAATCAATAACTATGTTTAATGGCTTTTTTGTAATCACATAAGAATGAACATTAATACCTAAAGTAGAAACACATGCATCAGCAACTTGTAAATGTCTCACTAATATTTCTTTTTCAATGGCTGAATCAAAAATTATACCAATTTTCTGTTGCTTTACTTTGTTTAAAGCGATTTCTCCTTTAGCAAGTCGGTCTAAACTATAACCCTCAACATAAAAAATATTTTTATCTTTTTCAGAAAGAGTACCGCCATTCATAACATTTGGATGAGTAATTAAACATCCACTTGCCGATGCTAATAGTTTAGCGGTGGGAAGTGCATCCCCAGCGAAACCTCCAAGTTCACAACCAATACCAGTTGGAATAATGAATAGTGTTGGTGAATTTTCCATTATTAAAAATATTTCAATTTATATTTTTTAATTAGCTAACACAGCTTTAATTTTAAGTTTTTTTGTTCCAGAAGAGTCAATAGAATTTTGAATATCAACAATTGACCATCGAATTAAATCACCTTTTTTTTCTAAATTTGCAATGATAAATTCTCTTAAATTTTTTAATTTTATTGAAACTGGCCAATCTAAATAATAATCAATTGAACTTAATTTCATTTTTGATATTTACCAAATTGATCATTATATAAATCATCTTCGACTTCTTTACCAATAACAATATTCAAATCTGACTTTGGATATGCCACACATAAAAGTGCAAAGCCCTTTTCCCTCAAATCATCGTTTAATCCCATAGCATCTTCTTGATCTACAGATCCTTCCAATATCATGGATGCACAGTCTGTACACACTCCTGAACAACAACTACTTGGTAAATCTATGCCATTCATTTTTGCCGCTGAAATAATATCTTGATCTTCAGAACATAAAAAACTAAAAGTCTTTTGCTCAAATTGAACTTTGATATTGTATTCAGGCATATCCTAAATCTTGTTGCTAAACTGCTGAACCTCCTACAACTTCTAATATTTCTTGAGTAATAGCTGCTTGTCTTGCTTTGTTATAGGTTAGATTCAAAGTACTTGCTAATTCTTTAGCATTGTCACTCGCATTATTCATCGCAGTCATCCTGCAAGCGAGTTCTGAAGCTGCCGACTCTTGAAGAGCTCTTAGTATCTGATTCTGTAAATATAATGGTAATAACGAATCTAATAGTTGATCAGGACTTTGTTCAAAAACAATATCTGATGGCAACTTCTCTGAATCACTTTTTTCAATATTTGATTTTTCAACAAGTAACTTACTATCTTTTGTAGTCAACCTAAAAATTTCATCGTTTTCCTCGGCAATTCCTTGAGGGTCAAGTGGCAATAGTGTTTGAACGACAGGGGCGCAGCTAACTAGAGTGATAAATTTCGTGTAAATAATTTCCACTCTATCAGAATTTTCCGAAAGAAATTCAGCTAAAATCTCATTAGTAACTCCTTCAGAATCTTTAACTGTGGGTACCTGTTCAAGTTCTTTGAAAGTACTTTTAATTACATATCTATCCTTTCTATTTTGAAAATATCCAATAGCTTTCTTCCCTACCAAAATTAAATTTGGCTGATACCCTTGTTTGACTAATTCTGCATATCTTATTTCTACCTTTTTTATTATATTTGTGTTGTAGCCTCCGCATAAACCTCTATCCGCAGTTATGCAAACCAAGCTGATGCTCTTTACTTCTCTTTTGGATAATAGAGGAGAATCGACAGCCTCAAATTGTACTCTAGATTGAATATTTTCTAAGACCCGTGCAAGTTTATCTGCAAAAGGTCTACTCTTAAGAACTTGATCTTGAGCTCTCCTAACTTTTGCAGCTGCGACAAGTCTCATTGCCTCCGTTATTTTTCTTGTATTTTTAACGGAAACGATTCGATCTCTAATCTCTTTAAGATTTGCCATGGTATCTCCTAAATAAATTTAAACTGTCGCAAGCATTGATGATTTAACTTCATTTATCACCTCTTTTAGTGTCGCTTCTAATCCATCATTTAATTTCTTTTCTTTAAGAATCTCTTCTATAAATTCTGCTTTATTTAACTTTAGGTATTCCCTGAGTTCAGTTGCAAATTTAGTGACATCTTCAACGGGAACCTCATCAATAAGACCTTTAACTCCTGCATAAACAACTGCAACTTGTTCTGCAAGGTTTAGCGGAGAGAATTGAGGTTGCTTTAATAACTCTCTTAGTCTTTTGCCTCTTTCAAGTTGTTGCTGAGTTGCCTCATCAAGATCAGATGCAAATTGAGAAAAAGCAGCTAGTTCATCAAACTGTGCAAGTTCTAATTTTAAAGTTCCTGCAATTTTTTTAATTGCTTTTGTCTGGGCGGCTCCTCCAACACGGCTAACAGAAATACCAACATTAATAGCTGGTCTTAATCCTGAGTTAAATAAATCTGCACTCAAGAATATTTGCCCATCTGTAATTGAAATAACATTGGTTGGAATGTAAGCTGAAACATCCCCAGCCTGAGTTTCAATAATTGGGAGAGCTGTCATAGAACCCCCTCCCATTGCATCAGAAAGTTTTGCAGCTCTTTCTAGTAATCTACTGTGTAAGTAGAACACGTCTCCAGGATAAGCCTCTCTTCCAGGTGGTCTTTTTAAAAGAAGAGACATTTGTCTATAAGCCTGAGCTTGTTTTGTTAGATCATCATAAATAACAAGTGTTGCTTTACCCTGATACATAAAATGTTCAGCAATTGCTGCACCAGTATAAGGTGCTAAATACTGTAAAGCAGCTGGTTCTGAAGCTCCTGCACTAACTACGACTGTATAATCTAGGGCTCCTCTCTCTCTTAAGACCTCTACGATGTTCGCTACTGATGCTGACTTCTGACCAATAGCTACATAAACACAAACTACGTCTTGACCTTTTTGGTTGATTATTGTGTCAATAGCAATCGCAGATTTTCCAGTTTGTCTATCACCAATAATTAATTCTCTTTGACCTCTTCCAACAGGAATCATTGCATCAATAGATGTGATACCTGTTTGCATTGGTTCATGAACTGATCTTCTCTTGATTATTCCTGGAGCCATTTCTTCAATCAACCTAGTATCACTTGTTGGGATTTCCCCTTTCCCATCTATTGGTTGTCCGAGAGGGTTAACAACTCTCCCCTGCATTGCTTCACCAACTGGAACAGATGCGATTTTACCTGTGGACTTAACGTTACTTCCTTCTTGGACACCAAGTGCCTCTCCCATTAAAACGGCTCCAACATTATCATCTTCAAGATTTAAAGCTATACCTTCGGTACCATCCTCAAATTCCAACAACTCACCTGCCATGACCTGATCTAAGCCATATATTCTTGCAATGCCATCACCGATTTGCAGAACAGTTCCTACATTGCTAACACTTACAGATTGGTCATAATCAGTTATTTGTTGTTTTAAGATTGAACTGATTTCATCAGGGCGTATAGATACCATGGATTTAAGAATTTAAGGTTGATTTAAAAGTTACTTGGAAAGAGTTAAGCCAAGTTTTCTAATTTGTGAAGCAAGGGAAGCATCAATTACTTTTGATCCTACACTGGCGACGAAACCACCAATAAGAGATGGGTCGATTTTAGTTACAAGTTCTAATTTTTCTGTTCCAGCAATATTGATGATCTTTTTGGTAATTAAACCTTTCTGTTCATCAGTAAGCTCGACTGCAGAAGTAACAGTTGCCAAAGCAATATTACTATTTTCTCGGTAAATCTCTAAAAACCTATCAAGAATTGAAGTAAGGATTCCAATTCTTTGCCTATCGGCCAATAATTTTAAGAAATTCAATAAAGAAGAATTAACCTTATTTGAAAAAATTTCAATAATGATTTTCTTCTTAGCATCTGTCTCTAAAATGGGAGAGGATAGTGCCTTCTCCAATTCAGGGGAATCATTTATTAATTCCAAAAGTTGTTTAACCTCAGAAACGATCTCTTCAGTTTGCAAATTTTCATTCACAACTTGAAGTAATGCCTCTGCGTATGGTGTAGTAACTGAATTTAAAAGTGGCATTAGTTCACCTCAATATTATTAATTGATTGAGTTACCAAATTTTCTTGTGTTGTTATGTCAAGTCGATTTGGGAGAGAATCTAGAGCTTTCTTAATTGCCAGTTCAACAGCTTCTTTTCGAAGTTGAGAAATTGCTCTGGATGCTTCAGAGCTCTCATCAGAGATTGCACTTTGTTTAATTCGTGCCATCTCCTCTATCGCTTTTTTCTCACTTTCCATTCTGATTGATTCAGATCTTTTAAGGGAATCTGCTTTTATTTGAGAAGCTTTTTCTTCTGCTGAAGATAAATCTTTCTTCGCCTTTTCTAAAGCTTGAGTTGCATTTAGGAGTCGATCTTCAGCATCTTTTAATTCAAGAAGGATTCCTTCTCTCCTTTTTTGAAGCATTTTACCTAGGAAACCAGGCAAAAATTTATAAAGACCGAAGACTACTACAGCCCAATTAAGGATATTAGTTTCAAATAAATTGAAATTCAATCCAAAACCTTCTGTAGCTAAAAGAGTTAAATTCATTTTTCTAGAATCAATCTATTAACAATAAGTTCGCTTAGATCATCAGCCTGTTTAGAAAGTTCATCACGAGCAGCAGATGTCTGACTTTCAATTTCTAGTCTTGCTTTTTCTTTTGAAGCATTCGCTTCATTGTTAGCAAGTTCTAGTGCTTCTTTATAGAGCTTGTCAGACTCATCCTCAGCTTCGCTCACAATTCTTTGGGCTTCTGTACGAGCACTTTGAAGCTGAGTTAATAATTCAGCTTCTAATTTTTTAACCTCAGAAAGTTTATTTTTGGCCTCAATAATATTATTACTCACAAACTTTTCTCTTTTTTCTACAACATTGCCTACAGGCTTAAAAAAGAGAGAATTTAAAATGTAAGTAAGCGCAACTACTTGTATCGCCATTAGTGGCAAAGTGGCATTTATATCAAATAATCCACCTTCTGTAGCACCAAAGAAATTAAAGGCCAACATATGATTCAGTTGAAGTTAAAAAATTAAATTTAAATATTGCTAATAAGGATTAGAAGCAATATTAACTTTTAGGAAAAAGGATTCGCAAAAAGTAGTACCAAAGCCACAACTAATCCGTAAATTGTTAATGACTCCATGAAAGCGAAAGATAAAAGAAGAGTTCCTCTGATTTTACCCTCAGCTTCTGGTTGACGGGCAATACCCTCAACAGCACCTTGAGCTGCGTTACCTTGTCCAAGACCTGGGCCAATAGCACCTAGACCAACTGCTAAACCAGCAGCTACAACTGATGCAGCGGAAGTAATCGAATCCATAATTTTGAAATAAAGAGCTTAATGCTTGTGATAATCTTTGTTGTCATACACGCTTGGACATCCTTTAATATTAAGAATGGGTCTGATATTTTCAGACCTACGCGATTAGATATTTTGCCAGATCACAGACCCTTTGTAAAAGCGTCTGAATGTATTAGAAGGCAGCTAATGATGTTCTTCAACAGCTTCTCCAATGTAGTAGGCCGCTAAAGTTGCGAAAATTAAGGCCTGAATTGCACTAGTAAATAATCCTAGGAACATAACAGGTATTGGGAGAATTAGCGGAACTAAAAAGACTAAAACACCAACAACAAGTTCATCAGCCAAAATATTTCCAAATAGCCTGAAAGAGAGTGATAAAGGTTTCGTGAAGTCCTCTAGAATTTTGAAAGGAAGCATAATAGGAGTTGGGTGAACATAATATTCGAAGTATCTCCAACCCTTATTGCTTAAACCTGCATAGAAATAAGAAAGTGAAACCAATAAAGCCAAGGCTATAGTTGTATTGATATCTGCAGTAGGTGCTCCTAATTCTCCACTTGGTAACTTAATCAATCTCCAAGGAATTAAAGCTCCTCCCCAATTACTAACAAAGACGAATAAAAATAAAGTACCTATAAATGGCATCCAATCTCTATATACTTTTTCACCTATTTGCGTCCTAGCAAGATCTCTTATGTAATCCCAGAGGAACTCAAGCAAGTTTTGAAGACCTTTAGGATCATTTTCCATTTTTTTAGTTCCTAAAGAAATAAAAACTAATAAAGCTCCCAATAAAATCCAAGATGTTAAAAATACCTGCCCATGAAGTCTGATATTTCCAATTTGCCAATAAAGATGTTGACCAACTTCTAATGCTGCAAAATTTGTTAGCAAGGAATTAAAAAACATTTGTTTTGAATAAAAAAAATTTACTTAAGAACGTGAAAAATAAAGAATGAGTGAAGGCTTATAAATGAAAAAACCTATCATCGCAGGAAAAATATCCAAAGATCCTAGCTTGCTCGCAAAAATAAAGAGGCAAACTGGAACTAATAGTTGCAATTTTGATACACCTGATGATTCTTTACCAAGTTTTCCTATACTTTTAGCAAGCAAACGAAGGTAAAAAATGCCGGCAATTGCACCTATAAAAATACTAAAACCAAAATTAAAGCCTAGAAAAATTCCAGTTATTGATGCTAATAAAATAGAAACAATAAAAGTAATTCCAAAAATTGTTAATTGCAATTTTGTATATTCATCATTTTGAAAAAGTAAATGATCTATTTGATTGGCAATGCCAGATTTACTTTCCTTGATGATCGAATTATTCAGGGATTGAGGAAATTGAACATTCTCATTAGAAGGATGCTCAAGTTTTTTTCTATTTGAGTCCACTGATGTGAACATAGTTTAGGAACCCCTCTGAATGGTTTAAAGTAAGTATATAAACCCACGGAATCTATCACGGAGAGGTGCCTTTTAGCTAGTTTTTTTTTTATAAAAAATTAATTCTTAAGATTTATGATGAATCTGTAGACCATTTTTACTTTATTCTTCAAAAATAAAATTTATGAAAAAGTCATCTTTTTAATTGCATTAACACTTTAAAACGTTAATAAAACACTTGGCAAAATCTCAATTAAACGTCTCAATAGTAAATATACATCTAAAAAATTGGAGATAAGTCAGAAAAAAATAAAATATAAAAGAATTTCTAAAAGAAAAAAACCCTTTAGTTCTAATTACAAAAAAAATTTAAGCAATTTAACAGAGTCTATATTTCCCTTACCTTGGACGATATGGCCTTATGAGGCAAAAATCCTCATTGTCATCATTGGAATTTGGTCAATACTAGGAATATGCATACTAGGATCATCAAGTTGGTGGGTGGCTAGTAGGGAAATGGGAAATTGGGCTTACTTCTTAAAAAAACAAATAATTTGGACAATTCCAGGAATTGGTTTATTTTATTTCGTTCTTAATACAAACATTAGAAATCTTTTAAAGTTTTCAAGAATTATTTTTTATATTTTTTTCTTTTTGATTTTCCTTACCAATTTTACTGGAATTACAGTGAATGGATCTTCAAGATGGCTAGTGCTTGGCAATTTACGTCTGCAGCCATCTGAATTAATTAAACCTTTTCTAATTCTAGAAGCGTCTAATCTTTTCGCACATTGGAATCTAGTAAAGAATGATAAAAAATTAATTTCAATAATAACCTTTGGTTTATTAATTTTATTAATACTTAAACAGCCTAATTTAAGTACTGCATCATTAACTGGAATTCTTCTTTGGGTAATGGGTTTATGTGGAGGAGTAAAACTTAGCTCTCTTTGCTCATTTGCTTCAATAGGATTCATTACTGGATGTATCAGCATCCGTAATAACGAATATCAAAAACTCAGAATTACTTCATTTATAAATCCTTGGAAAGATCAACAAGAAAATGGATTTCAATTAGTTCAGAGTTTATTAGCTATAGGTTCAGGTGGTCTATTTGGCCAAGGTTTTGGACTTTCCATACAAAAATTACAGTATCTACCGTTCATGTATACAGATTTTATTTTTGCCATTTTTGCGGAAGAATTTGGTTTATTGGGGTGTACTTTTTTTTTAGGATTTTTAGCAGTATTCTCTTATATAAGCCTAAGAATTAGTCTTAAGTGCAGGAACAACTATACAAAATTAGTTGCTATCGGATGTGGTGTATTGTTGACAGGTCAATCAATAATGCATATTGCTGTAGCAACAGGTTCAATGCCTACTACAGGCTTACCACTACCTTTCATTAGTTATGGTGGTAATTCATTAATATCTTCTTTTTTTATTGCAGGGATGTTAGTGAGATGTTCATTAGAATCAACAGGATTAATTGGTATGATTAGTACACGAAAGACTCTCAATTAGTTAGAATTTAAAGGATTTTCTTCAAGCTATCGAATCATTTAATTTAGTTATTTCAGAATTATCTCAAAAGGGCAATTTGCTTATGCAGAATGGTCTTAATAGTCCTGGTCCATTTACTATATTTTTGGTTTTCAGCGCAGGACTTTTAACAAGTCTTGGGCCATGCTCATTATCATTACTTCCAGTAACAATTGCTTATATAGGAGGAACAGAGAAAAATAAATTTAAACTTATTAGTTTTTCAGGAGGTGTCGTTTTTTCGCTTGTTGCACTGGGCGCTGCGAGTGGATTCTTAGGTAAAATATACGGGCAAATTCCATCTTATTACACTTCATTTGTTGCCCTAATAGCAATAATAATGGGTTTAAATTTATTAGGAATTCTAAAGTTTCAGTTTCCGAATGGACCTGATCTAAAAATAATAGAAGACAAAATACCATCCCTCATAGCACCTTTTACGATAGGAACTACTTTTGGATTAGCCTCTTCGCCTTGCATTACTCCAGTTTTAGCAACTCTTCTGGCTTGGGTATCGCAAGCTAAAAACCCGATAATCTCAATTATTTTTTTATTTTTCTTTGGTATAGGCCAAGTTACTCCATTAATCATAGCAGGAGCAACAGCAGAAAACTTAAAAAAATTTTTAGAGCTTAGAAAATTTAGTCAAATAATTCCCACCTTAAGTGGGATATTTTTAGTTGCCCTGGGTTTATTAAATTTATTTTCAAATTGGATTTAAATGATTATTTTCAAAAATCTAATTTTAAAAATATCAAGTTTAAGATTCGCCATATCACTGATAATTTTCATAGCTATTACAAGTGGTATTGGTACTTTTATACCACAAGGTAGTAATAATAAATTCTATAAAGATAATTTCGATAATGCACCCATTTTTGGATTTTTAGATGGAGAAAAAGTCTTAAAACTTCAATTGGATCATATATATACAAGCTTTTGGTTTTTATTTACATTAATTCTTCTTTGCATTTCCCTAGCAGCTTGTAGTTTCAGGAGGCAAATCCCTTCATTAAAAGCTTCAATAAAATGGATTGAATACAACAGCGAAAAAAAATTCAGCAAACTGCAATTAACTTCAAGTCACATAATCAATAAAGATGGAGACCACATATCAAAAGTAGATTTATTACTTAAAAAAAGAGGATGGAAAACATACAAATTCAAAAGTCATATTTCTGCAAGAAGGGGTTTAATTGGAAAAATCGGTCCTTTAGTTGTACATAT
Organism: Prochlorococcus sp. AG-418-G18; assembly: GCA_003214215.1. Taxonomy (GTDB): domain Bacteria; phylum Cyanobacteriota; class Cyanobacteriia; order PCC-6307; family Cyanobiaceae; genus Prochlorococcus_A. The sequence goes on along the minus strand of QCLX01000002.1, from coordinate 28,803 downwards.
CGGATTAATAGTCTTACTGATAGGTTCAGCATATGGAAGTTTTACAAGTCAATCAAAAGAACAATATTTATTGCCTGGAGAAAGTTTGGATCTTGTTAATGAGAGCACGAATTCAAAAGCCAATATCAAATTAGTCGATTTTGCTATAGAGCGAGAAAGTGATGGTGTACCAAAACAGTTCATTTCAAAGTTAAATTTTTCTTCTGAAGATTTAAATTTAAATGAAATAAAAACTGCCAAAGTTAATCATCCAATAAGGTTTAGAGGATTAACTATTTATCAAGCTGATTGGGCAATATCTAATATTGTTTTAGAAATAGATAATATCCTTTATCAATTACAATTAAAAGAGATTCCCGAAATCGGCAATCAAGTTTATGGAGTTTTAGTTGAATTAGGATCAGAGACTAAAAAAAATTTCCTTTTAACAATAGATAATGAAAATGGTCCACTTAAAATTTCCAATATAGAAAATTTTACTGGGAACAATCTCTATATCAATGACAATTCTTTAGAAGTTAACTCTTCAAAAGTAGCCCTGAAAAAAATAATCCCAAGCAGTGGATTAATAATTAAAAATGATCCGTCTATACCCTTTATTTACTTTTCCTTTATTTTAATAATTTTTGGAACAATAATAAGTCTTATCCCAACTAACCAATTATGGATCCTTGTAAATAAAGAATCACAAAAGTTATCCATTGGAGGTCTCAGCAATAAAAATCTAGTTGGTTTTAAAAAGGAATTTTTTAAATTATCAGAAGAAATCAAAAATTTCTAATTTCTTTTCTGTCCACTAAAAATATCTAACTGCATAGAAACATTCCCTCTGGGGTTAAATGCAGCATTTAAATGTATCCAGTGAGGGGAGCCTTCATTCACTAAATCATCCATAATTCTATTAACAACTTCCTCATGTGATATTTTTATATCTCTAAAATTATTGATATAAAGCTTTAAAGACTTCAACTCATAGACTCTCAAATTAGGTTGATAAATAATATTTAGCTTAGCAAAATCCGGATAACCAGAAAAGGGGCACTTACATGTAAATTCAGGTAACTGAATAGAAATTTCATAAATTCTTTTCTTGTTTGGATTATCGAAACAAATTATTTTTGCTTCTTCAATAATTCTTTCACCATATAGTGGTCTTTGAGTCGAATCTTCTAATTTAGCTGTACTCATTTTTAGTATAACTTTTTTACTAAACCTATATAAAAACTATATATTAAAGATAAAAATTCGCAAAATTATCAACAAATCTAAGTATTACAATTGACTAAGTCAGAAAGCATTAAATCTTATTTTTGTATCAACGGTGACAATCATAATCCTGTTCCAAGGAGTTATATGTGTTTAGTTCAAAAGAAAATTAATGGACATTTGTTTAATAACGATTGATAACAACTTAAATAAATCCCTTCACCCTAAAAGTGCAATTGGAATGTTATGGCTTCAAACACACTTTGAGAATGATCAATGGGAAGCATTATCAAATAGTAGAGTTATTATTTCCGAAGAAAATTCCAAACTATTAATTGAAGACGCAACGAATGCAGGCCTTAATATTAAATGTTTTTCCGATATTTCAATGTTGGATGTTTTCCCAAAAAACAATTAAAATAGGAATATTCAATCTTTAATCATGAAGAAAATTGAAGCAATCATACGTCCATTTAAGCTGGAGGATGTAAAAATTGCATTAGTAAACTCTGGTATCGTTGGAATGACAGTTAGTGAAGTCAGAGGGTTTGGAAGGCAAAAAGGACAAGTTGAAAGATATAGAGGTTCCGAGTTTACTGTTGAATTCCTTCAGAAACTCAAAGTAGAAGTTGTCGTAGAAGATGAAAAGGTTAATTCAGTTATAGATGCGATTGCTGAAGCAGCTAAAACTGGAGAGATAGGTGACGGCAAAATATTCATTACATCAATTGATTCTGTTGTGAGAATTAGAACTGGAGACAAAGATGAAGAGGCTCTTTAATTCAAAGAGTTTCTTCTACTAAATTTTGTATATATTCACTATTAATTTTTGGGTTTGATTCATTTTTTAAGCACATCCAAGCTAGATATTCATGATTTCCAGCAGGGCCTACCAAGGGAGAAGCTATCAAATTCTTTACATTCCATTGAAAACTTTTAGCAGCATCAATAACAGACTCTATAGCCTCAGTATGGAATTTAGGATTACGAACTACTCCACCTTTGCTGACTTTATCCTTACCCACCTCAAATTGTGGTTTGATTAAAAATATTCCCTCAATACAATCACCTTCTAATAAATTACCAATAGATTTAAAAACTAACTTTAATGAAATAAAAGACAAATCAGCAACCACAAAATTTGGTAATTCATTATTTCTAGATAAAAGATCATTAGGTTTTAAATTTCGAATATTAGTTCGTTCAAAAAGTATGACTTTTGGGTTATTTCTAATCTTCCATGCAGTCTGTCCATAACCAACATCTATCCCATAAACTAATTTTGCGCCTTTTTGCAATAAGCAATCAGTAAAACCCCCAGTAGAGATTCCTGCGTCAATACATATTTTATCTTTTACTTTAATTTCAAGTTTTTTAAATGCCTCCAATAATTTTTCGCCGCCCCTAGATACAAACATAGGTTCGGAATCAATAAAAAATTCAGATCCAATTAATACTTGTTGTCCAGGTTTATCCAATACTTTTCCATTGATATCTCTAACCTTGCCCGCAAGAATTAAACCTTGGGCTTTTTGACGAGTTTCACATAAACCTTTGTTTAGAAGATAAAGGTCTAATCTACTTTTTTTAATCATCTAGTAATCAATAAAAAAAGACTGAATAATGAACTTCTACAAGATTAAGATCCAAATTCTTTTATACCTTCCAATTTTAAATTAGAACTAATAAATTACCCATTTTTAACGAAAGGGATAAATGTAAACATTTTTATATTTAAGCTTTCTTGACTAGCCAAAAAAATGTTACATAAGAAAATAATAATCAGGCAAATATGTTCAATGGCAAGTACATCTTTAAGGTATAGGGCAATAATTCGATTTTGGTTATAAAGTTTAAATTGATAATGAATAAAAATTGTGATCGAGCGTTACACATTACCCGAAATGGGGAAAATCTGGACTGAAAGCGCAAAATTCCAGAGTTGGCTTAAGGTTGAGATAGCTGCATGTGAAGCAAATTTTTCCCTCGGGAAAATTCCTGAGAATTCCATTAAAGAGATACGTTCAAATGCAAAGTTTGATGAATCAAGAATTACAGAAATTGAGAAAGAAGTTAAACATGATGTCATAGCATTTCTTACAAGCGTTAATGAATTTGTAGGAGATTCTGGAAGATACATACATGTTGGTATGACCAGTAGTGATGTACTTGATACTGGCTTGTCTCTTCAGTTAAAAGATTCTTGCGAATTGTTATTAGAAGAAATTGAGAACCTAGAAAATGAAGTCAGATTATTAGCAAGGAAGCATAAAAATACATTAATGATTGGCAGATCTCATGCAATTCATGGGGAGCCAATTTCCTTTGGTTTTAAACTTGCTGGATGGTTAGCAGAAATAATAAGGAACAAAAAAAGATTGTTAACACTGAAAGAATCTGTAGCAATTGGACAAATAAGTGGTGCAATGGGAACTTACGCTAATACGAATCCTAAAGTAGAACAAATAACTTGTGATTTGCTCGGCTTAAAACCAGATACAGCAAGTACGCAGGTTATATCGAGAGACAGACATGCAGAATATGTGCAAACTATTGCACTAGTTGGTGCTTCTCTAGATAGATTCGCAACTGAAATAAGAAATTTACAAAGAACTGATGTTTTAGAAGTTGAGGAAGGCTTTACAAAAGGGCAAAAAGGAAGTTCTGCCATGCCTCATAAAAGAAATCCTATTCGAAGTGAAAGAGTAAGCGGTTTAGCAAGAATTTTAAGGAGTTATGTCTTAACAGCACTGGAAAATGTTCCACTTTGGCACGAAAGAGATATAAGCCATAGTTCAAATGAACGTATCATGTTACCCGACGTATCAATCTGTTTGCATTTTATGCTCAGGGAAATGAAAGATATAGTAAGCAATTTGGAAGTTTATCCAAAAAATATGCTCAAAAATTTAAATATATATGGTGGTGTAATCTTTAGTCAGAAAGTTTTACTTTTGCTTGTAGAGAAGGGCTTGTCTAGAGAAAAAGCTTATAGCTTAGTACAAAAAAATGCGCATCAAGCCTGGAATACTCAGAATGGGAATTTCAAACAAAATATAGAAAGAGATAATGAAATAATGAATTTTATTGATCAAAGTGACTTAGAAGAATGTTTTAATCCTTCAATACATCTCAATAATTTAAGTGTAATATGGGAGAAGTTAGGTATCTAGGATTACTGAAAACCTTATCTAAGTTAAAACAGTGTTTTCAGAGGAATAATGAAAAAACCCTTTAGGATCGAAAAAGATAGTATGGGAACAATAGAGGTTCCCATCAATGCTTTGTGGGGTGCTCAAACACAAAGATCGATAATAAATTTTTCTATTGGAGAAGAATTAATTCCAATTGAGTTAATTTATTCACTCACCCTCATAAAAAAAGCTGCTTCAATTGCGAATTTCAATTTAGGGTTAATAGATAAAAGAAAAAAAGATTTGATTGTAGAGGCATGTACAGAAATACTTGATGGACTTCATGATTCACAGTTTCCCTTAAAGGTTTGGCAAACAGGTAGTGGCACTCAAACAAATATGAATGTTAATGAGGTAATTTCAAATATTGCAGCATTAAAAACAAATTCAGAGCTTGGTAGTCATCAACCAATTCATCCCAATGATGATGTCAATAAATCTCAGTCAACTAATGACACTTTTCCTGCTGCTATTCAAATATCTGTTGTTAATGAAATAATCAAAAATTTAGTTCCAACGATAAGAGAACTGACGAATATCCTCGATAAAAAAAGTGAAGAATGGAAAGACCTTATAAAGATAGGAAGAACCCATTTTCAAGATGCAGTGCCCCTTACTTTTGGGCAAGAAATATCAGGCTGGTCAGAGCAACTTAAAGATGCTGATAATGCAATTATTATGAGTCTGAATGAATTGTATTTCTTACCTCTGGGAGGAACTGCAGTTGGAACAGGGATTAATTGTCCAAAAGGATTTTGCGAACAGTCTATAAAATCAATTTCAGATGATACTAATCTAATGTTCTATACATCAAAAAATAATTTTTCTATCATGGCCTCGCATGATCGTCTAGCTCAAGTAATGAGTCAGATAAAAATATTAGCAGGTGCATTATTTAAAATTTCAAATGATATAAAAATTCTATCTTCTGGTCCAAGATCAGGAATATATGAATTAATTATCCCTCAAAATGAACCCGGAAGTTCTATCATGCCTGGCAAAGTGAATCCGACTCAATGCGAGGCCTTATCAATGGTTTGCACTCAGATAATGGGTCTTGAATATGCAGTTTCAATGGCAAATTCTAGCGGCACTTTACAGATGAATGAATATAAACCTCTTATTGGATTTAATATTCTTACAAGTATAAAATTACTTAAAGATGCAATAGAAAACTTCAGAGTAAAATTAGTTGATGGGATGGAACCTAATCAACAGAAAATGAAGTTAAATTTAAAAAATTCACTAATGTTAGTTACAGCCATAGTGCCAAAAGTTGGTTATGAAAAAGCAGCTGAGATTGCAAACCTTGCCTTCAAAGAATCATTAAATTTAAAAGAGGCAACACTTAAATTAGGTTATCTAAAAGAAGATGAATTTAATGAAGCAATGAATATTAATTCAATGATTTGATTAAAAAATTTAAGAATTATTGTCAATTCTTTTTGTTGCAGGATTAATATCTTCAGAGACTTTTATAAGATCATTAGACTCAGAAACAGGAAAACGATTAATAGCTTTTAATGCTAGCTTTGCTTTGCTTTTTAATTTATTACTAACACCGATACAGTATTGCACTTGAGAAAGGACATCAATTGATCTTCTAATAATCCTCACCACATCACCTTCATCTAATGAAGTATTAAAAACCAAATCTTTCCATTTTTTTCCCCTTGCCCATTCATAAATAATTCCAGTTAACTCTGTGTCTAGATAGATAGGAATTTCAATATGAAACTTATTTTGTTGAGAAACGACTAATTTTCTTAAACCATCTAATTCATTAAAAACATCTATTACCTTTAAAGAGGGCTTGAAGTTACACCAAAGATTTGGCCTCCTTATATCAACACATATAGCTTGAATAATTGCAGCTAACTCAGGAGGATCTAAATCGTCCAAATAACCACTAACTAAAACAAGACCAATCCACAATTCATTTTCACTTCTTATTGCACCAACTGTTTGTCCAACTTCTGTCAATTCCAAATCATTTAAACAACCAAAATGATTCAAAATTTTAATCAAATCGGTAAAAGTTCTCCAATTATGATTTTCTTTATCCTCAAGAAGTTTTTTTCTCATATTTATTTCTTGTTCAACATCAACAATTCTTTTTCTATATTTCTTTAATTTCCTCGAGTCTCCAAATCTATGTGCGGGATGATCAGTGACTATTTCTTCTAAATTATTAATTTGTTGCTGTTGTGCCAAAACTTCCGTTGTCAGATCATATTGTGGAGTTTGTAAATCATTTTTCTTAGAAACTTCTAAAATTCGATCCGCAAAACACTGCGACGTATCATCTCCCCTAAATACCTCTCCAGAAAAATACATCTTTGGTGCCTCAAGTCCTAAGACATCAATTGCATCCAAATCATTAAAAATGCTTACTATGTAAGAGGGTTTTATAAGAATAAATAAATTATCGATTGTCAAACATAATAAACTCTTAATTTTTTGGGATTCATATATTTTCTTACAAATTAATCCTGGAACAATTTTTCTTTTAATTTGAGGAGCTTTTATTGAAATTAAGCTTCCATCTTTAATATATGGGAGTGCATTAGTGATTTCTTCTGATAATTTTTCTGCTGCTTGTTTTTCTAAAATTTTCAAGAGTCTTCTATCTTCTTTAAGACGATTTTTTAACTTTTCGTAGGCATCAAAATCTTTCCATGAAACGTTAGATGTAATTTTTTTTAATTCAATTAAATCCTTATTTAAATTTTCAAGAATTATGTTCTCACCTGATGATTCACCTAAATATAAAAAACTACCAAAACTTCTTTTAATTAATTCTTTAGACTTATCTAAAGTATAACTTTGTAAAAGGTTAAGTACCATTCCATAGCTGGGAGTGAATTGACTCTCTAAAGAATTTGGTTTGCTTATAGCTAGTGCACTTGCTTCTTTGGCACCTTCGAATCTTGTTTGTAATGTAACAACATAACCTTGGGTATCTTTTCCTCTTCTTCCAGCTCTTCCTGAAATTTGCAAAAATTCACTGCTAAATAATAATCTATGCCCATCTTCTGTCCTTTTTGATAAAGAAGAAATAACAGTTGTTCTTGCGGGCATATTAATTCCTGCAGCTAGAGTTTCAGTTGCAAAAACAACTTTTATCAGACCTTGCTGAAATAATTCCTCAACCAATTCTTTCCATGCAGGCAATAATCCAGCATGATGAGATGCAATTCCGCGTTTTAATGCCTCGCATTGAGATTTATCTTTAATTGCCTCTTGATTATTTTGAAGATAAACATCTAATTTTTGGGATATCATATTTGCTTCTGAATAACTTACTAAAGTTAAATCTTTTATATTCTCAACAGCCTTGTCACATCCTCTTCTACTAAAAATAAAATAAATAGCTGGCAACATATTACGTTCAGCTAGTTTCGAGATCACAAAGCCAATCGAGGGAGACTTTGGTTGCATTATCCTGCCCACTTTCCCTCTCATTTTCTGCCCTTTTGGAGCTCTCCAAATCTTACAGTTTGGATGAATTCCATTACCCTTATTATTTAAAAGTGGATGGAGGCCTTTAACACTACAAAAAATAAAATTAAGTGGGACTGGTCTTTTATCACTATTAATTAGTTCTGTGGGTCCATGAACTTTTTCTATCCAATTTTGTAGTTGATCTGCATTAGCTATTGTTGCTGATAAAGCTATTATTTGAGTTCTAGTAGGGCAATGGATTATAGTTTCCTCCCAAACTGTGCCTCTTTGGGGGTCATTCATGTAATGACATTCATCAAGAATCACTGATTCTAAATTTTCTAAGGGATCATCAAATTCATCAAATTCGCCATAAAGCATGTTCCGAAAAATCTCAGTCGTCATAACTAAGATTGGTGCTTCTCTATTTATACTTATATCTCCAGTTAAAAGACCAACTTTATTCTCACCATATTGATTAGCAAAATCTCTAAACTTTTGGTTTGATAGTGCCTTTAAAGGTGTTGTGTAAAAAACTCTGCTGTCATGAGATAAACCTCTAAAAATAGCAAATTCACCTATCAATGTTTTACCCGAACCTGTTGGTGCAGTTAAAACTATAGAATTTCCGCTATTAATAGCTCGTATTGCCTCTAATTGGAAATCATCTAGTGGAAAGGGGAAATATTCCTCTAAATTAAGCAATAATTGTGATTGAATTGAGGATGAGTTAACTTCTTCATATATGATCTATATAGATATTAATAAACAAAAAATACCTTGCAAACTTTAATAGTAAATCTAAATCTTTTTAATTAAATCCACTATATTTTATTTTTGCCAAAATGAAAAAAATAATAATTCCAAAAAATAGAATCCGTAAATTAAAAACATTTTCTTTAGGTAAAAAACCATTCGAACTTCTAGCTTTAAATTCGCAAAATAAAAAACTTATAGACTTATGCAGTAATGATTATTTTGGATTAAGTAGGGACAAGGATTTAATAAAAGCTGCTTACGAAATAAGCCTTTTAGAAGGTATTGGTTCAGGAAGCTCTAGGTTTATTACAGGTTCAAGACCAATACATAAATTATTAGAAACAGAACTTGCCAAGTGGCTTGATCAAGAGAAAGTATTACTTTTCCCAAGCGGATTTCAAGCAAATATAGCCGCTATCCAGGCTTTAGCAAACAGAAATAGTATCGTAATAGCAGATAAATTGATCCATAACTCTTTGTTGGTTGGAGTCAAAGCTGCTCAAGCAAAACTGGTTCGATTTTCACACAATAATTTGAAAGATTTAGAAGATAAAATTATTAAATCTCAACCTACAAAAAATTCTATTTTAGTTGTTATTGAGTCTCTTTATAGCATGGAGGGATCAATTGCTCCGCTCAAAGAAATAACTGAAATTTGCAAAAAAAATCGTGTTCAATTATTCGTCGACGAAGCTCATGCAATTGGGATATTGGGCCCTGAAGGCAGGGGTTTAAGTTTTAATTACCGTTCTGATATAACTATGATTACTGGAACTTTTGGAAAAGCATTTGGAAGCGGTGGAGCTTTCATAGCTTCCAATTCAGAAGTTGGTGAATACATTATCCAAACAAGTGGTGCATTTAGGTACACAACCGCACTTGCTCCATCTTTAGCTGCTGGGGCACTAGAAGGTTTGAAAAAAATTTTAGAAAATAAAGAATGGGGTGATGATCTATTATCTACTGCGAAGGTATGGAAAGATGCAATTATTAAAAATTTTAGTTTTCCAGTTCAAGGTGATTCTCACATTTTATCAATTATTGTTGGCCAAGAAGATAAGGCAATTGATCTTCAAAAATATCTTGAAGAAAATGGGTTTTTAGCAATTGCTATAAGACCTCCAACTATTCCGGTGGGGCAATCTAGAATCAGAATAACAATAAGAAGAAACTTGGATTGCAATCTGCTAAAGAATTTCATTGAAGTATTAAAAGAGTTTAAATGAAACAAATTATTACTCAACATGGGTGGGGACTAAATAAACATTTCTGGGATGATTATAAAGTTGATTTTTTAAATAATAATTGGCATTGGCAAGATAATGAAAGAGGCTATTTTTCGAAAAATAATTATCAAGCAAAATGGATTAGAAGCAACTCTAAAAAAGAAATCAGAATGACTTTATGCCATTCATATGGTTTTCATTTAATGCAAAAAAATACTTTAAAAGAAGCAACTCATATTGTTCTTATCAATTCTTTTAATAATTTTCTCCCTCTAAGTGATAAGAGAAACTTTATTTTGAGGTCTCTAAGAAGAATGGAAACAAAAATCATAAAAGATAAACCTAAGGAGATGTTGAAAGAATTTATACATAGATCATTTATGCCAAATGATATAAATAATAGTTTCAAAACTATCTTTTATAAAAGTTTAGAAAGTTTAAATAAAACTCTTCTTTTAAGTGATTTAAAACAACTCTACATAAATAGAGATTTTCCAGTATTTTTAAAAAAAGATTGCAAAATTATTTTTATAAAATCAGGAAATGATTTTATTCTTGACAACGAATCAAATAATAACTTTTTAGATTCCTTAAATAAAATACTTAATAGAAAGCCAATATTAATTAAATTATCTCAACAAGGTCATTGCTTGAATAATTTAAATTTATACGAGCTTTTACTTAATCAATTTAATGATTGAAATGGATAATAAACAGTGGAATGAGAAAATAAAAAATAATTTCAATAATGCTGCATATCAGTATTTAGAGTATTCAAATATTCAGAAGTTTTTTGCAGAAAAGATTGTTCAATTTGTCAAAGAATTAAATCCCCAAAAAAGAGGTGAATGGATAGATCTAGGATCAGGACCAGGACTATTAGCTGATGAAATAGAAAAAAAATTTTCTTCCCAAAAAGTATCCAGAATTGATTTCAGCAAAAAAATGCTTCTTAAAAATAAATTATCTAGTAAAAAAATTTTATGGGATTTGAATAATGATTTGCCTCCTTCAATCAATAGCTGTTCTCTATTAATATCTAACTTTTGCATACATTGGTTAAACAACCCAGAAAAGATAATAAAAAATTGGTTTAGTAAATTAAGACCTGGAGGTTTTTTAATCATTTCATATCCAACTAAAGATTGTTTTCCTGAATGGAAAGATACTTGTAGAAAAATTGATGTTGAATATAGTGGTCTTAATTTCCTTTGCTCTAAAAAATTATTAAAAGATTTCAAATCAACTGAACTACATTATTCAGAAAAGTTTAATTATCTTGAGAATTTTGAAGATGTATATAAGCTTTTTAGAAGCATTAAAAATGTAGGAGCACAATCAACAAATTGTAAACGCAAAACAGTGAAGGAGATAAAAGAAATTCAAAAGTTTTGGCCAAAGAACTGCAATAATACAGTTAACCTTTCATGGCAAATTGAGATTCAAATCATTAAGAAATTATGAGTAGTCAGGATAGTATTTTCAAATTTATAATTTGTGGAACAGATACTGATATTGGAAAAACTTTAATAAGCTCTTTTTTCGTTAAAGGATTAAATTCCTTTTATTGGAAGCCTATTCAAAGTGGTATTGAATCGCAAACCGATAGTCAAACTGTTGAAAAACTTGCACAAGTAAGTAAAGAGAAAATAATTAAAGAAGCTTATGTCTTTACAAAACCTCTATCTCCTCATTGGGCTGCTGAAATAGATCAAAAAACTATTAACTTTGACATGTTGAGATTACCAAAAGTAAAAGGCTCATTAATTGTAGAAACAGCAGGTGGATTAATGGTTCCAATAACACGCAATTTTTTGCAAATAGATCAAATAAAACAATGGAATCTTCCGGTAATACTTGTATGTAAGAGCTCACTTGGTACTATTAACCATACTCTACTTAGTATTGAGGCCTTAAAACGAAGAAATATTGAGATTTTAGGTTTAGTAGTCAATGGCGAAAAACACCTAGATAATCCAAAAACTATATTTGATTTTAGTGGTATTCCTTTAATTACTGAATTTCCTTACATCAAAAAAATGGACTCAAATAATTTAGATATACTATGGAAAGAACTTGACATTAAAAATAGGTTAATCTCACTTTTAAATTCAAAAATAAGTTAAATGAAATCTTTGGATTCAAAAACTCCAAATCAAGATTGGCACCCAAATATTTGGCCTCCTTTTACACAAATCAATAACAGCAAACCTCAAATAGAAGTAACTCATGGTAAAGATGCCCTCCTATTTACTAAAGATCCTAAAAAAAAGCTAATAGATGCAATTAGTAGTTGGTGGGTAACTCTTCATGGTCATAGTAACGAATATATTTCAGATGCCATTTTTGATCAATCAAGAAAACTTGAGCAAGTTATATTTGCCGATTTCTTACATCCACAGGCAAAAAAATTGGCAGAACGACTCAGTAAATTAACAAAACTAGAAAGATTATTCTTTTCTGATAACGGTTCTACTGCAGTGGAAGTCGCTTTAAAAATTGCCTTCCAATCATGGCAAAATAGAGGAGAGACAAGAACCCAAATAGTAGCTTTTGATGGCGCCTATCATGGCGATACATTTGGAGCGATGGCTTTAGGTGAGAGAAATATTTTTAATGAGAATTTCGATAATCTTATGTTCCCAGTTAGAAGAGTCCCATGGCCTTCAACATGGATGAACGATGAAGAAGTAGAAAATAAAGAAAACAAGGCGATCCAAAAATTAGAAACTCTACTTAAAACTCCCACAGTTGCAGTAATCCTAGAGCCACTTGTTCAAGGAGCAGGAGGGATGAATATGGTTAGGCCTCAGTTTATAAAAAAAGTTTCAGAAATTATAAAAAATAATAATTCTTTGTTAATTGCCGATGAAGTATTAACTGGTTTTGGAAGATGTGGAAGCCTTTTTGCGTTTCAAAAGGCAAAAATTATTCCTGATTTAATAAGTATTTCAAAAGGTTTAACTGGTGGATTTTTACCGATGGGAATAACTTTATGTAAAGAAAAAATTTTTCAATCCTTTCTTGATGATTCTCCAAGAAAAACTTTTTGGCATGGACATAGTTTTACTGCTAATCCTTTAGGTTGTGCTGCGGCAAATGCTAGCCTTGATTTATTAGAAAAAGAACCACAAAAATATCTTTCATTTGAAGAAAAACATTTATCTCATTTAATTAAATTTAAAAACTTACCTAACATAAAAAAGATAAGGGTGACAGGCACAATTGCTGCATTCAATTTAGATATTGGGAACAAAAAAGGTTATTTCAATAATATAGGGAAAGAAATAAAGAGTCTTGCAATGGAGCAAGGTTTGTTTATTAGACCTCTCGGTAATGTTATTTACCTCTTGCCGCCTCTTTGTATAACCGATGATCAATTAGAGAAAAGTTACTGGATAATAAGGCAAATCTTAAACAATCTTTAGATAGAAATTTAAGGTCCCTGCAGTATTGCATTTTCCACATCTTCTTTATTTATGCAATAGGAAAATAGTCTTTTTGTTTCTTGTCCTCCACTTTCCCAGATAACACTTAAATCTTCTTGTTCAAAAATAATAGTTGCATTCCAATTAGCAAGGAACAGGTACCACTTAGATGGATTATTAATATCTTTCACAGCACCTAAATCAATTAGCCACAATTCCAATGATTGAAGTGAATATTGGTTAATAGGTTTTGGAGGGAGATTCACAGACTTTTTAAGAGTATTATTTTAATAACCAGATAGGTATTGTATCTAATTCTTTGCCAGTAAAAGAGGCAATAAAAATTGAAAAAATTAAACTAATAGAAATGATAATAAATAAAAGAAATAAAGAAAACAATTCCCCATTTGAAAAAGGTCTTCTATTTCCTATTAAATTTTGATTATTTGAATCGATTATCAAATTATTTAAAACTTTAGTATTATTTTTACTTCTAGATTTTTCCTTTAATTTGTTATCGTATATTTTCCTCAAATTACTATTATTCAAATTTTCATAAGCTTCCAAAACTTCTTGAAATTTACTTTTAGCGTCGTCTCTTTCTAAAGAAGTTGTATCAGGATGTAGCTCAATGGAAAGTTTGCAAAATGCTTTTCTTAATTCATGATTTGAGGCATTTTCATCTACACCTAAAATTTTGTAATAAGAAATTTCCCCTTTCAAAATAATATTTTATTAATAATACAATTCTAATAAATTTTTACTAAATAGAATGTATTTAATTAAAGGCAAAAATTTATATTTTTTACTAAATGAAAAAACAAAACATTCCCGTAGAAATTTTTTCCTTAATAACTGGAGAAGAAATAAATATTTTTCATGAGTTACAAATTAAAATTAAGGAATTAAATAATAAAACCAATCTTACTAGATTAATTGATGGGGATGATTATTGGGTATCTCAAGTTTTTGACAGCATTTGGCCATTTAAAGCTTTAACGAATATTGATTTTAATAAAAAAAAATTCTTAGATATTGGATCAGGCTGTGGATTCCCAGGTTTAGCTTATGCCATAATTCATCCTAATTCAGAGATATATCTTATAGATTCTTCCAAAAAGAAAACAGATGCACTAAAAATCTTAATTAAAGAGATCAATTTCAAAAACAATATTCATATAATCAATGATCGTATTGAAAATTTAGCCCATCAATCGTCAATGAGAAATAGTTTCAATATAGCTACCACTAGAGCGGTGAGTAATCCATCAACAGTTTCAGAATATATCTTACCAATGTTAAAAAAAGACGGGTTAGGAGTTTTATATTGTGGCAAATGGACCGATGGAGAGAGTAAAAATCTAGAAAAAACTTTAGAAATATTAGAAGGAAAATTTAAAGAGAAAAAAAAGATTTTACTACCAAAAAATAAAGGTACTCGAAATATTATTCTTATTCAACCAAAAAATTTTTGCCCTGATATTTACCCAAGAAAAGTTGGTAGACCTGAGAAAAATCCATTGTGAAAATTATTTTTTTGATAATCTTTTACCAACCTTATCTCCAAACTTTTCTTTTAAAGTTCTCAATTTATTTATAACTTTTTTTGGATCTATATGGCCTTCTAAGACTTTCAATAATTGACTTTCAGAAACATCAACATCTAATAAATTAGCATTACATCCTGGGAACCAATGACTTCCATTACCAAGCAATTGATATCTAGCTCTTGCAAATCCTTCCATATCCAACCAATCTATTAAATTTGAAAGCCAAAGCAGAACTGGAAGATTAATATTTCCTGGCGTATATTCCCAACTAGGTAAATTTCTATTCCAATTTTGACACCATTCAAAACCTAAAGCATTAATTGATTCTAGCCTTAATCTGTTTATTATCTTTGGAATATACTTCTCAGATTCCGATAACAAAGAAACAGCTTCTAAATGGAGATCAAAATCTGACTCTTTTGCAATTCCCACACTAAGAGTATGGACATTATTATTTCTTAAGCAAAAAAGATCATTAAAAACAATTGGATGAAGTGGCCTACAAAGTTCCTTCATTTTGATTGAGGGAGTATGAAGATGTCCTCCTTTATCAGTGGGGCTTATTATGAAAACACCAAGATCATACTTTTTTGCTAAATTTATAACTTTTGTATTGTCTTGATTGATGAAATACCAGTGCAAATTTACATAATCAAATAAGTTTGTTGATATGGCCTTCTCTATAAGTGAAGATTTTCCATGTGTCGAAAATCCTATAGATCCAATTAAGTTTTCTTTTTGTAATTTCCTTAAAATATTTATACAACCTCCTTCTTTAACAGCTTGATGTAAATGTAAATCTGTATTAATGCCATGTATTGCTAGCAAATCAATTCTTTTAACTTTCAATTTTTCAAAACTTGTCATAACATCTCTCTCAAAAATTTCTGGATCACTATTTGGAGGAATCTTTGTTTGAAGAATATTTGGGATTTTTTTAGTATTTTGAAAACCCATTCCTAATTGCGCCTCAGAAGTTCCATAGTACTTAGCAGTTTCGACATGACCTAAACCATATTTATTTGCCAGATTTAATATATTTTCTACTTTATTTTGTTCTTCATATGAAATCTCAGAAAAATCTAACTGATCCCAACTTTTTTGAAATCTCATGCCACCCAAAGATAAAATAGGAATATTTAAATTGGTTCGACCAAATCTCCGATATTGCATCTTTTGGTATTTAATGCTTATTCATTCTTGGTGGTTTTCCAAATGATTGAAACATATCCCTATCAAGACTATTTTCTAAGTCATCTAATTCTTCAAACCTAACCCAGTGAATACAATCAACAGGACACGTATCTATCGCTTCTTGTATAACTTCAGAACCATCTCCATCTTGTCTAATAGCTCTACTTCTGCCATGAAATTCATCAACTAGGAAAGTGTTTGAAGCTACATGTACACAATATTGGCAGCCAATACATCTAGCCTCATCAACCCAAACAGCCTTCTCTGCTAACTGACCACCTAATACAGGTTCCCATCCAGAAATTTCGATAGTTTCTCCACTATTATCAAATGGATCAATAGAATCCATATTCAGATATCAGCTATCCCACTTTGTTAAAACTAGCTCAATAGAACCATCATTTTTATTTTTTTGTTCCACAATTTGATAACCATCTTCTTTAGTTTTAGAGATAATTGTTTGGTAAGCATACATTTGAGTAACTTTAGAAATAAATCTTTCTACTGGGATCTCAAATTTCCATAGATCAAGATCAGTAACTAATTCATAAGCATTTGAATTATTGTTCCATTTAAATCCAACTTTAGTATCACCAGGTAAATTCATGCTTAAATCGACAGCTGTAAACTTGCCTCTATAGCCTTTGACAAACTTTTCCTCTTGATTAATTGTGTAGCCTAGATTATTAAGCGCCTTAATTAGTGGATCTACTTCTTTGAGCTGGGTTTTAATAGTACTAAAATGTGACATTAGATTCGTTGTTTAATTGTTGTAAGTTTTCATTTTGTTTAGAGATGAAAGCATCAGATGTTTTATTCTTAACTGTTACTTGACCGAGAGCTTCTTCGAGATTCTTTGTAGCTTCATTGCATGAATTTCCAGTAAATCCCTCAACAGTCTCTTCAACTCTTCCATCTTGATGAATTTTGAACCTTAATGTTTTTTGAGGCATTAAATTCAAGTACTAAATATTTTTTACTTTATATAGAATAACGAAAATATTTTGTTTCAGTTGGTACAAGTTAATTATTTTTAATTTTTATAATGAATATCTGATAAATCAATTATTCAGGTAACGTTCTGAAAAAAAATTAAGGTATTTAATTATAAAAACCTTGCATACCCATGGAATCTAGAGCAGTTTTTGCTTCTTCCATAACTGATGGCTCTTTATCAAAAAGAGCTATCTTAGTACATTCATCAACGAAACTTTCTTGAAATGTATTGTTTAATTTTTCGTACAGCCTACACAACGACCAAATGCAATTACTTCTTACACCTGATTCATTATCTATTTTTAAGCTTATTAAAAGTTGTTCAGCTGCTAATTCAGCATTTTCCAAAGAAACATTTCCAATCTCAGCTAACGAACTAGATGACCATAATCTAACTGCAGCTACATCATTCTTCAAGGCCCTTATTAAGGGCTTTAAAACAATTTGGTCATCATAGTTAGCTAAGCTCCATGCAGTCGCTCTTCTAACATAAGCATTATCGTCAGTCTCCAAAAGGCTGACAAGTTTCTCTACTGCGCTAGGGCATGGATTACGACCTAAAGCATATACCGCACTCATTCTCTCGACAGGGCAAGGTTGATCAAGTAATGGTAACAAAAAAGGAAAAGATCTTTTATCTCTATATTCACAAAATATTCTTAAGCCCTGTATTCTCTCTTCTCTGTTACCTTCTAGCATTTTTAAAGCTTCATTGCACTCTTGAGTTATGTTTAAACCTTTTGAAAAAGCATCTTCATCAATTTGCTCTAATGGATCTATTTCAATCTCTAAAGCCAATTCTCTAGCCAAAATATCTGGATCAACTGCAATTTCGGCAAGACTTTCTTTTTTAGGATCCTTATTTTTTGTCATTATTCAAAAACTAAAAAATACTAATTTATAGGAGCAGGAGACATCATATCTCCTGGCAACCAAATTCTTGCACTAACTGCAAAGAAGGCAATTCCAAAAAGTGCGACAATAGCGAAAGGTAAAATTTTTGTCTTAATAAAACCCAAAGATTCAAAATTAATTAAGTCAATAATAACCTGTTTAATATACTTTTAATATACTTTTAAAAAATTTTCCTTGGATAATTTTATTTATTCCTTGCATTTTGTCTTAACTGACCACATGCAGCATTTTTATCAAGACCTCTGCTTTTTCGAAAGCTTACAGCAATACCATTATTAGAAAGTCTAGATTGAAATAATTGAAGGTTTTTTAAAGGGGATCGTTTAAATTCAACTTCATCAATTTGGTTATATTGTATTAAATTTACATGGCATTGGAAACCTTTTAGCAAATTACTCAATTCATTAGCATGTTCTAATTTGTCATTAACACCACTTAGCATTAAATATTCAAAACTTACCCTTCGACCAGTATCTCTTACAAATTGCTTACAGTCCTCAATTATATTTCTAATATCGTAGTTTTTTGCACTTGGTATTATCATTTCCCTTATTTGTTGGTTTGAAGCATGCAAGCTTATTGCCAATGTAAATTGACAATTCCCTAAAATTTGAAAAGACTTTGCTGATAATTTATTTATCATTTTTGGGACAGCTACAGTACTTACAGTTATCTTTCTCTGACTAATCTGAAAATCGATATTTATGGATCTAATTGACAAAAGCAAGTCATCAATATTCAATAAAGGCTCTCCCATACCCATAAAAACAATATTAGTCACTTTTCTATTCATTTCATTTTCAATGAATAAAATTTGATCTAGAATTTCACTTGTTTTTAAAGATCTCTTTAAACCCTCTTTACCAGTTGCGCAAAATTTACAGTCCATAGGACATCCAACTTGACTTGAAAGACATGCAGTAAGTCTTTTCTCAGTTGGTATGCCAACACACTCAATACTTTCATTGTCACATGTAGAGAGTAACAACTTAAGAGTGCCATCATTAGCTAAATTTTTTTCTTGAACACTAAGTTCGCTTACTTTAAAACCATCATCTTTTAACTTTTTTCTAAAATCTAATGGTAGTACTTCTATTTGATCGATATTTTTCTTCTTGTTTCTATAGTCATAGATCCATTGATAGATTTGACGACCTCTGAATGCAGCCTGACCATAATTTAAAGCTACATTTTCTAAATCTTTTATAGAACTTCCAAGAAGATTTTTCAAATTATTTTATTTTTAGACCAGCACTCTTTTCACCATAACAGCAAACCATGTTTAAGAAAGAATTCTGTAAGAATTAGCGCAATAAATCCAATCATAGCCATTCTTCCGTTAAGTCTTTCGTTATAAACATGGAAACCATAACGAGGTAATTTTCTTTTTGGGATAATCTCTGGCTTAATCATTAATTACAAAATAAAGAATTCATTCTAGTAGTTAAAAATGATAATAGATAATATTTACTCATCAGAAAGAAGACCCTCTTCTTGTAATCCTTCCAATGCAGCCGGATCTGGTAATTGATCTTCAGAAAATTGATTTTCAGCACTAGGTCTTGCAAAAGCAGCAAAATTACTGGAAGCCGCATCGATTCCATGACGATTCCGTGTAGTCTCCAAATCCTCATCACTAGGATCATCAAGAATTGCTGTAGAGCTAATTGCAGGTGATTGTGGCATATCAACTGTATAATCTGGTCTTAAGTTCTGTGCTCTTCTGTATCCACCAGATTCTTCCGCAAGAATATCTGGATGGGGACCTGCCTCTGAGGCTAATTCCTCTACAAATCCGCTAAAACCAGTACCTGCAGGTATTAATCTACCGATAATTACATTTTCTTTTAAACCTCTCAACCAATCAGATTTGCCTTCAATCGCCGCTTCTGTAAGAACTCTTGTGGTTTCTTGGAATGAAGCTGCTGATATGAAGCTATCTGTATTGAGGGAGGCTTTAGTTATACCTAACAAAACGGGAGTAAAAGCCGCAGGAGCTCCTCCTGTAATTGCCATTGCTTGATTTGTATCTTCCACTTGCCTCAATTCTATAAGTTCACCAGGTAAGAGAGTAGTATCTCCAGCATCTTCTACACGTACTTTACTTGTCATTTGTCTAACTATAACCTCAATATGCTTATCATCAATTGCAACACCCTGAGATTTATATACGTTTTGGACTTCATTTACCATACTTCTTTGTAGTTTTGATATCGATTCTCGAGCTGCATCTATTAGAGGCTTTTGATCTATTAGATCAGTGAAGTAACATTCCAATAATTCATGCGGATTAATTGGACCATCAGTTAAAACTTCTCCACCCGCGACATTTTGGCCATCAGAAACCATTATATTTTTTCCAATTAATAGTTGATATTCGTTAACTAAATCATCTTTTTCAATAACCGATAAAGAAACTGATTCTTCATCATTGCCTTTTTTAATCTGAACAATCCCAGATTTTTTACATAAAACAGCAGAATCTCTTGGTCTTCTAGCTTCTAATAACTCTTCAATTCTTGGCAATCCTTGGACAATATCTCCAGTTTTCTGCCTTTCAAAAACAAGTAAAGCTAAACCATCTCCTCTAAGAACTAAATCTCCGTCCTTAACATGTAAAACCGAATCAGGAGAGACCATATAAGGTCTACCCAGTCTTAGGGTAACTGAACTACTAGAAATTTCTTCGATTTCTCCACAAGATGTAGATTTTTCAGATTTACTAATAGGATCACCATCAACTACTCTATCACCGACTTTAACGACTGCTTTATTACTAATCTTAATGTTAATTTTGTCTTCTTCTCTTTCAACGATTAACCTTCTTATCGGCTCATCTTCAGTAACATTTGGCAATTGGACCAATCCTTGTTCTTTACAAAGAATTTGAGTTGTAGCTATTACATCTCCTGCTTTAACTATTTGACCATGCTTGACTTGCAACTCTGTATGGGTTGAGCCATGACTGGAGTCGGATAAAGTATCTCTTCTTACAAGAATAGATTCCAATATTACTAAATTTAATCTATTTATTGATACATCTTTTTCATCTTCAATTGACTCTACATCAATAGTCATTTGGGGTGTAGCATCAATACTTTCAATGCTTAAATGAGTTCTAAGTAATTCAACTCCTTCAACTGATTTTATCAATTCACCATCTTTATAAGTAAGTCTTTGAATAGCTTTTAAGCCTAATTTAGGTCCTTGTTCCTGATTTACATGAGATAATTGAGGTATCTCTGCTTGATCAGGAATAGTAAATTCTTCTACAGTTCTTAATAATAAGCCTCTACATTTAGAGTTTTCTAATTTCTGAACAAATAGTATTTCTTTATTATCAATACTATCCATGATTTTTTCGCCTGGATTTACTAAATTACCCTCTTCCGTAAATCTATTTAAAACTTCTTCATCGTCACATTCATGAAAAGTTCCATTTCTAACAGTTATTTCACGGAGAATATCATTTTTCTGAGTCACCGTAACAATTCCAGATGTTTGACTAAAAATATCTTTTACAACTTCTGTTCCTGCTTCAATCCATTTCATATCTTCAATCATTAATAGAGAGATATCCTTATTTATTTCATGCGTCTCTTGGGGAATCCATAGCAATGTTCCTCCTTGACTAACTTCAAAACCATTTTTAGAGGATCTCGCTTTTTTGACACTTAACCCTGGTGAGTATTTTACTAACCCTCCTGTTTTTGTACGGAATCTATCATCTGATAAATCTGCTATTACTTCACCATTATTGATCTTACTTCCAGGGGAAGTGTTCAAACGATAATAGGTTCCATCAGTAGATTCCAAATTATATATTTGGCCTGAGTGCGTAGATTCTTCAATTAATTTAAAATTGTTTACAGTCATTGAAGTAGTGACAATTTGAACTTCCCTTGAATCTCCTATTGATTCTCTTAATCGAACCTTTCCACCAAATTCACTTGATTGACTTGCTTCCGCCAAAACAGTCCCTGAATCAACAGATGTTCCAGATGCCACAACTGGTCTTGCATTAGGTGGTAAGTTATAAACATCTCCTGCTAAAACCCACAATCTCCCTAATCTTTGAGCTTTTAAGGTAATATTTCCCTGCCTGTCTGTAACCTCCTTTGGTTGTATAACCTTGTCGTACTTAACTTGACCAGCCAAATCGCAGATAACATCCTTAGTTGCTTTTTCAACGCTCTTTTTAACTGCTCCAACAGTGATCTGAGCAACTGTTATGTCAGAATTAATTTTTTCACCATCATCAACGAATAAAAGTGATCCACTAGAAACTTCAATTTTTTGAGCTCTGTTAGAATTATTTTCTTGAGGAATTATCTTTAGTGTAAAATCAACTTCAGCTTGTTTTGCTTCCACTCCATGGGGAGTTCTATAGCCTCTAACCTTTGCTTTTGAACTATATTCAACTTTACCAGAAATCTTTGACCTTACTACTCCACTTTCAGCAGTTGATACACCCCCAGTATGGAAAGTTCTCATTGTCAATTGGGTACCTGGTTCTCCAATAGATTGAGCAGCAATAATTCCTACTGCTTCTCCCAAGTCAACTAGATGATTATGAGCCAAAGCCCATCCGTAACATTTCCTACAAACTGATCTATTGGCTTCACATGTTAATGGAGACCTTATATTTACCTTTTTAATAGATGCTTTCTCGATTTTTTCTGATAATGAAGGATCTATTGCAGTATTTTGAGGGATGATTAAGTTTTCTTCCGAATCTAAAATATCCTCTGCGGTTAGTCTACCAAGAAGTCTTGCTCCAAATTTACCATCTTCAGATTCAACAACTATTGATCGTTCTGTTCCGCAATCTTCTTCTCTAACAATTACATCTTGAGCGACATCAACTAATCTTCTAGTCAAATAGCCAGAATCCGCAGTCCTCAAGGCGGTATCAACCAAACCTTTCCTCGCTCCATAAGAAGAAATTACATATTCAGTAACAGTAAGACCTTCTCTAAAGTTTGTTCTTATAGGTAGGTCAATAATTTCTCCTTGAGGATTAGCCATCAGTCCTCTCATACCAACTAGTTGTCTGACCTGCGACATATTACCCCTTGCTCCTGAATTAGCCATCATCCAAACTGAATTTAAAGGATCATTTTCATTGAAATTATTTTTAACCGCATCAACTAATCTCTCATTAGTTTCAGTCCAGGTATCAATAACTTTTGTATGTCTCTCGACTTCAGTAATTTCACCAAGTCTGTAGCATTCTTCTGTAGCAGATATTTGTTCTTCAGCTTGTCCTATCAAATCTTGCTTTGCTTCAGGAACTTTTAAGTCATCTACAGAAATTGAAACAGCAGCTTGAGTAGCATATTTAAATCCCAAGTCCTTTAAATTATCAGCCATGGCTGCAGTTATAGCAGTGCCATGAGTTTTATAAGCCCAAGAAACTAAATTTTTCAAGGCTTTTTTATCAACTACTTTATTTTTAAATGATGGCGGGGTTTTAGCTAAAGCAGGCATCGTAACTGGATTATTCTTTTTTGAGTTTTTAGTAGTTTTACGTACTTTGGAAGTTTTTTTAGGTTTAGATGATGTCATGATTATTAAGTAAATGAAAAATAGTTTTTAAAGATTACGTTTTAGATACAGAATCAATGATGGTGTAATTCATCACTACTCTTCCGACCGTTGTCAAAACAAATCTACTTATTAAATTATTTTGTGAATCAAATCTGTCTCTTCTTAAATTCCACAATTCTAATCTTGAACCATCTTCTAGCTCTTCAGTTTTTCGTGGTTTACTCATTTCGTCTTCATCTTCAACTTCACCATTAAATCTAACCCATATCCATTCATGTAAGCTGAGTCTATTATCTTCAAAGGCGAAAATAACATCTTCTAGAGAAGCGAAAGTAGTCTTATTATCTCCAAAATCCGGTTTTTTATAATTCGGTTGCAATGCCGTCAGATAATAAGATCCCAAAACCATATCTTGTGAAGGGGTAACAATTGGTTCTCCAGTTGCAGGAGAGAGAATATTATTACTAGCCAGCATTAACATGCGTGCTTCAGTTTGCGCCTCTAAAGCTAAAGGAACATGAACTGCCATTTGATCTCCATCAAAGTCAGCATTAAATGCTGGGCAAACTAAAGGATGGAGTTGTATTGCTCTACCTCCAACTAGTTTTGGTTCAAAAGCTTGAATTCCTAATCGATGCAGCGTTGGAGCTCTATTTAAAAGAATTGGGTGACCTTCTATAACTTCCTGAAGTACCTGCATAACTTCATCATCTGCTTTTTGTATTAATTTTTTTGCTGCTTTAATATTATTCACAATATTTTGGCGGATCAATCTGTGGATTACAAAAGGTTGAAAGAGCTCTATCGCCATTTCCTTTGGAAGACCACATTGATGCATTTTTAATTTTGGTCCCACAACTATTACAGATCTTCCTGAATAGTCAACACGCTTACCGAGAAGATTCTGTCTGAATCTTCCTTGTTTTCCCTCAATAATATCACTGAGAGACTTAAGGGCTCTATTGTTTGCGCCAACAACAGTTCTTCCCCTCCTTCCATTATCTATCAGAGCATCAACTGCTTCTTGAAGCATTCTTTTTTCATTTCTTACAATAATTTCAGGAGCTAAAATTTCTTGAAGCCTTGCCAATCTATTGTTTCTATTTATTACTCTTCTATATAGATCGTTCAAATCAGATGTTGCAAATCTTCCTCCATCAAGTTGAACCATAGGTCTAAGATCTGGAGGAATAACTGGAATTGCATCTAGGACCATCCATTCTGGTTTTGCATTAGTAGCGATGAAATTATCAATAACTCTAATTCTCTTAATAAGTTTAGCCCTTTTCTGCCCCTTACTATTTGTAATTTCTTCTCTAAGCTCCTCAGCAACCTGATTTAAATCAAGGTCTTCAAGTAACTGCTTTAGCGCCTCGGCACCAATACCGACAAAAGGCTCATTTTCAATTGTTGAATCTTCAGCATAAATTTCATCTTCAATTTCAAGCCATTCATCCTCAGTAAGTAGTTGCTTATATTTAAGTTCTTTATGATCACCTGGGTCTAAAACAACATAGCAATTAAAATAAACTATTTGTTCTACATCTCTCAGTGGGATATCAAGAAGAATTGCAACGTAACTAGGAATTCCTTTCAGGTACCAAACATGGGAAACTGGCGCAGCAAGTTTTATATAACCCATCCTGTGTCTTCTAACTCTACTTTCTGTTACCTCAACCCCACATCTCTCACAAACAATGCCTCGATGTCTTACTCTTTTATACTTGCCACAATGGCATTCCCAATCTTTTGAGGGTCCAAAAATCTTTTCACAAAACAATCCATCCATTTCTGGTTTAAGTGTCCTGTAATTGATAGTTTCAGGTTTCGTAACCTCACCCACTACTTGTCCATTAGGTAAAGTTCTCTGCCCCCAATCCATTATTCTTTGTGGAGAAGCAATTGAAATTTTGACGTAATCAAAGTGATTTTCAGTTCTTAGGTTGCTGTTTGTCATTTTCTGGAAATTTTAATTAAAAGTTTTTAATTGATTATTTAATCTTCCTCGTATTCAGAGGTTCCTAGTGATTCGTAAGTTGGCCTCGATGGAGTATTTCTTCTCGGATTTACATCTTGCATTAAATCCACTTCTTTTCCTTCATCTGTATAAACTCCTATATCAAGACCTAGAGATTGTAATTCTCTCATAAGAACTTTGAAAGACTCGGGAGTCCCAGGCCTTGGGATTGGTTTACCTTTTACTATTGCATTTAAAGCTTCATTTCTTCCTTGCATATCATCAGATTTAACTGTTAAAAGTTCTTGAAGAGTGTATGCTGCTCCATAAGCTTCAAGAGCCCAAACTTCCATTTCTCCAAGTCTTTGTCCACCTTGCTGAGCTTTACCACCCAGTGGTTGTTGGGTTACTAACGAGTAAGGGCCAGTAGACCTTGCATGGATTTTATCATCC
Source organism: Prochlorococcus sp. AG-418-G18 (assembly GCA_003214215.1). Taxonomy (GTDB): domain Bacteria; phylum Cyanobacteriota; class Cyanobacteriia; order PCC-6307; family Cyanobiaceae; genus Prochlorococcus_A. The sequence continues at coordinate 2,931 of QCLX01000002.1, read as the reverse complement.
ACTAAATGAACTAACTTAAGAAAATGGGAGTATCCAACTGCAACAGGCTGATCAAAAGGTTCACCCGTTCTGCCATCTTTTAATAATAATTTCCCAGGATCTTCAGGATTGTAAACCCATGCTTTACCTGGCTGTTTTGAAGCCTCCTCTAAAAATGCTTGAACAGTCTGATGTGATTTTTCAGGACCATACATTTCATCAAATGGGACAACTTTAACCCTGCAATTTAAGTTGGAGGCTGCCCAGCCCATCAATAATTCAAAAACTTGCCCTACGTTCATCCTACTTGGAACTCCTAGAGGATTAAGAACTATATCTACAGGTGTACCATCAGGCAAATAAGGCATATCCTCTCTGGGTAAGATTCTGCTAATAATACCTTTATTACCATGCCTACCAGCCATTTTGTCGCCTACTTGGATTTTTCTTCTCTGAGCAACATAAACTCTAACAACCATATTTGCACCTGGAGGTAACTCATCACCTTGTTCTCTAGTGTAAATACGGACATCTAACACCCTTCCCTTTTCAGTTTTAGGGACCCTCAAAGAGTTGTCTCTAACATCTCTGGCCTTTTCTCCGAAAATAGCTCTCAAAAGTTTTTCTTCAGGTGGTTGGTCTGATTCCCCCTTTGGAGTAACTTTCCCTACAAGAATATCTCCACTCTCGACAAAAGCTCCGATCCTTATTATCCCCATTTCATCAAGATTATTTAAACTCTCCTCAGATATATTGGGAATCTCTCTTGTAATTTCTTCAGGTCCTAACTTTGTTTGTCTTGCCTCAATTTCGTATTTCTCAATATGTACCGATGTATATAAATCATCAGTAACCATCCTCTCACTTACGAGAATTGCATCTTCGTAGTTGTATCCTTCCCATGGCATGTATGCAATTAGTACATTCTGACCTAAAGCTATTTCACCTCCTTCACAGGCAGATCCATCTGCCAAAACTTGCCCAGATATAACATGATCTCCAATTTTCACTATGGGTCTTTGGTTAAGGCAAGTATCTTGATTTGATCTTTGATATTTTTGCAGGTAATGAAAATGTTCATTACCATCCTCGTCTTTAATAACGATCTCATTAGCATCTACATAAGATACAGTTCCATTTACTTTTGTTATGGGAACCATGCCAGAATCTCTTGCAACTTGTGATTCTAAACCTGTTCCAACTAAAGGACGTTCTGGTCTAAGCAATGGAACAGCTTGGCGTTGCATGTTCGATCCCATCAAAGCTCTATTTGCATCATCATGTTCCAAGAAAGGAATTAGTGAAGTAGCAACTGAAATTACTTGCACAGGGGAAAGTTGAACATAATCAACTTGATGAGGCGGCACTTTTTCAAAATCTTGTCTGTATCTTACTGGAATTAGACTTGCAATGATATTTCCATCCTTATCAGTTGCTACATCTCCTGGAGCTACCCTACACTCATCTTCTAAATCAGCAGAAAGATAAATAGGATTACCCTCCTTATTAACTTGACCGTTTTTAACTTCCCAAAAAGGGGTTTCAATAAAACCATACTCGTTTACTCTTGCGTGAGTCGCTAAAGAGTTTATAAGTCCTGCGTTAGGCCCTTCAGGTGTCTCAATAGGACATAATCTTCCATAATGAGAGGGATGAATATCTCTTACAGCAAAACCTGCTCTTTCACGTGTTAAACCTCCAGGACCTAAAGCTGAAATTCTTCTTTTATGTGTTAATTCAGCCAGAGGATTAGTTTGATCCATAAATTGACTTAACTGGCTAGAGCCAAAAAACTCCTTTATAGCAGCAACTAATGGCTTAGGATTGACCAATTGAGCAGGAGTAAGGGAATCTGTTTCTCCAACAGTCATTCTTTCCTTAATAATTCTCTCTAAACGGTTAAGTCCAACCCTTACTTGATTTTGAAGTAGTTCTCCTACAGATCTAACCCTTCGATTACCAAGGTGGTCAATATCATCCAAACTCGCACCGCCAATATCCAATTCAAGGTTAATTAGATAATCTATTGTGGATAGAACATCTTCATGGGTAAGTGTTCTGCAATCATCTGGAACAGTAAGCCTTAATTTTTTATTTATTTTATATCTACCAACTCGACCTAAATCATATCTTTTGGGATCAAAAAATCTACTGTGTAATAACTGTTGACCGCCGGAAACGGAAGGTGGCTCACCTGGGCGAAGTTTCTTATAAAGCTCAAGTAAGGCTTGATCTTCTGATGTGATACCCTCATCATTGGCTGACTCAATTGAGTTTTGATAAAACTCAGGATGTCTAAGTTTATCGACCACATCATTATCAGATAAACCCATTGCTCGCATAAGAACATGAGCATTAATTTTTCTAGTTTTATCGACTCTTACATAAAGAAGATTATTTTTGTCAGTCTCAAATTTTAACCATGCACCCCTATTAGGTATAACACTGGCGTTATAAGTTCTTCGACCATTTTTATCCTGCTCATCTTTGAAATATACTCCTGGACTTCGAACAATTTGATTAACAATTACTCTTTCAGCACCATTAATGATGAAAGTTCCTCTTTCAGTCATCAATGGTAATTCCCCAATGAATACTTCTTGTTCTTTAATTTCCCCTGTCTCTTTATTAATTAATCTGCAAGTTACATACATTTGAGATGCAAAAGTTGCATCTCTTCTTTTTGCTTCCTCAACATCATGTCTAGGTCTCTTTAACCTGTATTCTTCACCAATAAAATGTAATTCTAATTTTCCTGTGTAATCAGAAATAGGGGAAAAGTTTTGCAATTCCTCTATTAAACCCTTTTCCAAAAACCATTTAAAGCTTGCTCTTTGTACTTCAACTAAATCTGGTAGATAAGTAGCTGTTTTTGCTACCTGTAAAGCGCTACTGCTCATCCAAGAAAACCTGCGGTATGTGAGATTTACTATTTACTTTCAATTTACTCAA
>QCLX01000001.1 GCA_003214215.1 Prochlorococcus sp. AG-418-G18 | reverse complement strand
ACAAAATGGGATGCTCATTTAATTTGCGCAGAAGCATTGAATATAGACAAAATCCCATTAAGTCCTATTCATGGAACAACTTTATTTGATGTTCTTGTTGTACACAAAGAATTATTTCTTGGCTTTGATTGAGTTAAATTAATTGTCTAAAGGCACAGAATCAGTATCTATAACTTCCGAATCATCATACTTATTGATTTTATTTTCAATCCAGTTATTTATAAAACTAACTAAAGGCAATGAACCTCTAAAAATAAAAATAGAGGTAGGCAAAGCGCTTAATAAACCGACTATAGGACTTTTAAAAAGTAATCTTCCTGCTTTAATGTTAAATAAAATAATAAGCGCTGAGGGAACTATAACTTTAACTACTGTTTTGAGCGCTTGAAGCCAACCAACACGATATGTCCACCATATCAAAATTATGCCAACTACATAGAGGAATAAGTAAGTCATAAAAATAGTATAATAATTATCTATTTATCTTGTTCTTACTAAGAAAAAGATTTTATAAATTTCTCTAACATCAATCAATCAAATTCTAGTAATGAGTTTTTCTGAAATAAGAAAATTTTTAATTAAGATGCAATCTGATGAAGACTTAAAAAAGCAGGTTACTACATCCTCTACAGCGGATGATGTAGCTCTTATAGGTCAAAGCTTAGGTTATGACTTTTCAGGAGATGATCTCTTAAGATTTAATGGACAAAAAGTTGATAAAGTTACCGTAAGAAAGGTAGATCATCCAGGAGAATACCACTAATTTAAGACTTAACCCATATTGCAAGCCCTCCGCCCCTGCCTCGAGCACATAACCAATTATCTTTAGTGCTAATTCCTACAAGTGAAAAAAAAGGCATTTTTTTATTTTCTGGTTTTTTTAATTCCTTATTAAATATTGGAAAACTACTAATACTAATTTTCAATTCTTCAAAATAAAAAGCCAATAAAGGTCTGAGTCCTTTTAATTCTGCACTGCCTAAAAAAGTAATATTTAATAATCCGAAATTAATTGAATTTTTTATTTCATAATTTATTTGATCCTCTTTATTTTTACTTTTTAATTCGAGTCTTGCCGACAATACTTGGAGAATCGAACTGGGTATATTTTTTATTTCATCTGACTCCTTTCCCCATACATACTTAAACTTCCATATTCCTAACAATTCCTCATATACAATTCCGCTTCCATTTTTTTGAGAATTTTTTTCTAATAGTTTTATCTCCTTAATATCGGGAAAGTGTTTCATAATAGATTTTAATCTAAGAATCAAATACTAAGATAACCTAATAAAAAATGTTCTTAGTTAAAAAATCTCTCCAAAAAGATTTCTTTGTTTCAATATATTTCCAAAAAAATAATTTTTTGGCACACATAAGGAACAAGATCTCGTTAAAATGTTTACATATAGTTGCTAAATTAATGGATTTTATTTCTAAAAGTCAAGGATACATACCTTTAAAAGCCGTTCCTTACATATTCTTCCTAGCTGTTGTACTAAGTATTACAACTTCAACTAATACATTTGTCTAAAACGAATTAGTTTTACGACAAGAGTAAAGTAGATATTTAATGGAAAAATACGATGTTGTAATAGTCGGTAGTGGAATAGGGGGATTATGTTGCGGCTCGATTCTCGCTTTATCAGGCAAAAAAGTACTTATATGTGAAGCACATACTCAGCCGGGAGGTGTTGCTCACAGTTTCAAAAGAAAAGGTTACACTTTCGAATCGGGTCCTTCATTGTGGAGTGGAATTGGTAAATGGCCGACAACCAATCCCTTAGGGCAAATTCTTAAATTAATTGATGAAGAAGTTGAACTATTTCAATACAAAGGGTGGCAAGTAATTGTCCCAGAAGGCAATTTTAATCTTGATGTGGGGGAAGAACCTTTTAAACAAACAATTAAAACTTTAAGAGGTGAAAAATCTGTTAAAGAATGGGAATCATTTATTTCTGGAATTAAACCTCTTAGCCAAATAATAAATGAAATACCTTTACTCTCATTTTCTCCCGAATCAATAAATTTCTTAGATCTAATAAATTTAACCTCAAAATTTTTACCTAATATCAAGCAAATACCAAAAATTAATAAGGGCTTTGGGAATTTAGTAAATAATCATCTTGAGGATCCTTTTCTCAGAAATTGGGTTGATTTATTGAGCTTTTTGATAAGTGGTATGTCAATGCATGATACAAATACAGCTGCGATGGCTACTTTATTTAACGAATGGTTTGAACCAAATTCATACCTTGAATACCCTAAGGGAGGTAGTGAATCTATTGTAAAAGCCTTAATTAATGGATTAAAAAAAAATGGAGGAGAATTAATTCTCTCTTCGAGAGTAAAGACAATTAACTTCAATAAAAATTTAGCTACAGGTATAACTCTTAATAATGGTTCTAGTTTTAGTTGTGAATCTGTTGTCACGAATACTGATGTTTGGAATTTAAAAAAGTTAATTCCAAATGAAATTTCAAAAAAATGGAATACAAAAGTTTTGAACCCTAATAAATGTGATTCTTTCCTTCATATACATCTAGGTTTTGATGCTGATGGTCTTGAAGATTTGCCAATACATGCGATACATGTTGATGAGTGGGGAAAAGGTATAACCGCAGAAAGAAATATAGCTGTATTTTCAATCCCATCTGTTTTAGACAAAAATATGGCCCCTAAAGGGAAACATGTTCTTCATGGATATACTCCCGCAAATGAACCTTGGGAAATTTGGGAAAACCTAAATCCAAAGGAATTAGAATATAGAAATTTGAAAGAAGAAAGATGTTCAATATTTCTTAATGCAGTGCGAAAATTCATCCCTGACATAGATGAAAGGATTGATTTAAAGATGCTAGGAACCCCAATCACTCATAAAAAATTCACCAATACCTATTGCGGTAGTTACGGCCCTGCATTATCTGCAGCAAAAGGTCTTTTCCCAGGCTGCAAAACTCCAGTGAAAAATTTATTTACTTGCGGTGCAAGTACATTTCCAGGTATTGGAATTCCTGCTGTTTCAGCAAGTGGTGCTTACGCAGCTGAAAAAATTATTGGTAAAAAAGAATTTCAAACTCTTCTTAAGAAAATAAATTTATGAATCAAGTTCTTTTTTATAACTCTACAAATACTTAGTTAAGAAATAAGAATAAAGAAAGCAAAAACGTTCAAAAATGATAATCTTTATCTGAACATAAACTTAACTTATAACTCTTATATGTTTTTCTTATCAATTCCTCAAGCCTGGCATTTAGTTGGCACTTGGTCAGAACAACTTCCAAGCGAGTCAAATCTTATAGGAATGGGCCAAACAGAATTAATGATGACTTTACATTCAATATTCGTTCCTCTCTTACTTGTGATTTCATATTACCTATTCAATAGACTTAATAAAAACGAATCAAAGCAAATTAAAGAATGATCGTTTAGGGTTTATTTAGCTGAACTTCTTCTAACTACTTTTCTGCCTGTAGAAGTATCAACTCCGCCTGAATCTTTAGTTTGTGAATTAGTTTCAACATTATCAACATCACTCTTATCCATTTCTGCGCAAACACCTAATACCATGGCAGCTTGCATTTGATCTGGCAAATCTCCAATAGTTAATAAGGCCTTTAAAACTAATTGAAGTCTAGTTTGCCGATCTATTTCAGGTCTTAGTTTTTTTACGGTATTCCAAAGTTCTTGGGTAACTTCTTTTAAAAGTTCTCGATCTACAGCCAAATTAAATCCTTCTTGTATTTCTACTAATCTAACAAAAAATTGGATCTCGTAAAATAATATTCAATAAAAAGATTGTTAGTTAATATTTTTCTATCCGAATACGAGTTGCATTTGCTGATGCAATGCATTCTTCTCTTGCAAAAGTTCATCTTTTTCAATCTTTTTTAGAGTAAAAGTTCTATAAAATTTTTTTTGAATCTTTATTGGAGTATTTTCAAACTTTACATTTTTGCTTATTACAGAATTCCACTCTTTTGAATTAAAAGGAGCATAAGGAGAAGATGGAATCACTTTCATATCTTAATAATACATCTGTACTAATATTAGTAGATTTTTACTATAGTGCAATAGCTGTCCCCACTTGTATTAGCTTCAAAGTATCCATTATGAATGGATTATTTTTTTTTATCTAATTTGTAGGAATTATAAGTTTGATAAATGAATAAACGTATCATGCGCAACTTATTGATCCCTTTTTTCAGTGTCTTAAGACTTTTCTTGCTTAAAAACCTTTTAAAATAGTTAATTTGTTGAAATTAACATTGACAAGATATATTTAGTAATCCTTCCTATAAAAAGAGTAATGAATTGATCAAAAATGCTTATTAGTAATGCAAAAAGACTAAAGATCCAAGGAATAATTAAAAGAATCGCTCAAGATAAATCAATTACATTAGAAGAAAGGATATATGTAGAGAAATTTGCACACCATAATTCGACAATTTCTCTTTGGCTGAAAAAAGCTAACAGCTTAAGAAGGAATGGCCCAAAAAATAATGGGGGGATTGATAACCTCTTACAATCATTTGGGATAGATGGACTAGATAAAGAAAATCATTTCAACCCAAATGAAGATGATATATCGGATTGGTTTGGCGGTGCTCCTGGTTGGCTAAGGAGAAGCTAGATTCATTAATTATTCAACTTACCCAAGCTATCTTACACAAATATATACTCATAAAAGATATAAATACCCAAAAAACCCATGGTATAAATTTAATCGGAACTAAATTTCTTTTTGAAAAGGTTTTCATATAAATTTTTCTTTTAGATTATTTCTTCCTTACCGTTTTTGGGAATAGGTTTAATTGCTCTATTTAAAAATTAAACAATATTCGATACCACAAAGATATTAAATCTCTCTAAGTAGATAAAAGTTAATCAGCCTTAATCATCACAATCTATGCAACTTTATTTTCAATGTTCCTTGTAAAATTTACTATTTTTGCATCATCATGGTCTGAATCATTCCAATATTTTATAAGTCTTTCTAATTCATCAATCCTCTTTTTGGCATTTGCAATTTTTTCAGTAGTTGTCATATAAAATTTTTATCTATCCAATTAATGCATGAAAAAAAAATATTTCAATGGAAGTAACAATTTTAAGACTATAAATATTAATTTTTGGTTAATTACCTGATTACATTATAGTCATCGAGCGGCTAAGTAATTATACTTAAAGAAAAGACGAAATTTATGAAGAAATTAAATTCTTTGATTTTGAATAGTACTGTTAACTTTCTAGACTTCATTTACTCTGGTAGATCTTTGCAAAGATTTTGGGTTTTAGAAGTAATAGCTAGATCACCTTATTTTGCATTTCTTTCAGTTCTTCATTTTAAAGAATCTCTAGGAATTAAAAATGAAAAAACAATGATTTTAATGAAAGAACATTTTTATCAAGCTATTAACGAAACTGAGCATCTTAAAGAAATGGAGAAAAGAGGAGGAGATAGGTTCTGGATTGATAGATTTTTTGCGAGACACCTTGTGATTGTCTATTACTGGATCATGGTTTTTTATTATTTCTTCTCTCCAGCTAATGCTTATGACGTTAACATAAAAATCGAAGAACATGCATTTGAAACTTATTCCAAATATTTAATAGATAATCCAAATGATCAAAAAATAAAAGAAATTGCTCAAGATGAATTAAATCATGTCCAAGAACTTAACGAAGCTTTGTCAATGCTTTCTATAGTTTAGATTAGTGCTGAGAAATCTATTAGCAATATTGAAAGCATCACCGAAGAAGATATTAATCCTAGGCTAATCATCAATGAGACATAACCTTTTTTTCGAGGCAATTTATAAAAAGATATTCCAATAATTAATATCATTATTAATGAGAAAAAAATTATAATTTTTTCATTTACTAAATTGAGATGTATAACTAAATTTTTTTCTTCAAAAAATTTGAGAAATTCAGATAAAACTAATTCTTCTTCTATTTTCTTCAAATAGTCAAATGAGCTTATAAAAGCAGAACTTAATAAAGATAATGCAACAAGTGCAGTAACTGGTTTTGTTAACCTGTTAAGTGTTCTGTTGAAACTTACCAATAAAATAAAAATAAATAAAGAGGTTATTAAAGGTATTAAAGGTATAAGAGTTGTTGAATTTATGAAATTTCCCACGAAAAAAATATGTATCTAACTTAAAATCTTATATTATTTCGACGCGTTATTTTATTAAATAAGATTTTTTAAAATCTTAAATGTAATTAGTACCTATTGCATTCTGTGTAAATTGATACCAAAATTTAATTAGTATTGAAAAATAAAATGTTAGCCATCTCTGAAATTATTATTGCAAGTGCTATCTTCCTAGGAATTGTATATTGGGAAGTTAAATTTCTATATGCCAAAACTACTGTAGTGAAATAACTTCACTCAAAACAGGAAAATTAAAAACATAGAAAATTTAAATAAAATTTAAGAATTTAAGTTGACAAAAAAAGCTCTATATATGAGAGAATAAACACAAATATTTAGACCCTTTAATGAGCGAAGTTCAAAATCCTAATACTAACTCAACTCAGCAACAGCAACAGCAACAGCAGCAATCCTATACGGACAGCAAAATTAATTCTGCTGAGAGCGAGAGACTTTATCTTGAGATGAAAGAGGCTTGGCTTTAAATTTAATTGGTGTTTGAAATAATATTTCTATTAATTTGTAATTGTTTTTTTTAATTTTGAAGTAATAAATACTTTTTTATTTTCTATACCCTTTAAATTTTGTTTAAGCGCAAAATTAATTTGTTGAGAAAATTAAAGCAGTTAGAGAAAATTAACGGAAGGATCGCAATGGGAGGTTTGATATATTTAGTTTTTACAAAATTAGTTTCCAACCGTGCCGACATATTAGACCAGCTTAAATCTTATCTAATTTAAGAAATGAATTGGAGATACTATCCGGGAATATTTCTTTCTATATAAGCGTCAGTCAAAGCTAAAATTAACCCCAATAATGTTGAAAATATAGCAATTTCAGTTGATTCCATTTTATTTTTGAATTATCCCTAGTTTGCTAAATAACTCAAAGTTCGGCAACAAAACTAATAACTTACTATAGTACATATATACTATTAACTATTTATTGTGAGCTCAGCAACTCCTGAGTTTCTTTTCGTTAGGCCTGGTGATTATGTCGCAATTAAAAAAGAAAATTGCGAAAATACTAATGAAAAGAATAAAAATTATTGGGTCGGTCAAGTTATCGACTGTATTGGAGGAGCTAGAAATCCAAATTCATGGACCTTGTTTCAAGTTGCCAATATTGATAATGGAGAGATCACTATAATCAACGCGGATATTGTAGAAAAAATTTTGAAACCCTCTGAAAGTTAAGCTTATGGATAATAAAACAAACTTCTTTCAGTATTACAAAAACAAAAGCAAAATGCTCGCTTTAAAGGGAATTAACCCAGTTCCAAGCAGGCAAGTCCGTATACTTGATTCATTGGGCAGGGAGGTTGAATGCCTTTATACATTCTGTAAGTTTTTGATATTTCTTCAAATCCCAAACTTGAAAAAAGATAATTTGCATATGGATTCAGATTAGAGCAATCCAATAGGATTTGGGCATCTAAATCACCAACTAACTCCCTTATTAACAATTCAGCAAGTGGTGGAGTATCCGCTAGAAGAGGTCCGATTCTCCAGCCTTGCTTATTATCCTCCAATACACAAGGTCTTATTCTGCCAAATCCATGGCACATCCCATTATTATCGACAATTGCACTGACATTACCATGAGAATTTTTCAACCAGTCATTTAGAAAATGTGGTCTGGGACTAGGTTCTCTTTGATCATCATAAATTAAGACTGCTTCAGAGGAAATTTTATTACCAGGGACAACTTTAAAAGAATGAAATTGATCTTTATAGAAATTTCTCAATGGCAAATCTTGAGAACCATTTAATTTCCATCGATTTGTAATAGAAGATTTTCTAAAACCCCACTTTGCGTAATCATTCAATCTATCTGGGGCAGCCTCAAGACCAATACAATCAACATTCTTCAAATATTCGAGGGCATGTTTCCATAATCTCACTCCATATCCATTATTTCGGAATTCTTTTTTAACGATAAATAAACCTATAAAACCATACGAGGAATTATATTTTATACACGCAATAGAACCTATAGGATTATTGTCGAGACAAGCTACCCATACCCCTTGTTTATCTGTATTTCTATAAATTGATACGTCATCCATTCCAGGAGAAAATCCTTCTAACCTTGCCCAGTTTGTAACTTCTGGTATTTCATTTATAGATATCAATCTAATTGAAAAATTTTCCCTCATAGAATAATACTAACCAAGAAATATTTGAATTTTTAAAGGCAATATTAAAAAATTTGATTATTTCTCATAAATCATTCACTTTGATTTAATTGGCAAAAACCTTGGTTATTTTAAATTTATCCTCTGATATATTTAATACTATTCAAAGGTATAAAATGAAAATTTCTGATGAATTTCATTTAGAAGACATTTATAAATTAAAAAATACAGTTCTCACTGGTAAAACTGAAGATATAAAATGGCGGATCCAACAAATCAATATAGTTTCTAAACTTTTGGATGAAAATAAAAAAGAGATAATAAAATCACTTTTCATTGATCTAGGTAAATCTGAAATTGAAGGGCTTTCAGAAATCCTTTTAGTGAAAGAAGAAATTTCACTTATAAAACAGAAACTCAATTCTTGGATGCGACCAAAAAAGATTGATACACCTTTTTATCTATTTCCATCATCCTCCAAAGTTATTCATGAACCTCTTGGTTGTGTCTTAATTCTTGGTCCTTATAATTATCCATTACTTTATGTTTTAAAGCCATTGGTAAATATTTTCTCAGCAGGAAATACTGCAGTTATAAAACCATCAGAGAAATGTCCTGCGACCTCAAAACTTATTAAAAAACTTACTATCAAGTATTTCCGTAAAGATGTCCTAATGACAGTAGAGGGAAATTATAAGCAATCCATAAAATTAATTAAACAAAATTTTGACCACATATTTTTTACAGGAAGTACTGAAACTGGAAAATCTATAATGAAATTAGCTTCAAAAAACTTAACCCCACTAACTCTTGAGTTAAGCGGAACAAATCCTGTAATTATTTTCAAAAATGCAAATTTAGAAGTGGCTGCTAAAAGAATTGTTTGGGGCAAATTTTTTAATTCTGGTCAATCCTGCATGGCTCCCAATCATATCTTTGTAGATAAAGAAATTGAAAATATTCTTATAGAAGAACTAAAGAAATGCATAGTAAGTTTTTACGGAGATAATCCAATTATTTCTGAAAACTTATCAAAATTAGAGAAAAAACAATTTACATCAACTTTAGAAATTCTAAAACAATATAAAAAAGAAAAAAGAATTTTATTTGGGGGAACTTTTAGTGAGAAAAAGTTAAAAATATCTCCTACAATTTTGAGAACTAAATTAAATGAAACAGATATTTTGCAGAAAGAACTATTTAGTTCACTACTTCCAGTAATTGGAATAAATGATAAGGAATCAGCTTTAAAGCAGATTAGTCAAACATCAAAACCATTAGCAATCTACTTATTTGGAGGCAACAAGAAAATCCATAATCACATCTCAAAAGTCACCAGCTCAGGCACAATTTGTATAAACGATGTGATGTTACCAGTCCTTATTCCAAATTTACCGTTTGGAGGTGTTGGACAAAGTGGAATTGGTAAATTTCATGGAGAAGAAGGGTTTCGAAATTTTTCAAATCAAAAATCTATTACTTTTAAAGGTTTTTTATTTGATTCAAATCTGCGGTATCCACCCTACGAAAGAGTGAAGAAATTTTTAAAGTTTATTTTTCAGGTTTAAATTACTTAAATTGTTTTCAAAAGCCTAGCGATTTTAAATTTAAACATTATCTTTAAATAAATAGTGAGTTTTATGAAATTTGCATTTTTAGTAATTGCCATATTTATTAATTTTTTTAATCACTCATTGATAAAATCAGAAGAAAAGATATTTTCAGCAAAAAATAAAATTGAGAATATTACTAGAAAAGAATCAATTACTGAAGAAAAAACTGAAATAAAAAAAATTCATATTGTAAAAAGTGGAGATACAATATTAAGCATTTCAAAATTATATTCAATAAATAAAGATTTAATTATTCAATTTAATAACTTAAAAGATGAAAATTATATCTTTGTTGGCCAAAATCTTATTATCTCCGAATCTACTGAAAAGGCTGAACAACAATCAAATTTAAATAATAATTATCATATTGTTCAAATAGGTGAGAATCTCACTGATATATCAAATAAACATAACTTGAGTCTTGAATATTTAATAGAAATTAATAATTTGAATAATCCAGACTCTATAAAAGTTGGACAAAAGATCTTATTAAGCAAAAATAATCCTATTGGTTCGGAAAATTCTCAAATAATTAAAAATAAGAAAAATAATGAATTACTTGAGTTAAATAGACAAGTTTATGGTCCAATAATTATTCAAAGTAAATCTTATACAAACACTAAAGGTAGAAAAGTTTTGAAAGTATTAAATCAAGAAAGTAAAAAACTGATTCTTTCAATCAATTGCGATAAAAACGAATTAGATGTAAGAATCCCAGGCAGAAAATGGAGAGGAGGGGAGCCTGCTAAAGAAGAATTCGAAAAAAATTTAATAAATGACTTTTGTTAGAACTTTTAATTAATATGTGTGAATAATTTATCTAAGACTATTAATGATGAGTTATTCTTTAAACAGTTAAATTAACAGTAATGGCAATTTCAAGAGGAGATCTAGTAAGAGTAAAAAGACCAGAATCATATTGGTACAACGAAATAGGTAAAGTTGCTTCAGTTGATACATCAGGTATTAAATATAACTGTGTTGTTAGATTTGACAAAGTAAATTACGCTGGAATAAGTGGAACTGATGGTGGAGCAAATACAAATAATTTCGCTGAAAGTGAATTAGAGAAAGCTTAAATAATTGCCTGAGTTACCTGAAGTAGAAACTGTTCGCAGAGGTTTAGAGCAAAAACTTAATAAATTTATTATTAGAAAAGTAGAAGTCTGTAGGGATTCAACTGTTGCTTTCCCAGCTAGTAATGAAGAGTTTATTAAAGGACTTCAAAATTCACTTATATACAAATGGGATAGAAGAGGAAAATATTTAATAGCTGAACTAAAAAAATTTGAGAATAAAAATATTCAATTTCCTCTAGAAAAATTTTCAAAAAATAATGGATTTCTTGTAGTTCATCTAAGAATGACTGGATATTTTAAATTTATTAATAACCTTACTCAGCCCTGTAAACATACAAGAATAAGAGTTTTCGATAAAAATAATAATGAGCTTCGATACATTGACGTAAGAAGTTTTGGTCAAATGTGGTGGATTAAGGAAGGTTTATCGCCTTACAAAATAATCAAAGGCTTAGGTTCTCTAGGACCAGAACCATTCTCTAAGGACTTTAATACAAATTACCTTAAAAAAGTTATTTCAAAAAGAACAAAATCTATAAAAGCTATTTTATTAGATCAAACAATAGTGGCAGGTATAGGCAATATTTATGCTGATGAAAGCTTATACTTGGCTGGCATCTCACCTTTTAGGGAAGCTCGAACAATAAAGAGTAATGAGTTAATCAAGCTGAAAGAATCAATTGTAAATGTATTAAAAAAAAGTATTGGTGCTGGGGGGACGACATTTAGTGATTTTAGAGACTTGGAAGGAGAAAATGGGAATTTTGGTTTACAGACAAATGTCTATAGGAGAACTGGTAAAGAATGTCGTAATTGCGGAAATTTAATTGAAAGACAAAAAATTACTGGAAGAAGTACCCATTGGTGTCCTAGATGTCAAAAATAAAAAAGGGTTTACTCTTTTTGAGTAAACCCTTTAAATATTTTTACCTGGCATCGAGCTATTTTCTCAAGGGGCTACCCCCTAAATATTTTCGCCGCTGATGCGTTTCACAACCGAGTTCGAGATGGATCGGAGTGGTTCCACATCGCCATGAACACCAGGATAGTGTGAACCTTGAGAACTGCATAGAAAATTATATAAATTAAAAACAATAAATTAAGTTTATTTGGTCAAGCCCTCGGTCTATTAGTACTCCTCCGCTGCACTTGTTACCAAGCTTCCACGTAGAGCCTATCAACGGGTGTTCTTCCCGTGACCTTACTGGCTTAAGCCATGGCAATACTCATCTTGAGGTGGGCTTCCCACTTAGATGCTTTCAGCGGTTATCCACTCCGCACATGGCTACCCAGCGTTTACCGTTGGCACGATAACTGGCACACCAGAGGTGCGTTCCTCCCGGTCCTCTCGTACTAGGGAGAAATCCTCTCAATATTCCTGCGCATACACCGGATATGGACCGAACTGTCTCACGACGTTCTGAACCCAGCTCGCGTACCGCTTTAATGGGCGAACAGCCCAACCCTTGGGACCGACTTCAGCCCCAGGTTGCGATGAGCCGACATCGAGGTGCCAAACCTCCCCGTCGATGTGAACTCTTGGGGGAGATCAGCCTGTTATCCCTAGAGTAACTTTTATCCGTTGAGCGACGGCCCTTCCACGCAGAACCGTCGGATCACTAAAACCGACTTTCGTCCCTGTTCGACTTGTAGGTCTCACAGTCAAGCTCCCTTCTGCTTTTGCACTCAACGACTGATTTCCAACCAGCCTGAGGGAACCTTTGTGCGCCTCCGTTACCTTTTAGGAGGCGACCGCCCCAGTCAAACTGCCCATCAGATACTGTCCGCTTCCCGGATAACGGGTAAGCGTTAGAACCCTAGCTCTAAAAGAGTGGTATCTCACCGATGACTCAATAGTACCCACAAGCACTATTTCAACGTCTCCCACCTATTCTGCGCATTCAGAGCCCGAGCACAATATCAAACTACAGTAAAGCTTCATAGGGTCTTTCTGTCCGGGTGTATGTAGTCCGCATCTTCACAGACAATTCTATTTCGCCGAGCCTCTCTCCGAGACAGCGCGCAAATCGTTACACCTTTCGTGCGGGTCGGAACTTACCCGACAAGGAATTTCGCTACCTTAGGACCGTTATAGTTACGGCCGCCGTTCACCGGGGCTTCAGTCGCCAGCTTCACTAAAAGCTAACCAGCTTCCTTAACCTTCCGGCACTGGGCAGGTGTCAGCCCCCATACATCGTCTTGCGACTTAGCGGAGACCTGTGTTTTTGGTAAACAGTCGCTTGCGCCTCTTCACTGCGACCAGCTCTCGCTGGCACCCCTTCTCCCGAAGTTACGGGGCCATTTTGCCGAGTTCCTTAGAGAGAGTTATCTCGCGCCCCTCGGTATTCTCTACCACCCCACCTGTGTCGGTTTCGGGTACTGGCATTTGTGTCTTAACGAGTATAGGGCTTTTCTTGGAAGCATGACATCACCAACTTCGCTGCCGTAGCAGCTCGTACTCACGCCTTAGCTCAAGATGTTTTCTCCATCTCTCAAAGCCTCGAACGCTTGAACCAGTAACCAACATCTGGCCTGGTTAGCCTTCTCCGTCCCCCTTCTCAAAACACATCTGGTACAGGAATATTGACCTGTTATCCATCGACTACGCCTTTCGGCCTCGCCTTAGGTCCAGACTAACCCTCCGCGGACGAGCCTGCCGGAGGAACCCTTAGGGTTTCGGGGCATGGGATTCTCACCCATGTTTTCGCTACTCAAGCCGACATTCTCACTTCTATGCCGTCCACGTCCGCTTACGCTAACGCTTCACCCTACATAGAACGCTCCCCTACCATAAATAAATTTATCCGCAGCTTCGGTATAACGCTTAGCCCCGTTCATTTTCGGCGCAGGATCGCTCGACCAGTGAGCTATTACGCACTCCTTTGAGGATGGCTGCTTCTAGGCAAACCTCCTGGTTGTCTGGGCAATCCCACCTCCTTTATCACTTAGCGTTAATTTTGGGACCTTAGCTGGCGGTCTGGGCTGTTTCCCTCTTGACTATGGAGCTTATCCCCCACAGTCTGACTGCCTAGTTACACACAGGGTATTCAGAGTTCATATCGATTTGGTACCGCTTTCGCAGCCCGCACCGAAATGGTTGCTTTACCCCCCTGCTGGAGCACTAGACGCTACGCCTCAACGTATTTCGGGGAGAACCAGCTAGCTCCTGGTTCGATTGGCATTTCACCCCTAACCACAGCTCATCCGCTGAATTTTCAACTTCAGTCGGTTCGGACCTCCACTTGGTATCACCCAAGCTTCATCCTGGCCATGGTTAGATCACCAGGGTTCGGGTCTATAAACACTGACAAACGCCCTATTAAGACTCGCTTTCGCTGTGGCTCCACCATTTCCGGTTTAACCCGCCAGTGCCTATAAGTCGCCGGCTCATTCTTCAACAGGCACACGGTCACCCGATTAGTCGGGCTCCCATTGCTTGTAAGCTCACGGTTTCATGTTCTATTTCACTCCCCTCCCGGGGTTCTTTTCACCTTTCCCTCGCGGTACTGTTTCACTATCGGTCACACAGTAGTACTTAGCCTTACGAGGTGGTCCTCGCAGATTCACACGGAATTCCACGTGCTCCGTGCTACTCGGGATACAGCTAGGTCAATTTATCTTTCGATTACGGGGCTTTCACCCTCTGTGGCACGCCATTCAAACGTTTCTTCTAGATTTGTTGATCCATATTGCTGTCCCACAACCCCGATAGTCAAGACTATCGGTTTGGGCTGTTCCCCGTTCGCTCGCCGCTACTGAGGGAGTCGTTATTTACTTTCTCTTCCTCCAGCTACTAAGATGTTTCAGTTCGCTGGGTTAGCTCGCACCAACCTATATATTCAGTTGGCCGTACATGGGGTTGCCCCATTCGGAAATTCCCGGATCAAAGTGTGCTTCCAACTCCCCGAGACTTATCGCAGGTAACCACGTCCTTCATCGCCTCTGTGTGCCTAGGTATCCTCCGTGAGCCCTTTGTAGCTTGACCAATAACTTCAATAATTGAAGCATCAGCTTAATAGAATTGTTATTAATGCATTTGCACAAATAATAAATCTGCATCATTAATAGATGCTTATTGTCTTTAAAAAAATCTATGCAGTTGTCAAGGTTCTCTGAAAACAATGAAATTAATTCAATGAGTCCAGCATCTTAATTAAGATAATTAGGAAGCTAGATTCGTTCAGAATTTGATCACGACTCAAAACATTTCCCTTCTACTAATTATGGAAGAGGTGGTAATCAGTGGAGGTAAGCGGACTCGAACCGCTGACATCCTGCTTGCAAAGCAGGCGCTCTACCAACTGAGCTATACCCCCAACATAGAGATATGGGCCATCCTGGACTTGAACCAGGGACCTCACCCTTATCAGGGGTGCGCTCTAACCACCTGAGCTAATGGCCCAGGGAAAATAATGGGTGTGACCTAGAAAAACTTAGGAAATGAAATCCTTAAAAAATTAAGAATGTGAGATACCGATCGACCTAAGGTGACAAAATAATAATATTAAACATTTTGTTGTCTCCCTGTTAGGAGGTGATCCAGCCGCACCTTCCGGTACGGCTACCTTGTTACGACTTCACCCCAGTCATTAGCCCCACCTTCGGCGTCCTCCTCCACAAGGGTTGGAGTAACGACTTCGGGCATGGCCAACTTCCATGGTGTGACGGGCGGTGTGTACAAGGCCCGGGAACGTATTCACCGCAGTATGCTGACCTGCGATTACTAGCGATTCCTACTTCACGTAGGCGAGTTGCAGCCTACGATCTGAACTGAGCCACGGTTTATGGGATTTGCTAGCTCTCGCGAGTTTGCTGCCCTTTGTCCGTAGCATTGTAGTACGTGTGTAGCCCAGGGTGTAAGGGGCATGATGACTTGACGTCATCCACACCTTCCTCCGGTTTATCACCGGCGGTCTTTCTAGAGTGCCCAACTAAATGCTGGCAACTAAAAACGTGGGTTGCGCTCGTTGCGGGACTTAACCCAACATCTCACGACACGAGCTGACGACAGCCATGCACCACCTGTCACTGCATTCCCGAAGGCACCCTCAAATTTCTAAGAGGTTCGCAGGATGTCAAACCCTGGTAAGGTTCTTCGCGTTGCATCGAATTAAACCACATACTCCACCGCTTGTGCGGGCCCCCGTCAATTCCTTTGAGTTTCACACTTGCGTGCGTACTCCCCAGGCGGAACACTTAACGCGTTAGCTACGACACCGAAGGGGTCGATTCCCCCGACACCTAGTGTTCATCGTTTACGGCCAGGACTACAGGGGTATCTAATCCCTTTCGCTCCCCTGGCTTTCGTCCATGAGCGTCAGTAATGGCCCAGCAGAGCGCCTTCGCCACTGGTGTTCTTCCCGATATCTACGCATTTCACCGCTACACCGGGAATTCCCTCTGCCCCTACCATACTCAAGCCTTTCAGTTTCCACTGCCATGATGGAGTTAAGCTCCACGTTTTAACAGCAGACTTGAAAAGCCGCCTGCGGACGCTTTACGCCCAATAATTCCGGATAACGCTTGCCACTCCCGTATTACCGCGGCTGCTGGCACGGAATTAGCCGTGGCTTATTCCTCAAGTACCGTCATATCTTCTTCCTTGAGAAAAGAGGTTTACAGCCCAGAGGCCTTCGTCCCTCACGCGGCGTTGCTCCGTCAGGCTTTCGCCCATTGCGGAAAATTCCCCACTGCTGCCTCCCGTAGGAGTCTGGGCCGTGTCTCAGTCCCAGTGTGGCTGATCATCCTCTCAGACCAGCTACTGATCGAAGCCTTGGTGAGCCATTACCTCACCAACTAGCTAATCAGACGCGAGCTCATCCTCAGGCGAAATTCATTTCACCAGTAGGCATATGGGGTATTAGCGGTCGTTTCCAACCGTTATCCCCCTCCTGAGGGCAGATTCTCACGCGTTACTCACCCGTCCGCCACTAACCCGAAGGTTCGTTCGACTTGCATGTGTTAAGCACGCCGCCAGCGTTCATCCTGAGCCAGGATCAAACTCTCCGTTGTGTTCAAATCCTTTTGTAGATAAATCTACTCAATATGAATTGCATTCTCCAAATAAAATCAAGATTGACTTAATTTATTTAGGTTCAGCCTCCTTAAATAACTTAAGGATTACTTTGAGTGCACATTAAAAATATTTCAAAGTGACTTTCCAAGATCTCAGATCCGTTGGTTTTCAAAAACTAAAAGTTAGCAATTGAAAACAATTTATATATTCTTGACGGGACCTCACACCTTTATTGCAAATACATCTCAAAATTACCAAATTTAAATTTGATAAAGTTTTGACGCAATAAAAGCATCAGTTCCTAAGTTTTTAAGTTTTCTAGGTGCAGAGTTAAACAAAATTGAATAACTCAATTAGAAGGTAAAACCCTTCTTCTGGCTGGAAATAATGATCGAAATCAAATCTCCAAAAAATTCATTCATTTACCGAAAATAATATTTAAGGTAATTTCTTGAATAATGCAAAAAATATATATTTTTGCCCAGAAGAAAATACTAAACCATCCGACAGTAATTGTGCAACCTTTTATACAAAAATTTTTTATTAATTTTTTATTTGTTCAAAGTCTCTTTAAACAACTAGGCTTAAATAAAGGGATATAAATGAAATGGCAGAAAGATTTAGTCAAAAAAATTTAAGAGTAAGACCAAGTTCAGATGAAGAAAAAATTGTAACAAATGCAAAACAACACTTCGAGAAGACTTTAGTTGAGATATCAGGCGAGCTAGTAGGTAGTGTTGCGGCACTTGAACACCCAACAAAAAATAAAAAGTTGAATTATGGTGAAATATTTTTAAGAGACAACGTTCCGGTAATGATTTACCTCATTACCCAAAAACGGTATGAAATTGTCAAAAAGTTCCTAAGTGTATGCCTTGAATTACAAAGCTCTAATTACCAAACACGTGGCGTATTTCCTACTAGTTTCGTAGAAGAAAATGGAAAGCTTATTGGAGACTACGGTCAGAGATCAATAGGTAGGATCACTTCAGCAGATGCAAGTTTATGGTGGCCCATTTTATGTTGGTATTATGTCAATAAAAGCGGCGATTATGCCTTCGGAAAAAGTCAGAGTGTTCAAAGAGGTATTCAACTTTTACTAGATCTAGTTCTGCATCCAACATTTGAGGGTACTCCCGTACTTTTTGTTCCAGATTGTGCATTTATGATTGATAGACCCATGGACGTATGGGGAGCTCCTCTAGAAGTTGAAGTTTTACTTCATGGATGTTTAAAAAGTTGTATAAACTTAATGGAATTAAGTCGAGCAGATCATGTAAGTAGACTTTTGGAGCAAAGACTTATCCTTACAAATCAATGGGTTAAGGATTTAGGTGGTTTTCTCTTAAAACATTATTGGGTTACCAGCCAAACAATGCAAATTTTAAGAAGAAGACCAACAGAGCAATATGGAGATGATCAACACTTTAATGAATTCAACGTTCAACCTCAAGTAGTCCCATCATGGCTTCAAGATTGGTTAGAGAATAGAGGCGGTTATTTAATTGGAAATATTAGAACAGGGAGACCTGACTTTAGATTTTATAGTTTAGGGAATTCCTTAGCGTGTATTTTTGGAGTTCTGCCTCCTGCAGAACAAAGAGCCTTATTTAGATTGGTTTTACATAACAGGCAGCATTTAATGGCACAAATGCCTATGAGAATTTGTCATCCTCACATGGATATAGAAGAATGGCAAAATAAAACTGGATCTGATCCAAAAAATTGGCCTTGGAGTTACCATAATGGTGGTCATTGGCCAAGTTTACTTTGGTTTTTTGGTGCAGCTGTTCTTCTACATCAAAAGAATTATGCATCTGATGATGTAATTCTTATGGAAGAAATGAAATCCTTAATAGAAGAATCATATTGGTGTCAACTTAATCAATTACCTAAACAAGAATGGGCCGAATATTTTGATGGACCTACAGGCACTTGGGTGGGGCAACAATCAAGAACATATCAAACTTGGACAATTGTAGGATTTTTACTAATGAACCATTTTCTGAGAGAAGAGAATAATGATCTAGATATGTTTATGATTTAGACCTAAAACAGTCCTAAAGTTAATGATTTATCAATAGGTAAGCATGCACCAATACCAAGATATATTGTTAAAAAAGTTCCGAACAAGAAAACAGACATTGCTATTGGTCTTCTAAAGGGATTAGAGAATTTATTAACGTTTTCAATAAATGGTAAAATCATTAATCCAAGCGGAATTAAGGTTTGAAGCGCAATACCTAAAAGTTTATTGGGGACTACCCTTAGTATTTGAAAAACTGGATAAAGGTACCATTCTGGCAGTATTTCTAGAGGAGTTGCGAATGGATTTGCTTTATCCCCTAACATTGCAGGGTCAAGGACTGCTAATCCGACAACACAGGCTATGGTTCCTAAAATAACTACTGGGAAAATATATAGTAAATCATTTGGCCAAGCTGGTTCTCCATAATAGTTATGGCCCATACCTTTAGCTAATTTTGCTCTTAATTTTGGATCAGATAGATCTGGTTTCTTTAACGTCGACATGTGAAAATCTGATAATAGTTTAAGTATAGAAGTTTATAGAGGACCTGAAATACCTTGTTTACGAATCATTAGAAAATGCATCAACATGAAAACTGCTAATGACCATGGCAAGACGAAAGTATGAAGACTATAGAATCTTGTAAGAGTGGATTGTCCAACACTTTCTCCACCCCTAAGTAGTTCAACCATAAAATCACCAATTACTGGGATTGCTGCAGGCACACCAGAAACAATTTTGACTGCCCAATAACCAACCTGATCCCAAGGTAAAGAATATCCTGTAACTCCAAAAGCCACAGTTATTACAGCCATTACAACCCCTGTTACCCAAGTTAATTCTCTTGGTCTTTTGAATCCGCCAGTAAGATATACCCTAAAAACATGAAGAATTAACATTAAAACCATCATAGATGCACTCCATCTATGTACAGATCTAATTAACCATCCAAAACTTACATCAGTCATCAGATAACTTACTGAGCTGTAGGCCTGTGTAACTGTTGGCTTATAGTAAAAAGTCATTGCAAAACCTGTTGCAAATTGGATTAAGAAGCATACTAAAGTTATGCCTCCTAAACAATAAAAAATATTTACGTGAGGGGGTACGTACTTGGAAGTTACGTCGTCAGTTATGTCTTGAATTTCAAGTCTCTCTTGAAACCAGTCATAAACAGATGAAGAATTCGCCATCCAAAAAAAAATTAGCTTTGATATAAAGAGCTTACTTAAAATTCTTATACTTGGTGTTAACACTTAACCCAATGAATTCATCTTTTAACAAACTTTTAACATTCAAAATATTGATCATGATACTAATGGTCAGTATTTTTTCTACAAATTTTTTATTCATTGAAAGTGTAGATGCTCTCAGTGATAGCAGGCAATTAGTACTTGACGCTTGGACCTTGGTCAATGAGGGTTTTTATGATCCAGAAAAGTTTGATGAAATCCAATGGAAGAGAATTAGACAAAAAACATTACAGAAACAAATTGAAACAACTGAAGAGGCTTATTCCGCAATTGAAGACATGTTAAGACCTCTAGACGATCCTTATACAAGAATTTTACGTCCAAAAGATTATGAACTCCTTAAATCAAGTAATTTTGGTAGCGAGATTAATGGAGTTGGGCTTCAACTAGGTGAAGATGATGGAACCAATAAAGTTAAAATTGTTTCTACTCTTGGCGGCTCACCAGCCGAAGAAGCAGGAATAGTTAGCGGTGATTTAATAGAGAAAGTAGATGGAATTTCATCAGAAGAACTAGGCCTTGCAAATACTGCCTCTAAATTAAGAGGTGAATCAGGATCAAAAGTTTTAGTTGAAATATCTTCGGAATCAGGAGAAATTAGGGAGGTAGATTTAGAAAGGAGATCAGTAGACCTGAGACCAGTGAGGACAAAAAGATTAAGAGACGATTCCCACACAATAGGGTATTTAAGGATCACTCAATTTAGCGAAAGCGTACCCAAGAAAGTTGAAGAAGCTCTTCAAGAGTTAAAAGAGAAAGAGGTTGAAGGACTGATCTTAGATCTTAGGAATAACTCAGGAGGACTAGTAAGCTCAGGAATCGCAGTCGCAGACTCATTGTTGAGTGAGAGACCAGTAGTAGAGACAAAAAATAGAAATGGAATCAAAGATGCAATAATTTCTCAAAAAGAGACATCTTTTGATGGCCCAATGGTAACGTTAGTAAATAAAGGGACTGCTAGTGCCAGTGAAATACTTGCAGGTTCTTTACAAGATAACGGCAGATCAATTCTGATGGGAGAACAAACCTATGGGAAAGGTTTAATTCAATCCTTAAAAAGTTTAGGAGAAGACAGTGGAATAGCTATCACAGTTGCCAGTTACTTAACTCCCAAGGGTAATAATATCCAAGGTCAAGGCATGACACCTGACAAGTTACTGGATCTTCCTGATGCAAGTGAATACGGCAGTGCTGAAGATAAATGGGTGAAAAATGCAGAATTATTTCTGACTTCACTTCTAGAAAAAGAAGAGATTTCGATACTAACCAGCGAAGAAAGTTATGAAGAAATAAAACCTTGAGTAAATAAAAGATTAATAATTTAGAAATTTAAAACACTATGAGCATAAAAAGAATTTTTCATGATCCAATTCACAAAGAAATAGTATTTGATTCAGAAAAGCCAGAAGAGTTGATGATTATGGAATTAATTGATTCGATTGCTTTTCAAAGGTTGAGAAGAATAAAACAATTAGGCTCTGCATCATTACTTTTTCATGGTGCGGAATCGAGCCGATTTACACACTCTATTGGCGTTTTTTGTATCGCTAGAAAAATATATCAGAGATTAATTGAAAATAAATCTTCATTTTGTGAAAATAAATTTGTCCTTTATGGAGCAGCTCTATTACACGATCTAGGTCATGGACCTTTAAGTCATACTAGTGAAACAATATTCGATCATAATCATGAAGAATGGTCTCAAAAATTAGTTAAAAATTATTCTCCAATAAATTCAATCCTAAAAAAATATGACAAGGAATTACCAAAACAAATTGGCGAATTATTTGAATCAAAACAAATATTTTCAAAACCCTTAAAGACATTGATTAGCAGTGAAATTGATTGCGATCGTCTAGATTATCTTTTACGCGATAGCTATAACACAGGGACAAAATATGGATTAATAGATTTAGAAAGAATTATTTCAGCGCTTACTTTTTCGCCTGATGGAAATATTGCAATCAAACCAAAAGGAGTTTTGGCTATTGAGCATTTCCTTGTACTAAGAAACTTGATGTATAGAACTATCTATAATCACAGAATTAACGAAATATCTACATGGATTCTGGAAAAAATAATATCAACAATAAAAAACAATTTTGAAAAGAAAATTTGGTTAGATAAATCTCTACACAAATGGATATTTTCTCCTGCAAAGGTTGATTTTGATGATTTCATAAGAAATGATGATGTAACGTTTTACTATCATTTAATTAGATGGAAAGATGAATCTTTCGAGCCACTTTCCACACTATGCAAAATGTTTATTGATAGAGATTTATTAAAGGCATCAGACATAAGTTTTTTAAGTAAATTAGAAAGATTAAAAATCCTCGCATTTGCAAGAAGATTATGTGAAAAAAATAATTATGATTCAGAAATATTTTGTGGCATTAAGGAAAGGTCTTTCAAAGGTTTTGAATCTAACAATGCACTTAAAATATGGGATGGCACCTATCAAAACTCATTAGAAAAAAGTTCTTCGTTAATAAAAACTTTAATGAGACCTGAGGAAAGCTCTTTTATTATTTATCCAAGATTGATCAAAAATGACATTAAAAATCAAATTTCATTAATAAGAAATAATTACTAAATTTTATTCAATGGAAATCGTTTTAAATAACAATAAAAGTAATTATTTTGAAATTCTTTCTTTTGAAGATTTAAATAATACCAATGAAACTTTCAAAAAATTTGCTTCCATGAAGGAACCTCTAGAAGCAAAAATTTTCGCAATTAATGAATCAATAAGTTCGCATCAATTATCAAAAATAAAAATTTTTTTCAACAAAAATAATATTTTCTCCTTACGTATTTACTCAAATAATAGAGATACAGTACTAAGTGGGAAGTCCTTAAAAGTAGATTCAAATTTTGTTAATGAGCAAGAGATTAAAAATAAGTTACTTGTAATCAATTCAAAAAAGAAAGACGATATTCTTCATGAAGGAACAGTAAGATCAGGTAACAGAATATCTTCAAATGGAAACCTATGCATTATTGGTGACGTAAATCCAGGAGCCATAGTTTCCGCTAAGAAAAATATTTACGTTTGGGGCAAATTACTAGGGATCGCCTTTGCAGGGAAAAATGGGAATAAAAACGCCTCTATTGCATCACTTTATTTAAGCCCTTTACAATTACGAATTGCAGATGTAATAGCCATTGGACCAAAAGATAAACCCAAAAATTATTATCCAGAAATTGCTGTGATAGAAAAACAAACGATACTTATCAAGCCATACATAATCGAAACAAAAAATTAATCAATCATTTGCAATAAATTAATTTAAAGGCAATAAATTTAAGAATTACTTAATCTTTAAAATATTTAACTTTCCGCAAGTGGCTTTATTATTTGGAAAATCCTTATAATCGTGGCGGAAAATACACGCACAATACTAATTTGTTCAGGTAAAGGTGGAGTTGGTAAAACCACTCTAACTGCAAACCTGGGAATAGCACTTGCTAACAGTGGAGCTACAACTGCTGTATTAGATGCTGATTTTGGCTTAAGAAATTTAGATCTCCTTCTAGGATTAGAAAATCGCATTATATATACTGCTCAAGATGTTCTAGACAAGAATTGTCGTCTTGATCAAGCATTGGTTAGACATAAAAAAGAGCCTAATCTTGCTCTCCTTCCTGCTGGGGATCCTCGGATGTTGGATTGGATGAAACCAGAGGATATGAAAAAAATTAGTGACCTGCTTAGTGAGAAATTTGATTTTGTCTTAGTAGATTGCCCTGCTGGTGTAGAAGATGGCTTTAAAAATGCTCTTGCGGCTTGTAAAGAAGCCATTGTTGTTACTAACCCGGAATTATCTGCAGTACGCGATGCAGATAGAGTAATAGGGATTCTCAATACTTCTGATATTGAGCCTATCCAGCTTGTAATTAATAGAGTTCGCCCTAACATGATGGCTAGTCAAGAAATGCTATCTATCGATGATGTGCAAGGGATACTTTCTTTGCCCTTGTTGGGTATTGTTTTAGAAGATGAACAAGTGATAATAAGTACAAATAGAGGTGAGCCTCTGACACTTACAGATGGCAGATCTCCTGCAAAAAAATGTTATTTAAATGTTTCTCAAAGACTTACAGGAAAGGACGTCCCAATTATTGATCCAAAAAATGAAGGTAAAAGCCTTAAAGATAAATTCATGAGATTAATGCAAACAAAGGTTTTTTAAAATGATGACACTCAGAGACCTTATAAACAAACTACTTGGTAGAGAAACAGCTAGTGCAAATACAGCTAGAGAAAGATTACAACTTGTACTTGCTCATGACAGAGTTGATATGAATTCATTAACAACTGATCTTTTGGATAAAATGAGAAAAGAAATTCTTGATGTTGTTGCTAAATATGTTGAGATTGATTTTGAAGAGGTAGCAGTAAGTTTAGAGACTGAGGATAGAATGACTGCATTAGTAGCCAATTTACCAATCAAAAGAACTGTTGCCGGAGAAATAAAGTTTAAAAAAAATGATAAGAATAATAAAAGTGATAAAGATATCAAAAAGTAATAAATTTTAAAAAGCAAAAAAAATACTAATAATTGATCCTCCTTAATTGTAAGATAGTAAAATGCCGGCTTAGCTCAGCGGTAGAGCAGCGCTTTTGTAAAGCGAAGGTCATCAGTTCAAATCTGTTAGCCGGCATTTTTTAATTTACTGTTTTTCAATATTTTTTGACGAAAATAATAAAATCAGACCTATTAGAGCAATGATAGGTAAGAATCTTATTTCAAGGACATACTCTAAAAAAAATGCAAGGGGTTCAAATATCCAATAAGTAAAAAATTGAATTAGTAAAACAAAAAATAATAATAATAACATTAAAACTTTTCCTTAACTAATACATCTCCTTGCCTAATCAACCTCCAAACACCTCTTCTCTTCCAAAATATGATAGTACTAGCTTTTCCACTATTTTTTTCCCATGGAATAGGGCCCAAAATTTCCACAGTAGGGAAGTCTAAAGCAATACTTTCAACAGTAATTGATCCCGTAAAACCTGAAATATTTGCACTAGAAGTTAACAATGGTCCTGTTTCTTTCATAAGAGATTGAGCCTTTTGCGAATTTGGGATTCTCAAACCAAGAGTAAGATCATTGCTTGTGAGGATTTCAGTCTGCTTTTCTGAAGTAGGAATAATCATTGTCAGAGCTCCAGGCCAATATTTTGAAGCTATGTTTTCAAAATCTTCTTTTGCTGATTCATGAACATAATCGATTAATTGTTTATATTCTGATCCCATAAGAATTAAGGGTTTATTTCTATCTCTTTTTTTAAACTCATAAATAATATTTGAGAATTTTGGCAAGCATCCAATTGCTGGTAAGGTGTCCGTTGGGAAAATTATAGGTAAACCACTTTTAAGAGTCTGCGAAGCCGATTTGTAATCTATTAAATTCACTTAGATTATGATCCAATAATAACCTATTTATATCTTCCAATGGTAAACCTTCCAATACCTGAAAGATCATTCACAATTTCTATTGATGTAAATTTATTTTCAATAAGTAGTTTTTTTACTTGCTCACCTTGATCAAAATGATTCTCTAAAATTAGCCATCCTTTTTCTTTTAAAAATAATGGTGCTTTTTGGATTATTTCTCTAATATGTTTCAAACCATCATCGCCCCCTAATAAAGCAATTTTTGGTTCGAAATTTTTAACTTCCTTTGGTAGTCTTTCATAAATAATTTTAGGAATATATGGCGGGTTTGAAATAGCAAGATCTAATTTTCCTTGAAAACTTTCTAAAGGAGTCCACCAATGCCCACAAAAAAATTTTAAATTTGATTGATTAGAAGAATTTTTATAATTTTTAGTGGCTATTTCTAATGCATCTTGATCAATATCAGTTGCTATTCCATTCCACAATGGGTACTCTAATGCCAAGGCAATACTTATAGCACCTGATCCAGTTCCTAATTCAGTAAAAAATAATTTTTGTGATTTTTTTCCAAATATCTTTATTACAATATCAATGATAAGCTCTGTCTCCGGCCTAGGAATTAGTACCTTGTTTGTAACTATTAATCTTAAGTCCCTCCAAAAAGTTATCCCGCAAATATATTGGATTGGGTAAGACTTTTGTAAATGATTATCCCAATTAGATTCTAAGAAATCTAAATTTTTTTTTAAATATAAGTTTCCCTCAGGATTTATTCCTATAAATTTTTGGTCTTTAGTAGATATGCCGCCTACACTGTCAAGCAAAAAAGCTAAAGATTCTTGATCTCCACCTTTAGAAAGTTGCTTTTTTTTCCAAAATAAAAAATCCCTTGCAGAAATGCGAAGCATTTATTAAAGCTTTAGCGTTTAGGGCCAAGCTTACCCTTACTAGAATCAGAGTAGAAGCTTGATTTTTCGCCATCTTGAGTAGATATAAATAAACCTATGAGGAATATTGTTGGCACTCCTACAAATAAAAGGCTAGCTACGAATCCAAAATTAGTTGTTTCCATTTAGGTGGCTGTTCTATTAGGTAATAAGACTATAGACATATAATTTGAAATAAAGTGGAAAAATCAACAAATTTTATCAACTGATTAACAGTCTTAAACAATTTAGCGAGCTAATTTTTTATTTTCACTTGTTTTCTTTAGATCCTCCAGATTTGAGGGAGGAGATTGTGGTTTTGTCAAAATTACTGTGGAGGACTTAATTAAGGTTTGACATGCTAATCGCCAATTTTCTGGTCTATTTTTTAGTTTTTCTTCTTCAACTGAAGTAAGAGGGCTTAAAGAATTTTTGTTACCGCCCTCAACTGAAATAAAACAAGTACTACACTGACCTGCTCCTCCACAATTTCCTAAAATACCTTTTAAACCATACAGTTGTAGGTTTTCTTTGATTATCAGTTCTCTTAAATTTTCACCAGGATTACATTTAACCTCTAAATCCTCACGTAGGAATCTGATTGTTGCCATTTTTTTTTTGTTATTTTTCTTATTTTGGCGTTTTACTTTGAGAATTGTGACCAAAATATTAACAATTTTTAGCTAAAAATTCCTTGTAACCACAGTGGTGCAAATTAATTTGCCCAATTTTTGCAAGAAAATAAATTTATTTACAAAAATCCCTCAAAGGCTAAAAAACCCTTACTATCGTGATGTTTAGCTGTTCAATCAGCATAGTTACTAGAAATTAACCGATGGGATTGCCTTGGTATCGAGTTCACACAGTAGTTATTAACGACCCAGGTCGACTACTTGCTGTGCATCTCATGCATACTGCATTATTAGCCGGCTGGGCCGGTTCTATGGCTCTTTATGAATTAGCCATTTTTGATCCTTCTGATGCTGTTCTCAATCCAATGTGGAGACAGGGAATGTACGTTATGCCATTCATGGCAAGACTAGGTATCACAAGTAGTTGGAACGGATGGGATATCACGGGTGCTACAGGGGTTGATCCTGGATTCTGGAGTTTTGAAGGAGTTGCAGCAGCTCACATAGTATTTAGTGGACTATTGATGTTGGCCTCCATATGGCACTGGACATATTGGGACTTGGACCTATGGGAAGATTCCAGAACAGGTGAGCCTGCTCTTGATTTACCAAGAATTTTTGGAATTCATCTTCTTCTTGCTGGGCTTACATGTTTTGGATTTGGAGCATTTCATTGCGCAAACGTGGGTATTTGGGTTTCTGATCCATATGGTTTAACTGGACATGTTGAGCCTGTAGCTCCTTCTTGGGGTGTAGAGGGATTTAATCCCTTTAATCCTGGTGGAATAGTCGCAAATCACATAGCTGCTGGGCTAATGGGTATTATTGGAGGAATTTTTCATATTACTAATAGACCTGGAGAAAGACTTTACAGAGCACTCAAACTTGGAAGTCTTGAAGGAGTCCTAGCTAGTGCTCTTGCTGCTGTACTTTTTGTATCTTTTGTAGTTGCAGGCACAATGTGGTACGGTTCAGCAACAACTCCAGTTGAGTTATTTGGTCCTACCAGATATCAATGGGACTCAGGCTATTTTAAAACTGAAATCAATAGAAGAGTTCAAGCTGAAATAGATAAAGGTGCCACTAAAGCTGAGGCATATGAATCTATTCCAGAAAAACTAGCCTTCTACGATTATGTTGGGAATAGTCCTGCTAAAGGAGGTTTATTCAGGGTTGGAGCTCTCGTTAATGGTGATGGCTTGCCAACTGGTTGGCAAGGTCATATTACCTTCCAAGACAAAGATGGTAATGATTTAGAAGTCAGAAGAATACCTAATTTCTTTGAAAACTTTCCAGTCATACTTGAAGATAAAGAAGGTAATGTAAGAGCAGATATTCCATTTAGAAGAGCAGAAGCAAAGTATTCATTTGAGCAAACTGGCATCACTGCAACTATTTATGGAGGAGACTTAAATGGTCAAACATTTACTGATCCTGCAGTTGTAAAAAGATTAGCTAGAAAAGCTCAACTTGGAGAAGCATTCAAATTTGATAGAGAAACTTACAAATCTGATGGGGTATTCCGAAGCTCACCAAGAGCTTGGTTTACATATGCGCATTTATGTTTCGGATTATTATTCTTATTTGGCCACTGGTGGCATGCTTCAAGAACTCTTTATAAAAATTCCTTTGCTGGTATTGATTCTGAGATTGGTGATCAAGTTGAATTTGGTTTATTCAAAAAGCTTGGTGACGAAACCACAAGAAGAATCCCTGGAAGGGTCTAAACTAAACTTAATTATTTAATCTTATGGAAGCTTTTGCTTACGTCCTTATTTTAACTCTCGCAGTTGTAACACTGTTCTTTGCTGTCGCCTTTAGAGATCCCCCTAAATTTGATAGAAAATGAGATTTATAAAAAACCTCTTGTTAAAGAGGTTTTTTACTTTTCATAATCAAAATAATAATCTACTATTAGGGTTGGAGTTAATCTTATTTCACTAAATGCAGTGTCCTACCTGTCAAAATACAGATAGCAGAGTTTTGGAATCAAGATCTGCAGATAGTGGTAAAAGTGTTAGGAGAAGAAGAGAATGCTTAAATTGCAGCTTTAGATTTACTACTTATGAAAGAGTTGAGACAATGCCCATTTCAGTTATTAAAAAAGATGGGGGTAGAGAATTATTTGATAAACAAAAACTATATACCGGCATATCACGAGCCTGCGAAAAGACTACCTTCACAAGCGAAGCAATCATTAACTTTGTAGATGGAATTGAATCACAAATCATACAGTATTCTAATAAAGATATTAAATCTTCTCAAATTGGAGATTTAATACTGAAGAGTCTTAGGAAAGAAAACGAAGTAGCTTACATAAGATATGCTTCAGTTTATAGAAAATTTAATGGAGTAAAAGATTTTATCTCTACTCTTGAATCTCTTAAAGGGAATTCAAAAAACCAATTAGCTTCAATTTTATAAAATTCAGCATCTTAAAGTGTAGAATACATAGCACAAATGCTTTTGCTATTAGTTTGCAGGCTAATAGCATTCCTTTCTAACTACCTTAGGTAGTCTGCGATGCCAAAAATGAACGAAAATTCTTCCCAAACCATAAAAGAACTTTCTGAAGAAAAAGAAATTAAAAATTCGTCTGAATTAAAAGATGATTCAGTATCCCAAAATGAGGAAGATTTGTCTTTCGAAAAGAACGATATTCCTTCAGCGGATTCTTCATCTAGTAGAGCAAATATAGATTTTGATAATGCAGGATTCACACAAGAGGAATTTGCATCACTCTTAGGTAAATATGACTATAACTTCAAACCTGGTGATCTAGTAAAAGGAACAGTTTTTGCTTTAGAACCTAAAGGGGCAATGATAGACATAGGAGCAAAAACAGCTGCTTTTATGCCTGTTCAAGAGGTTTCAATAAATAGAGTTGAAGGACTTGATGATGTTTTGCAACCGTCAGAAAGCAGAGAGTTTTTCATAATGAGCGAAGAAAATGAAGATGGCCAATTAGCGCTTTCGATTAGAAGAATTGAATATCAAAGAGCATGGGAAAGAGTTAGACAACTTCAGAAAGAAGATGCAACTATTTATTCTGAAGTTTTTGCAACAAACAGAGGTGGAGCTCTAGTAAGAGTAGAGGGCTTGAGAGGGTTTATCCCAGGCTCGCATATAAGCGCTCGAAGAATTAAAGATGACTTAGAAGGTGAGTACCTTCCTTTAAAATTTCTTGAAGTTGATGAAGAGAGAAATAGATTAGTACTAAGTCATAGAAGAGCTTTGGTTGAGAAAAAGATGAATAGACTTGAGGTGGGTGAAGTTGTCGTAGGTTCTGTCAAAGGTATCAAACCTTATGGAGCTTTTATTGATATTGGAGGAGTTAGTGGTCTATTACACATTTCTGAGATAAGTCATGAACATATCGAGACCCCTCACAACGTTCTAAATGTTAGTGACCAAATGAAAGTTATGATCATTGACCTTGATTCAGAGAGAGGAAGAATTTCATTATCAACAAAAGCACTTGAACCTGAACCTGGCGACATGCTAACTGACCCTCAAAAAGTTTTTAGTAAAGCTGAAGAAATGGCGGCAAAATATAAGCAAATGTTATTTGAACAAACTGATGATAATGAAGAAAACCCATCAGATTCATCTGAAACTGTCTAAATTTACTTTTTTCTAATGAGTGCGCATATCACAATAATTAGTCTCTTTATTTTTTAAACAATTTTTTTAATTTACAATTATTGATTAGTTACTGCAGTGTAATTTAGGATATTAGTCAATATTCAAATACAATATTTAAATGAGTGATTTCATCTTCACTTCCGAATCTGTAACTGAAGGTCATCCTGACAAAATATGTGATCAAATAAGTGACGCTGTTTTAGATGCTTTATTAACGGAAGATCCTGAAAGCAGAGTTGCTTGCGAAACTGTGGTTAATACTGGTCTTTGTTTACTTACTGGAGAAATAACTTCAAAAGCAAAAGTTGATTATATAAAACTCGTTAGAAATGTAATTAAAGAAATTGGATATGAAGGCTATAAAGCAGGTGGTTTTGACGCAAATAGTTGTGCTGTTTTATTAGCACTTGACGAGCAATCACCAGATATTTCTCAAGGAGTAAACGACGCAGATGATGTTAACGATGATTTGGAAGATAATACCGGAGCTGGTGACCAAGGGATAATGTTTGGCTATGCATGCGATGAAACGCCTGAATTGATGCCTTTACCGATTAGCTTGGCACATAGATTAGCCATTCAACTTGCCAAAATAAGACATGAAGGTGTCCTTAATTATCTCCTCCCTGACGGGAAAACTCAAGTAAGCATTGATTACGAAAAAGGGGTGCCAGTTTCGATTAATACCATTTTAATTTCGACTCAACATAATCCCGCAATTGATGGAATCACAAATGAAGAGGAAATTCGTCAAAGAATAAAAGAAGATTTGTGGACGAATGTTGTGATTCCTGCTACTGAAGATTTAGAAATTAAACCAAACATTCACAAGACAAGATTCCTAGTAAACCCTACGGGAAAATTTGTAGTAGGAGGGCCTCAAGGAGATGCCGGGCTTACTGGCAGAAAAATTATTGTAGATACTTATGGTGGCTATGCAAGACATGGAGGAGGAGCATTTTCGGGCAAAGATCCCACAAAAGTGGATAGATCAGCTGCTTATGCAGCACGTTATGTAGCTAAAAGTATAGTCAAGGCAAAATTGGCAAAAAAAGCAGAAGTACAATTAAGTTATGCAATTGGGGTTGCAAAACCAATTTCCATTCTCGTTGAAACTTTTGATACTGGTGTTATTTCTCAAGCTAATTTGAATGAGCTTATTAAAGACCACTTTGATTTAAGACCTGCAGCAATAATAAAAGAATTTGACTTAAGAAACCTACCAAAAAAAATGGGTGGAAATTTTTTCAGAAAGACTGCATCCTACGGACATTTTGGCAGAAGAGATCTTGAGCTCCCTTGGGAAAATGTAGAAGAAAAAGCAGCCGAATTAGCACAGGCATCTAAAGTATTTTCATAAAATATTTATTCTATGCCTGATAATTTTTATGGAGGTTTAGATTTCGGAACAAGTGGTGTAAGAATATCTATAATAAATCTTTATAAGGAATTAGTATATTCAAATTCAGTTCCTTATATAAAAAGCTTTAAAAATCCAAATTCTTGGATCAATTCTTGCGAAAAACTCTTAGAAAGTTTACCTATTGTGGTAAAAAGTAACCTTCATAAATTGGCTATATCAGGCACCTCAGGAACTTTGACAGCATTTAATTTAAAAGGGGAGCCTTTAGGAGAAGCAATACCTTATGACCAAGCATGTAATGAAAATAAGATCCTTCTAGAATCCTTAACTTCTGGAGAAGATCACTTACAAACTCCATACAGTAGTCTTGCAAAAGCATTAAATCTAATAGATAAATATGGGACAAATATACTTTTAAGGCATCAATCTGATTGGATAACTGGATGGTTTTTAAAAGATTGGACTCATGGAGAAGAAGGTAATAATCTCAAACTTGGTTGGGATCTAAAAAAAGAATCATGGCCAAAAAGCTTTCTTAATACTTCATGGCAAAAATGCTTGCCTAAAATATTAAGAAGTGGAAAAATGATTGGACAAGTCAATTCTGATTTAGCAGAAAATTATAATTTGAATAAGAAATTACTTTTAATCTCAGGCACCACTGATTCTAATGCAAGTTTCATAGCTGCAGGTTTAGATAAAGAAGATGGTCTCACAGTTTTAGGGACAACTATTGTTGTTAAAAAAATAGTTAAAAACCCAATAAAACAAAAAGGAATTACAACCCATAGAGTCAATGGCGATTGGATCTGTGGAGGAGCATCAAACGCAGGATGCGGTATCCTATCTAAATTCTTTTCTGATTTAGAAATCAAGGAACTAAGTCGACAAATAAATCCATCGAAAAACACTTCTTTAAATCTTTTACCTCTCAATAGTAAGGGAGAGAGATTTCCTATTAATAATTCAAATTTAGAGCCTATTCTTGGCCCTAGACCAGTAAGCGACTCACTTTATTTACATGCATTATTTGAGGGTCTAGCTAAAATTGAATTGAAAGGATGGGAAAAACTAGGCGAACTTACAGGTTCACTTCCAAAAAAAATTATTACTATTGGTGGAGGTTCAAAAAACCCTCAGTGGAGAAAAATAAGAGAAAAAATTATTAAGATACCTATTGTTTCATGTCATAAAACTACTTCTTTTGGTACTGCCTTATTAGCAATTAATTCAAAATAATAGTTTTTGAATATTTGATCAAGAAATCAAATTTTTAATTAAAAGGGTTTCACAAACTGCACATCTTAATTTAAAGTATATAAGTTGAAGCCGGGATAGCTCAGTTGGTAGAGCAGGCGACTGAAAATCGCCGTGTCCCCAGTTCAAATCTGGGTCCTGGCACCTTTAATAAAAGGGTAAAATGAGCATCTGAAAAGATGCTTTTTTAATGCCTAAAATTATTTCTGAAAGTTATTTTCAGGATATCTAAAGAAACACTCAAAGAGCAAAAAACTCTCTGAGAGGAATATATTTGGGATGTAAGTGGAATGTTAGTTGAGCAATAAAATACTAATTTTTTAATTCCCAGAACTTACATTCCATCTCCATAGAAGTATAATCTGATGTTTTCACTCATATCATCCATTTCTTGAGTCCTTTTAAAATGCTTGCTGTAGTTGCATAAACATTACATTCAGTACGCCATCTTTTTTAAACTGGTTTTTCATCTTCAGCTTGCTTCTCTTCCTCAACTGGCTTCTCTTCCTCAACTGGCTTCTCTTCCTCAACTGGCTTCTCTTCAGGTGAAATACTTTTTAAAAATTTAATAAGTTTATTGTAAAGATCTTTTAGAAAGTTAAAAATTTTTAGTAGGAAATCTTTCATATTAAAATTCCTTTATATTCTCTAAAATTTTGGTTGACTAAAAATAAAACATATATTTTTTTTAAAGCCTTTTAGAAATAATACTTAATACTTTATTAAGCAAACTAATATTTAATTGAGTTAATAACATTCCATTTTGTAATAGAAATTATCCTGCACAACCATTCTTATTAAATGGATATGGAATGTTAGTTAAAAAAATTAACCCCAAAAAGGGTCTTTTTGGTACCAAAAAGATACTGAAAATTAACTATTTTTAATTTTTTCTCCAGTTCAAATCTGGGTCCTAGCACCTTTAAAACCCCTCCTTTAAAAGGGTTTTACTCTTTTTAGGTATAGAGTCCTCTTAATTATTTTCTTGATTTTATTTTTATAATTCAAAATTTTTGGTTATCAACTCTGCATACTTGACCAATCAGAGCCAAAATCAGTTCATCTCCATTTGGATCTCGCCAATCAGCTAAATCATTGAAATTACTATTTACTTCATCTATCGAAACATCAACATCTCTAAATGATTTCTCAAAACAATTTATATCCATCGTATAAAGAATATTCTTTGTAATTTCACTTTTTGTTTTGGGAATAAATTTACTCAATACTCTCACTGAACCATCTTTGTTTCTTTTTATACTTTGTCTATCCCATAACTGTTCTCCATATTCACTTTTAGGGACACCCACCCATTCATGAGGCAAAGCAACTGATTGTTTTATTGAAATACAAAAGGAAAAGATTAACGAAAAGAATAGACAAATGATATTTCTAAAAAATATCGAATTAACTTTTTTATTAGAATTAACCATAACTTCTTCTGTGATTAC
Organism: Prochlorococcus sp. AG-418-G18; assembly: GCA_003214215.1. Classification (GTDB taxonomy): domain Bacteria; phylum Cyanobacteriota; class Cyanobacteriia; order PCC-6307; family Cyanobiaceae; genus Prochlorococcus_A. Next base: position 142,090 of record QCLX01000001.1, on the reverse strand, counting down.
AAAAATCTTTTATTGGGTGTAAATATAAGATTAAAAATTTGTAAAAATTTTTGTTGAATAGTATTTCTATTATAGATACAATCAAATATTGAATTAAGAATTTACTTCAAATAAATTTTTCAGAAAGGTAATGAATAAAATACAGAAATTTCTCTCAGTAGTTTTTTTTATAGCAATATTTGTTGTATTAATTTATTTAATCCAAAATTATGGGATTGAACCTCTTAGGGACAAAATAGAAAGTATGGGCATTTGGGCTCCTTTTGGAATATTCATACTTAGAGGAGTAAGTATTATTTTACCAGCTCTCCCAAGTTCAGCGTATTCTTTGCTAGCAGGTTCATTACTAGGATTTCAAAAAGGTTACATTACAATAATCTTTTCTGATATCGTTTTTTGCCAAGCTGCTTTCTTTATTGCAAGAAATTATGGTCGAGTTCCTGTACGTAATTTAGTAGGCTCAAAAGCAATGAAAAAGATTGAAAGTTTTAATCAAAACCAACTAGAAGAAAATTTCTTTCTTATGACAGGTCTATTAATGACAGGTCTTTTTGATTTCCTAAGCTACGCAATTGGTATTGGAGGAACTCGCTGGAAAATATTCACTCCAGCATTATTAATAAGTCTTCTAATCAGTGACTCTATACTAGTAGCTGTGGGAGCTGGGGTTAGTCAGGGAGCAGGATTATTTCTAGGCTTAGCTCTTTTGGGAATGTTTGCTTTAGCTACAATTTCAGGATTAGCTAAAAATAAAATGCCTAAATAATAAAACATTTAATAACTCTACAATCAATGAAGAAAGATATAACATTTTTGCAAACAACAACTATAAAATAAGAATTCATGCAAGAATATAAATCGATTGATTTTTAAAGTTATTAGATGACTACATTTAGACCAACTTCATATGATCGCCCTGGAGAACAAATATCAACCACTCCCTCTGGATTAAAAGTAACTTCTGCAAAGAGATTAATGGTGGATTCGATGGTAAGAATGATTCAAAAAGCAGAAAATCATTTGGTAGAAGATAAACTTGACGAAGAATCTAACAACAATTAATCAATTTGTTGATAATAGTGTAGGAGAGTGGAAATCTATTAGAAGTACTCATACTTTAGCTTTTCAAGAATTTGAAAACTCAACAAGTAAAATACGCATAAAACATATCAATTCAACAAATCCAAAAGTAATTGAGATTTTTAAACAACATAAATTATATTTAAAACATGAGGGCATAGCCATCTCTATAAAGTGGCAAACCATTAGTGATTGGGGAGGAGGAGATAATATAAGTGAGGGAGATGAAGCTATCTTGATATTTTTACCTAAAGATGAAAATTCAGGAATAGTCTTACGAAATAAAGGTTATACTGAATCCGTTATTTCATCTTCAAATTATTTTATTGATAAACAAAATAATTTACACATTAAAACTTTTTATAAATCAACAGTTTCCGAAGAAAGAATTTCCTTTTTATCCACACATATAAGATCCAGATTTTCTACTGTTAGAAATCAGGAAAATAATTCAGTAATACAAACGTCCCATACTTCAGAGATAAGAAATATATCTAGTTTAAAAGAGTAATGATCCTTTCAAATTGGAACTCTGTTTCATGAATTAAATTGGTAAGAAAGCCTTTTTCTCCTTGCATACTATTAACTGTAGATCTTAAATCAGAGATGGTTGCATCTCGCATTAATTCAAAAACCCTTCTTGCATTTTTTAAAGGTACTCCAAGAGCAAGATAAGTATTTTTAAGATCCCTTAAACAACTTTTTTCTAAAACTGATTCGTCATTGGAAATCAAAAGATAAGCAACAATCCTTAGAATTATTTCTCCATCTCTCAAACAAACTGACATCTTATTAGTTGTATTTAAAGATATTTTTGAATTAACTGAATCTTGATTTTCGCAAATCATTGCTGTTACAGCATCTGCTGCGATTGCATGTGAGTTTTTGGTTATTGAGGTTATTACATCTAATCTCGAGTTTGCAATATTAATAAATTCTTTAATATTGCTTAAGTCATTTAATTTCTCATCAGCGGTCAATAGTTGATTATTCTTTGAAACTGACATTATTAAATTAAAAAAATTGAAGTTAGGATTCAGAATAATATAAAGCTAGTAAAAAATATACAATTTAAAAATTAATGCAACTCTTCTTAATTAATAACTTGATTCCAAAGCGATAGCTGAAATAATTCAAATAAAAAAATTTTTTCCGCTAAAATCAAGATAAATTTTTATAAAGTTTTGGATCAGCAAGATTTAATATTATCAAAGAAAATTATTTCCTCTTACAAAAAGAGATTAGAAAAAGAAATTCTTGATAGAAGTATTAAATTAAGAATGCCTCAAAATAAATTCGAAGAAATAATTAATAACAATAATGAACTTATTAATTTAAAAAAAGCGCTAGATCAGCTAGAAAAAGATTCATAATCCCAAAGTAAAGTCTGATTTCTGAAAAAAACTCCCAAAAGTGCCTCAAACTAACAATTTTCTTTTTAAATCTTTAAACAACGAGCAACTTCAAGCAGTAAAACATATTTATGGGCCACTATTGGTTGTAGCTGGTGCAGGTAGCGGAAAAACAAAAGCGCTTACTCACAGAATTGCAAATCTTATTGAAAATAACTCTATAGACCCCTATAACATTCTTGCAGTCACTTTTACTAATAAGGCTGCTAAAGAAATGAAAGCAAGATTAGAAGTTCTTCTGGCCCAAGAATTAGCTTTTAATCAATTTGGTCAGCCTTGGACAACTCTCAAAGAAATTGATCAAAATCAATTAAGAACAAACGTTTACCAAGAGAGGCTTCAGAACCTTTGGATCGGTACTTTCCATTCTTTATTTTCAAGACTTCTGAGATACGATATTGAAAAATATACTGATCCAGAAGGCCTAAAATGGACAAGGCAATTTTCAATTTACGATGAAACAGATTCTCAAACATTAGTAAAAGAAATTATCAGTCAAGATATGAATCTTGACCCAAAAAGATATGATCCCAAAAAGATTAAAAGATTAATAAGTAATGCTAAAAATCAATGCTTAACTTCTAATGATCTTTTAGAAAAAGCAGATAATAATTTTGATAAAACAGTTGCAGAAGCCTACAAGAGATATAGAATTTCGCTCTCAAAAAATAATTCTTTAGACTTTGATGATCTTCTACTTTTGCCTGTTTTCTTATTGAGGCAAAATGATATAGTCAGAGATTACTGGCACAAAAGATTTAAACATATTTTAATTGACGAATATCAAGATACAAATAGAACACAATATGAACTTATAAAATTAATTACGGCTGGAAATACTGAACCAAAAAAATTTTTCAATTGGGAAGATCGGTCAATTTTTGTAGTTGGGGATGCTGATCAAAGTATTTATAGCTTCAGAGCAGCTGACTTCAGAATTCTAATTGGTTTTCAAGAAGATTTTAAAACTTCATTCAACGAAGATACAAAATCATCTTTAATTAAATTAGAAGAAAATTATAGGTCATCTTCTAATATCCTTGATGCTGCAAACTCACTAATTGAAAACAACTCTGAAAGAATTGACAAGGTTTTAAAGGCTACTAAAGAAAAAGGGGAACTTTTAAAGTTACTCAGCTGTGATGATGAAATTTCCGAGGCAGAAGCAATTACCAATAAAATTAAATCACTAAACAATATTAATCAGAAACCAATTTGGAAAAATTTTGCAATTTTATATCGAACGAGAGCTCAATCAAGAGTATTAGAAGAATCTCTTGTAAGGTGGCGCATTCCTTATACAATTTTTGGAGGATTGCGTTTTTATGATAGAAGAGAAATTAAAGATGCAATAGCATATTTGAAAGTTCTCGTTAATTCTTCAGATAACGTTAGTCTTTTACGAATCATAAATGTTCCTAGAAGAGGGATTGGTAAGACTACTATTCAGAAACTTAATGACCTATCTAATAGGTTAAATATCCCAATATGGGAGGTTCTTAATGATAAGCAAAGTCTTGAAGAAACAATAGGCCGATCATCAAAAGGAATAAATAAATTTACTGAAGTTATGAATGATCTACTTTGTTACCTAGAAAATTCAGGCCCTGCTCAACTACTACAACTTATATTAGAAAAAAGTGGTTATTTAAGTGACTTGCTCTCTAGTGGGACTGAAGAATCTGAAGACAGAAGAAATAACTTACAAGAACTAATAAATGCAGCTACTCAATATGAAGAAGAAACAGAAAGTGGAGATGTAGAGGGATTTCTTTCTACAGCAGCCTTAACAACTGATAATGATATGAAGAATAATAATCCCAACTCTGTAACTCTGATGACTCTGCACAATAGTAAAGGTTTAGAATTTCAAAATGTTTTTATCACTGGGCTAGAACAAGGTCTTTTCCCTAGCCATAGATCAATAGATACTCCCTCACTTCTTGAAGAGGAAAGAAGATTATGCTATGTAGGTATTACTAGAGCTAAAGAAAGAGTTTTCTTAAGTCATGCGAGAGAAAGAAGATTATGGGGTGGAATGCGTGAAGCAACAATTCCTTCAATATTTCTTTCAGAAATACCTGAAGATTTAATGGATGGCGAATTACCACAAACAGGTGGTGCTTCAATTAAAAGAGATTGGCATCTTGATCGTTTAACTAGAGTTGATCGAAACAATCCAAATGAATTTGTTAACAAACCAATAAATGCAGTAAGGAAATTATATTCAGGGCCTAGTAAAGGGAAAAGCTGGATAGTTGGAGATAAGCTAATTCACTCAAAATTTGGGAAAGGTGAAATCATACATATTTTTGGGAGTGGGGAAAAAATATCTTTAGCAGTAAAATTTGGTGATAAAGGAAGTAAAATTCTAGACCCCAGATTAGCTCCAATTCGTTATGTAAGTTAAAACTCATGAACGATATCTCTGATTACATCCAAGGGGAATTAATCAAAACTCCATTTAATCTATATAACCTAATTGCTAAATACATAGAATCTAATAGCAATACTAAAGTAGCTTTTGTTGGCGGTTATTTAAGAGATTTATTAATTAGTAAATTCCACAAAAAATCGTTTTCTAAACCTGTAGATATTGATCTTGTTATTGAAGGCTCCTCTATTTCTTTGGCAAAATTTATAAAAAAAAATATTGTAAATGTAGATTTATGTTTAATCAAAGAATTTAATTTGTACAACACTGTAGAAATAAATATAAATGACTATAAAATTGATATTGCTTCTGCAAGAAAAGAAATTTATTCTGCTCCAGGCTTAAATCCCACAGTCAAAAAAAGTACTATAGAGGAGGATCTTAAGAGGAGAGATTTCACTATAAATTCAATAGCTTTCGAGGTCTCGACAAGGAAAATCTATGATCTTTATGGAGGAATTTCTGATATAAAAAGTAAAAGATTGAACTTACTTCACAGTAATAGTATTTCAGATGATCCTAGTAGATTAATTAGATGTGCAAAGTATGCTTCAAGGTTAGATTTCAATATTTCAAATCATTCCCTCAAACAATCTCAAGAAACAATTAGACAATGGCCATGGAAAAGTTCAGAAACTCATAAGAAAATTATTTTTCCTCCTGCACTAGGCATACGAATAAGGATGGAACTAGCTGAAATATGCAAACACGATAATTTGACTAATGTAATTTCGATAATTCATAAATGGGAAATCATCTCAATCTTAAATGAAAATATTAAAGTTGATAAAAAGTTTTTGAGAGGTCTAAGTTGGATGAAGAAGTTAAAGGGAAATCATATTCTTTACTTATTAAAAGATTCAGAAGATTTAGAAACAGCATGTCAAAGATTTTTGGTAAACAATAGTGAGATAAAAATATTAGAAGATTATTTAAAAATCAAAAAGATATTCAATACCAACCAAAAAAAATTCAATCATTTTTCTCCATCAAGTTGGACAGAATTTATTGAGGACAGAAACCTTAATGATGAGACAATCAAATTATTAATTTGTGATGGAGGACCATACTGGCGAAAATTGTTTAAGTGGTTATTTATTTACAAATTCATAAAATCAAAAAAAAATGGAGAAACATTAAAAAAAGAAGGATGGGATCCAGGGAAGGAAATGGGAAAGGAAATCAAAAGATTAAGATATTTGGAAATTGACAAATTAAATAGAAATTAATTACATTTTTACAACTTCTCCAACCTTGTACCATTTATCCTTTAGAACATTTTCATATTTACGATTGCAACTAATCAACAAGGGGCCACATGTTTGAGGATCTAACAGTAATGATATTCTCTCGTTAAAAGTCTCTTGATCTAATGAATTTTCGTTTAAAAAATTAATTATTCTTTTTTGCTTATTTCCTTTATAAATTTTGTCAAAAATTTCTTTATTAGATTCGAATAAAGTACTTTTAACATCTTTTCTTATTAAATCAAATACTCCAGGATAAGCTTTAAATGCAAATAAATCTAATAAAACTTTTAGTGGCTCAAGATTATTTCTTTGCCTATATAAATTAGATGATTCAACCATCTCTTTAAGATGTCCAATAAAGCCATATCCAGTGATGTCAGTGGCAGCATTGACTAATGATTCTTTAAATTGATCTTGAAAAAGATAAATTTCATCAATCAAATATTGCTGACTCTTTACTAAATTATTAATTATTTCAGAAGAACTACCTAGCATATTAATATTTTGCATTTGACCTGCAAAGTAAATCCCAACACCCAGAGGTCTAGACATCATGAGAATATCTCCGTTATTCATTCCAGATTTAAGCCATGGTTTTGCTCCATTTTTTAAAATGCCTTGAACTGCTAAAGAAATATCTATTCCTAATGAATAAGGTTTATTTACTAAACTTCTTGACTCGAAAGTATGGCCTCCTAGTAATTCACCTACATGATCCTCAACTGTTGATTTAATCCCTTGAAGGGATTGAGAAAAGAGGTAACTCTGAAACTCCCTTTCAACTTTTGGTAATGAAATTAAAGCCTGCGCGGATGAAAGTTTTGCTCCGCATGCCCACAAATCTGAGCAAGCATGCAAAGTAGTAATTTTTGCATTAAGCCAAGGATCACTTACCAAAGCAGGAAATCCATCTACACTTTGCAAAATAATATCTTGACCATTTTGATATATCTCAACTGAATCTTCAGGTGATGAGGCAAAAGAATTTAAATTAGATTTTATTAATGATTTATTCAAAACAAACTGAGGTATTTTAGCTGCACATCCTCTGCAATCATTCAATGAAATATTTTTTTCACTACTTTTCATAATTAGCCTTTTTGATCTGAACTTTTTAATAAAGTTGAGATCAATCTTATACTTTAAAATCCAAAAAAGAAAAGAAGGGCCGAAAACAAAATTGCGATAAATAGCAAAAGCCTTTGGATGATTGCTTGGAAATATATTTACTATTTGCAATCCGATCCTTTGAGGAAACCACTTGTTTAATAATCTTCCTTCTATATCTTTTTTTAGATTTTGGACTAATGTATTTACAACTTTTACTGCAAAAACTCCCGATGCTGGTCTTTTTGCTGAGCCTACAACTGCGCAATCACCGACAGCAAAGATTCCAGGGGAATTTTTTATCTGCAAATTTTTATTTGTGATTATTCTGCCATGAGAATCCAAATCTAATAATTTTTTTTGTGCCCATAACGGAGATGTATTTCCAGTACATAAAAGAATCTTGCCATAATCAAAATTAAGTTTTTCAACTAAATCAATATTGGAATTCCGTAAACTTTTTAGAATTGTATTATTAATTTTTCTTGAATCACATAATAGTTTTAAAGGTCTATCTCTCCATCTTTTTCTCAAAGCATATGATACTTCAATTGCAGCAAGGCCACTCCCAACAATTACAAATGGAAGTTCATTAACTGAATCAAAAATGTCCTCTTTTTGTATTGAGTCATAAGCACTTAAAAAAGGTTTAATTGAAAAAGCATTTCGATTTTTAATTAGTGATTCAAATTCTTTTGGAATTTTTGTTTGACTTCCATAATTAAGCACCAACTTCGAAAAATTAACTGAAGGTCTATTATTTAAAACAATTTTCTTTAAATTGAAATCAATATCCTTTACTTCATCTTCTATAAAAGATACTTTTGCATTTTTTGCTAAAGATTTTATATCAATTAAACTTTCTTCTAAATTGATTGATTTTGAAATCACCGATGGGAATATCGCCGAATAAACCAAATGAGAATCTCTAGATATAATTGAAACAGGAATTTCTGGCATTAATTTCGGACACATTAACCATTTCTTCAATAAAGAAACATTTGAGTGCCCTCCTCCAATTAGTACCAGATGATTAAAAGTCATTTACATCACTATGAATAAAGAACATTTATTACCAATTGAAAAATCAAGATTAGGGGTGATTGGTGGAAGTGGATTTTATTCAATGGATCAAATAGAGTACTTAAAAGAACTAGAAATCAATACTCCCTATGGTAAACCTTCTGATTCCATAAAAGTATATAATCTTGGAAACCTAGAGATAGCATTCATCCCTAGACATGGTAGGACACATAGTTTAAATCCTTCTGAAATCCCTTACAAAGCTAATATTTGGGCTCTAAGATCGATAGGAGTAAGATGGATTATTGCTCCATCAGCAGTTGGCTCATTACAAGAACAGATAAGGCCACTTGATATAGTGGTTCCAGATCAATTTATAGACCGGACAAAAAATAGACCTGCAACATTCTTTAACGAGGGAGCTGTTGCTCACGTAACTATGGGAGATCCCTTCTGCACAAATTTATCACGGATATTAAGCGAAATCGGAGAAAAAAATATTCCTGGCGGTAGACAATTGCATAGAGGGGGTACTTATCTAGCAATGGAAGGTCCCGCTTTTTCAACTAGAGCAGAATCTAATTTATATAGAAGTTGGGGATGTTCAATAATTGGAATGACTAACCACACAGAAGCAAGATTAGCTAAAGAAGCTGAAATAGCTTACTCCTCCTTATCTATGGTTACTGATTATGATTGCTGGCATCAAACTCATCAAGAAGTTTCTGTAGAGATGGTTTTGGAAAATCTTAGATCAAATACTGAAGTGGCTAATAAAATAATATTAGAAGTAGCTAAGTTAATTGAAAAAGAAAGACCAAAAAGTAAGTCTCATTTTTCATTAAAAGATGGATTGATAACCCCAAAAAAAAATATCCCAAGCTCCACAAACGAGAAACTAAGGATATTTACTGATTCTTATTAGGCTTGTTTGATATAAGTGATTATAAGGTCGAGGTAACGACTTGTTAGCCTCCAGCTCCAACGCCTTGGTATGAACCATAGAAGAATATTCCTAAAACGAAGATAACTGCAATTCCACCTGCTGTAGCAACAAGCCATAAAGGAAGAGTTCCTTCAGTCCATCTTCTTTCCCATGCAACTGCTGGTCTACCGTCTGGAAGTCTATCTGGAATTCTTCCATCAGGTCCTTTTAATTTACTCATGATTTTAATTTAATTGAAAAAGTAACTGGAAAATAAAATTCCCAATACAAAGACTGATAATAAGCCTAAATAAAGGCTTGTACGATTAAGTTCAACTGGAACTTTGTTAGGATTTTCGTTTACTTGCATGATAGTTAAATTTATCGGGCTACGAATTGCATAGCAGCAATAGAACCTAAAAAGAATACTGATGGAATAGCTAGAGCGTGAACTGCTAACCAACGAACAGTAAATATAGGATAAACGCGGACTTCCGCAGCCTGCATTGGAGCTTGAGAATTAGTCATTGTTATTTTGTTCTTAAATCTAGTTGAGATTTGGCTTCATATCTTTGTGTTACAACAGGCGCTTTAGATTCAGATGATTGGAAATAACTATCTGGTCTAGGAGTTCCGAAAGCATCGTAGGCTAAGCCTGTATATACAAATAAGAAGCCTGCTATAAAGATAGCTGGTAATGTTACTGCATGAATAATCCAGTATCTAATACTGGTGATTATTTCAAAGAATGGGCGTTCACCCGTTGAACCTGCGGCCATAATCACAAATGTTTACCCTATGATCTTACAGTGTAAAATCATAAGTTCGCGAAGAAATTAACAGGTTGGTTACAGACAGTTGCTAAATCTTTCAAAAATTAATTTTTTTTTTACTATTAACTCAAGTTATTCAAAGTTAGCTATTCCATTTAAGGATATAACCACGCTCGCCAAGTACAAATCCTTTTTGATTATCAAAAGCCTCCTTATCAAGAAAAACTATTTTAATGTAGTTTGTTGGCAATTCAGAAGCAATAGGATCTTTATTCCAAGTTTTACCTTGATCTTTACTTACAATTAAAGTTCCATTGCCCCCGCCAGCCCATATATCACCATTTGGATCCCATCCCATATCTAGATAGTTGTATCCATTAAGAATTGGTATAATAGGCTTTGACCAATTTTCTAGATCATTAGTATCTTCATTAAATCTAATTTCCGCTCCTCTTGAAAGCATCCATAAACTTCCTTCTGGGTTAAAACCAATACTTTGAACTCTTTTGCTACTGGCTCTTTGATGAGCTATCCATGCATCACTATCCTTTTCCAAAGTAGAAAAGAAATTACCCAGACTACTTACGCTGACATAATCTCCTTTATTAGTTCTTCTTAAATCTCTTACACCTCCAGAACCAGATGCGTCTACAACTTTTGCATTCCATGATTCACCACTATCTGATGTTTCATAAATAGCACCTGCAGTGGTAGCCAATTCTGCGACACCAGCATCGACAGTCGTTATTAGAAATGGTTGGCCTGGTAATTTGTTACCTAAAGATAAACGTGTCCAATTCTTTCCCGCATCAAGTGTATGCATAACTAATGAAGGCTGTCCTATTAACCATCCCTCTTCACCTTTAAAATCAATATCTAGAAGACGGAAATTCTCTTCACTTGGTAAATCTAAATTTCTTTTTTCCCAAGTTTCTCCTCCATCATTAGATTCCATAATAAGTCTATTAGAACCAACTAAAAATCCATTTTTATCGTCTATAAAATCAACATCTAAAGCATTAGACTGGTCCTCAAACTGAATTGTTTTCCAAGGGCTGCTATCACTCATCTTTACTCCCGTAGATGAACAACTGCTCAATACAAAACAAAGAAGAATAGATAAAAGAAGATTGGGAATACTAGTAATAATTTTTTTCATTTGTATATATTAATGCAAGGAGTACAAAGAAAGGAACATAGCAGCAGCAAAAGCCAGCCCTCCAAAAATCAATATGTTTTTTTGTCCAGGGGGTAAACTATTAAAACCAAACCCATAAACTAAATTTTCTTCAAAACCACTAGGTTTAGATTTAGGACCTATATCCTTATAAAAATTTTTCCCAGCTCGGCAAACAGGGCAAGCAAAGGTATTACCATCCAACTCTGAGAAAGGCGTATTTTTAGGAATGTTTAATTTTTTATTACCTTCAGACGGATCATAAATGTATCCACAACTTCTACATTCGAATCTATTTTGTTCTAAATTAAGGATAGGTTGTTCAATATTTTCTCCTGATGAGTTTTCAGAAAGTTTTTCTTTCTCAAAGTCTTCAACTATTTTGTTTTCCTCAGAGGCTGGTTGAATGTTTTCACTCACGGTTTATTATTATTCTTTAAGAACTTTAAAAGATTTTGCTTAATTAAGCGACTTTTATTCAAAATTAATTTTTTTAAGATGTTTTTATTAACTGGCTATGAATATTTTTTAGGTTTCCTCCTAATTGCCGCAGCTGTACCAATATTAGCCTTAGTTACTAATATCATCGTTGCTCCAAAAGGCAGAACAGGAGAAAGAAAGCTTACATATGAATCTGGAATGGAGCCTATAGGAGGAGCATGGATCCAATTTAACATTCGTTATTACATGTTTGCCTTAGTTTTCGTTATATTTGATGTTGAGACGGTATTCCTTTATCCTTGGGCAGTTGCCTTCAATAGATTAGGCTTATTAGCTTTTATTGAGGCTTTAATTTTCATTGCAATACTTGTTATCGCTCTGGCATACGCGTGGAGAAAAGGTGCTTTAGAATGGAGTTAAAAAATTGAACCCACAATTATCCCCAAAAGCAATAAGAGAAATTCGGGAAGGAACTTGCAATCCTCTTGGTGCACCGCAAGTTACTACAGATCTAAGCGAAAATATTATATTGACAAGTTTGGATGACCTTCATAATTGGGCAAGACTAAGCAGTCTCTGGCCTCTCTTGTATGGAACAGCTTGTTGTTTTATAGAATTTGCTGCCTTAATCGGATCTAGATTTGATTTTGATAGATTTGGGTTAGTACCTAGAAGCTCGCCAAGGCAAGCAGATTTATTAATAGTTGCAGGAACAGTAACCATGAAGATGGCTCCAGCCCTTGTAAGACTTTATGAACAAATGCCTGAACCAAAATATGTGATTGCAATGGGTGCTTGCACAATTACAGGGGGAATGTTCAGCGCAGATTCTACAACTGCTGTAAGAGGCGTTGATAAATTAATACCAGTTGATTTATACCTTCCAGGATGTCCCCCAAGACCAGAAGCAATTTTTGATGCTGTAATTAAATTAAGAAAAAAAGTTGGGAATGAATCAATTTTAGAGCGCACGAAAACAGAGCAAACTCACAGATACATAACATCTGAGCACGAAATGAATCTCGTTTTCTCTGACAATACTGGTGAATATCTAAATAAAACTTCAACAAATGTTATTCCTGCCTCTCAAAAAGAAAAAATAACTGAATTACCTGAGATGAGCGAAAAATCTGAAATTATTAATAGACAAGAAGATTAATGGAAAAAGAAGATTTAGCTAAATCCTCCGACAGCTCTTTAGAAGAAGGTGGATTTGTAAGTAAAAATTTGACCAAAGATGGAATTCCAAATCAATCATTAGCTAATGATCACATAGGTATAGAAAACATATCTGTTGAACCAAACAAATTATATGATGCAGTATCTGCTCTAAGAAATTACGGCTTCAATTATCTACAATGTCAAGGTGGCTATGATGAAGGCCCAGGGAAAAATCTTGTAAGTTTCTATCATTTCATAACAGTAGATGATTTACAAAAAATCGAACAGATTAAGGAAGTTAGATTAAAAGTCTTTTTAAAAAGAGATTCAGATTTATCAATCCCTAGTTTGTATGAAATTTTTAAAGGAAGCGATTGGCAAGAACGAGAAACATTTGACATGTTTGGGATAAATTTTATTGATCATCCAAATCCCAAAAGGCTCTTAATGCCTGAAGATTGGAGAGGATGGCCATTGCGAAAAGACTATATTCAACCAGACTTCTATGAACTTCAAGATGCTTATTAGTTTAATTTCTTTAATTTTCGGTACATAAAAATAACTGCTCTTGCCAGTCTTCTAGGATCGTGTCTAAGTGTGGGTGTTATTCTTTTTGAATACAATGGTGCCTTCAAAACATAATAACCCTCAGATAATAATTTTTCTTTATTACATTGGACAGGTTCTGCACCCCTACTTTCGTAGTAGTCAACTAAAGGAGACTTTTCAAATTTAATCTGAGATAAAATTGCATTAAAAATTCGAGTATTAACACCAAAATTTGATAATTGTTTTTCTATTGATTTGATATGTTGATAAACATCAAGTCCATCAGTTTCTCCAGGCTGAGTCATCAAATTACTTATATAAATTTTGGGTGCATCACTTTGCAATAAGGCATCTACTATTTCAGGTACTAACAAATTTGGCAATAAAGAAGTGTAAAGACTTCCTGGACCAAGAATAATTAGGTCAGCTTCTTTTATTGATTCAAGAGCACTCGGCAGAGCAGAAGGATTTTCTGGAAGGCAACCAATTCTTGAAATATTTTCTTTAGATTTACTGATCTTACTTTCACCAAAAATTCTTTCACCATTTTCTAATTCGGCCCACAACATGACATCAGTATTAGTTGCGGGTAAAACTTGTCCTTGTACAGCCAAAACCTTACTAGAAGCTTGTACTGCTTTTTCTAAACTTCCTGTAATTGTTGTTAATGCTGACAAGAATAGATTTCCAAAACTATGCCCCTCAAGACCACTCCCTCCTGAAAATCTATATTGAAATAATCTAGTTAAAATAGGTTCTTCATTTGATAAGGCAGCCAAACAATTTCTAATATCTCCAGGAGGTTGAACGCCTAATTGTTTCCTAAGAATTCCACTACTTCCACCATCGTCGGATACAGTTACGATCGCTGTAATATTACGACTGTAATTTTTTAAACCTTTTAATAAAGTAGATAAGCCTGTGCCTCCGCCAATTGCAACAATATTAGGACCTCTGTTCAATTTACTTTTAACTCTTAACGCATCAACTAAAAATGTCTTTTTTTCTGGAGCAAGCGCTTTTTTAATAGAATTAATACTTCTATTTTGTCCAATCCCTATTAATAAAAGTCCAATAACAAAAATTATTGGGCCCAAAAATGAAATAGGCAATATACTAGTAAAACCTGTCATTATCCAAAAAAATATTTCAATAAGCCAATAAAGTGGCCTTAAATTTGTCCAGATTGCCAGTCCTAATAGTGAAGTCAAGAATCCTATTGCAGATGTAATCATCCATCTTTTTATTACCAGTCCTGGTAAAAGCCAACTCAAAATTCTTAGAATTTTATTTAATAAAACAAATTTAAATTTTTCAAAATATTTATAATATCTTCTTATTCTTTTTTTACGCTTATTCATTAAAAAACCTCTTAATTTATTTTTCTCAAATTTAAAACTATATAAATTCATTATAAATCAAATTGATACATCCTTTTTTTATTTCTAAAAACAGGCAATATGTAATAGAAATGAATTTTATATAGGTTTTGAAAAAATCAAAGCTTGCAGTTGAAACAAAAAACCTCTCAATAAGCTGGGATGAAGTAAATGTGCTTAATGAACTAAATTTTGAACTTAGTGATGGAGAGAAATTAGCAATTGTTGGCCCCTCAGGTTCCGGGAAATCAACTATCCTAAAAATTCTAGCAGGTTTAATTTTACCCACCAAAGGAGAATTAAGAATATTTGGTGAAAGACAAACATATTTGAGACTAGATCAACACAATCCTCCTGATGTAAGACTAGTTTTTCAAAACCCAGCATTATTAGGTTCCTTAACTATTGAAGAAAATGTAGGTTTTCTACTTAAACGAAATAAAAACCTATCTAAAAAGTTAATACATGAAATCGTAAGTGAATGTTTGGCTGAGGTAGGATTATTCAATGTTGAGAATAAACTTCCAAATGAATTAAGCGGAGGAATGCAAAAAAGAGTAAGTTTTGCTAGAGCTTTAATTACAGATCAAACTCTTAATGCAAAAACTAAACCTTTATTACTTTTTGATGAACCAACCGCAGGTCTTGATCCAATTGCCTCATCAAGAATTGAAGATTTAATTAATAAGACAAATAATAAAGCTAAAGGATCATCTATTGTAGTTAGTCATGTTCTTAGTACTATAGAAAGGACTGCAGATAAAGTTTTAATGCTTTATGGAGGCAAGTTTAGATGGGCTGGTTCCATTGATGAATTCAAAGAGAGTGATGATCCCTATGTATTTCAATTTAGGTATGGGAAAAGAGATGGCCCAATGCAACCAAAAGACATTTAGAAATTATGCGTAAAAGCTACCGAGATTCAATAGTTGGATTTTCTTTATTAGGAGGAATTGTAATATTCACATTTTTTTCTTTTTGGCTCAAAGGAGTAAGACTATCCTCAAAAAATTGGCACATTTTTGCTGAATTCAGCAATGCAAGCGGTTTATCAAAAAAATCTCCTGTTACTTACAGAGGAATTTTAGTAGGTTCAATAGAAGATATATTGTTTACTAATGAATCAATTAAAGCAAAAATAGTTTTAAATAATCCTGAAATTATTCTTCCTAGGCCAGCATTCGCAAGGGTAGTCACTAACTCTTTCCTTGGAGGAGATGTACAAGTTGCTTTAGAAACTAGTGAAAAAGCCATCCCCAAAAACATCGAAAAACCTACATCGGGAAATTGCGATGCCAAATTAATTATTTGTCAGGGAGATACTATTACTGGCAAACAACTATCAAGTCTTTCAAATATAACTAATAGGATAAGTCAACTTTTGAAAGAATCAAATCAAGAAAACTTAATTGAGAATATAGTTAAATCAATGGACCAATTTGATAAAACGCAAGAAAACCTTGATGAATTAATTTATTTATCGAAACAAGAAATACTTAGAGTTGAACCTTTAATAACAGAAATTACAATCGCTGCAAATCATCTAAACAACATTTTGTCTACTATCGATGACAAAGAAACCCTTAATGACATTAAATTGACAATAAATGCGGCCAGATCTATCTCCAGCAAAATAGATGATATGAGTGAAGATTTTGAAAAATTAACGAAAGATAAAGAATTAACAAAATCCCTAAGAGATTTAACTATTGGACTTTCAAAATTCCTTAACGAAATTTATCCATAACTAATATTTAGAATTCATTTATAGCATTCAAAGCCATAGCTGCGATTGCTTTATCTGTAGCTTTTGGCAGTTGGACATATTTACCTTGAGCTGCCTCTGCTAATTCTTTACCAAAACCGCTCGCAATAAACTTTCTCTCAGTATCAATTACTAAGAGTTTTATCCCAAGCATTGGATATTTTGAAGCGATATCAAGAACCTCCTGCTTTAAATTAGCATTTTCATTATCTTTTTCTTCGACCTCATTTTGCCCTAGTGATATCCCTAATGGTACATTTCCTCTCCCATCAGTAATCCCGACCACAATAACTTGACCTATATCTCCAGTTGATAGAGCATTTTTTGCTACTTTTGCTGATTGTGTAAGTCCATGAGCCAAAGGCGAACCTCCACCACAAGGCATTGTTTCTAGCCTTCTTTTTGCAGCAGTTATAGATCTTGTAGGAGGTAAAAGAACTTCAGCCTGATTACCTCTAAAAGGTATGAGAGCTACTTCATCTCTATTCTCATATGCTTCTGTTAAAAGTCTTATTACTGCGCCTTTAGCACTTTGCATTCTATTTAAAGCCATAGAGCCACTCGCATCAACTAGAAAAATTACTAAAGCACCTGCCTTTTTTTGTAGAAGCTTTGCCCTAAAATCATTTTCTTCAATAACTATTGATTTATTAGGGTTCCTTAATCTTCTAGATTTTTGGTAAGGAGCAGCTGCTCGAAGAGTTGCATCTACAGCAATTCTTTTTACTTTACCTTTTGGAATAATAGGTTTTACATACCTACCTCTACTGTCACTGAATATCACTGATCTACTTCCACTATTTCCCGCTTTGGCTTTAGCTGATGAAAAAAGTAATAAATCAGGATCTACCATACATGCTTCAGGATCTAATATAAATTCTTCAGGTATTTCGGGAGTAGATTCTTCTTCTCCATCAGAATTATCTTCTTCTCCTTCTTGCTCTTGCTCATTATCATTTTCATTAGTCTCAGGTTCAGACTCTTCATTATTTGATTGAGGTGGAGGTGGGGGGCTCTGATCCTCTGGAGGGGGTGGTTGAATATCATCATCTTCTGGAGGAATTTGCATTGCTCGCGGAAGAATAACTAACCTTACTGCCACTTTTAGGTCCTCAGGATTTACATTCTCATCTCCTCGAAGAGCTGCATTAGCCTTTGCTACTTTTACTGCAAATAATTCTGACCTATGCCCTTCTACTCCCCCTCTGAGAGCTTCATTCACTAAATATGTTATTTGCTCTTTTGTTATTTTTACATCCTTTAACCATTGCCTAGCCAAAATTAATTGTGTGGATAAATTATCAGATTCTTCAGACCACTTTTCTGAAAATTTAATATTATTTTCTGCGTGTGACAAAACAGATTTTGTAATCTCAACTCTTTGAGCATTATCAATAGATTGATCTGCAGAAAGAACAATTGCAAAACGATCTAACACATGATCTCTTAAAGCTCCTTCTTCAGGATTATAAGTTGCTATTAAAAGGGACTTGCAAGGATGAGAGAGGCTCAAACCATCTCTCTCAATGTTATTTTGCTCTCTTCCTATAGCTTCAAGAATTAAATTTACAATTCCATCATCCAATAAATTTATATCGTCTACATACAGAACACCTCTATGAGCTTCTGCCAAAATTCCAGGCTGAAACACTTGTTCTCCCGTACTTAATGAGGCAGCGACATCAATTGATCCAACAAGTCTATCTTCAGTTATACCAATGGGAACTTGAATAAATGGTGCCTCTTTTACTTTTTTTGGAATTTCATCAATTTGATTCAAATAATCACTTCCAATTGCCTTTTCTAACAATTTATTAGTACTAATATCCCATTCCTCTGGTTTATCTGGATCTAGGTTCCTACCAATAGGTCTTAATGAAGTATTACTATTTCTCTTAGATAGTGTTTCAAGAATTGATTCATTATCTAATACCTCTACAGGAGGGAGTAAAGTATGCAAACCCCTTGCTAATACTGACTTACCAGTACCTCTTCCGCCTGCGATAATCACTCCTCCTAAACTCGGATCAACTGCTGCCAAAAGCAAAGATAATTTCAATAAGCTATGACCCGTAATTGCCGCCAAAGGAAAAGCTCTAAAAGAATCCTTTGAGTTGATTAAATCTTTTATTTCTCCTTTTTCTTTTAAATCGGGGTTCAAAATCACTTTAAAAATGCCTGATATAGAATTTATCCAATAACTTTGTTTTTTGTAGTGGAATTATCAAATCTTAATATCAAAAATGGACTATGTATATCCCTCGGAGCAAATATTGATAGTAAATTCGGAAGCCCTCTTGAGTCACTATTAATTTGCAAACCAAAAATAGAGGAAATAATAAATGAGTGGGGAGATATTTCCAACGAAAAAAAAGAAGAGAAAAGCAAATTTCATGCAAACTTTTTTTGGTCTTCAATTTATGAGACATTACCTCATGGTGTTGATAATGAGCAGCCAAATTATTTAAATACTCTATTACTTATAAAAAGTAATTCTTTCCCTAAAACATCAAATAAAAACGCGAAATTACTTTTAAAAGAGCTAAAAAAGTTAGAGAGATTTTTCGGACGAGAAGAGACACCAAAGGGTAAGAAATGGCTATCAAGATGTCTCGATTTAGATATTCTTTGGTGGGAAGATTTTCATATGGTTGAAAAGGCATTAACATTACCTCACCCTAGATTCATGAATCGGAATTTCGTTATTACACCACTTTCTGAAATCTTAAGTAGAAGCCAAAAAATCACAAAGTTTGATGACCCAAAATGGTCTATTAATTGATTTACAAAACCAAAAAATAACTGTTAGGCTATTTTTATTTAAAATTCATGGGCAACATAAACTTTTTAAAAAGATCCATTTTTAAAGAAAAAATATCTGAGTTAAAGTCAAAAAAATTTAGTTTCGAAATAAATAGAATTGAGCTTCCAAATGGACACGAAGGTGAATATGGATACATTAAGCATCCTGGGGCAGCATTAGCCGTACCTATTACAAAAGACAATAAAGTTATCATTCTTCGGCAATATAGATTTGCTGTTTCAAGGTATTTATTAGAATTTCCAGCAGGCACATTAGAAATAGGTGAAACACCTATTAATTCAATTAAGAGAGAAATACAAGAAGAAACTGGATTTAGTGCGAACAAATGGGATGAACTAGGAACTCTTGTCCCTGCTCCTGGTTATGCAGATGAAGAAATTTATTTATTTTTAGCTCGTGATTTGAGCAAACTAAATTCCGAGGTAAAAGGAGATTTAGATGAAGATATAGAAGTATTAATTTTAGATCCGAACGAACTAGATAATCTTATTTCTAGTGGTGATGAGATTCTTGATGCAAAAACTGTGACAGCTTGGTTTAGAGCTAAACAATTTTTAGATAAATTATGAATCAACCTAGAATACTTTTTTGGCATAGAAAGGATTTAAGAATATTTGACAATCAAGCTTTAATCAAAGCATTTTCATTATCAAATGCTATTACTTCAACTTACATATTTGATAAAAATTACCCACACGATTTCAATGCAAGTTCAAGAGCTTGGTTTCTAGGAAATTCGCTTCATGAATTAGGAAATAATTGGAAAAAAATGGGTAGTAGATTAATCATGGAAGAAGGAGATCCGGTATTAATAATTCCTCAATTAGCAAAGAAAATAGATGCTAAATTTGTTTTTTGGAATAGATCAATTGAACCTTATGAGATTAATCGCGATTTAAAAATAAAAAAAAATTTAGAAGAACAAAATATTCAAGTTATTGAAACTTGGGATCACTTATTAGTAGAACCTTTAAAAATATTTTCCGGAAATAATAAACCTTATTCCGTTTATGGACCTTTTTATAAAAACCTTAAATCAAAAATGAATTTATTAGGTCCATATGACCAAGATAAAGTTGTTTTCCAGTTTCAAGATATAGATAATAAACTCAAAGAAAATAAGACAATAAATTCATCTGATTCGGTTCTAGAGAAATTTATCAAAAATATCAAATTTCTTGGTTCGAATCATTGTCCATGTAGACCTGGAGAGAATGCTGCAGAAACATTATTAGAAAACTTCATTAACGAAAAAAAAATATATTCTTACAATTCTGCACGAGATTTTCCTTCCCATAATGGGACATCTTTTCTAAGTGCATCTCTCAGATTCGGCACTATTAGCATTAGAAAAATTTGGAACGCCACATTGAATTTAAATTCAGATTTTGCAAATCAAGTAAATTATCTATCAATTGAAACTTGGCAAAAAGAACTTGTTTGGCGTGAATTTTATCAACATTGCTTATTCCACTTCCCAGAGCTTGAGAAAGGTCCATATAGAAAAAAATGGGATCACTTTCCATGGCAAAACAATAATGAATGGTTTCAGCATTGGAGCAACGGAGAGACCGGAGTACCTATAGTTGATGCTGCAATGCGTCAAATAAATAGTACAGGCTGGATGCATAACAGATGTAGGATGATAGTCGCTTCATTTCTGGTAAAAGATCTTATATGCAATTGGCAAATGGGCGAGAAAAAATTTATGGAGACTTTAGTTGATGGAGATTTAGCTGCAAATAATGGGGGATGGCAATGGAGCGCCAGTAGCGGTATGGATCCAAAACCACTTAGAATTTTTAATCCATATACCCAAGCAAAAAAATTTGATCCTATTTGCGAATATATAAAATATTGGATTCCTGAATTATCTAAAGTGTCAAATTCAGAATTATTAAATGGGGAGATATCTAATTTAGAAAAAAATAATTATTCAAGCCCTATTGTCAATCACAACATACAACAAAGATTATTTAAATCACTTTATGCTGAAATTTGAATTTCCTCTATACAATTCTTTAAAACTTTATTTAAATTTTCTGCTACATAAACTTGCTCTTCATAAAAAATTTCAGGAAACATTGGAAGACTAAGAACTTCTGTACAAATTCTCTCTGTATTAATGAGTTTTTTTCTAGAAAAATTTTTATTTTTGTAAGCTATTTGTGCGTGTATTGGAATTGGATAATAAATAATTGAATTAATACCTTTTTCAAAAAGTTGTTGTTTTACTAAATTCCTTAAGGAATAGTATTTTTTGCAATCAGTATCAAATAAATTTGAAAAATCTTCATTTAAAAAATATTTATCGTTTCTTAATTTGACTACAAATTGGTTCCAAGAATGGGAAATTGAATCAGAGCTAATTTTTGGAAAACTAATAAATGGATTTTTTTCTAATAAATCAAGGTAATTTTTAGCAATTTTTTGGCGATTATTAATCCACTTAGAAATATATTTAATTTTAATGTTTAATATGGCAGCTTGAATGGTATCAAGTCTGCTGTTATATCCAATTTGGGTATGATGATATCTTATTGGGCTGCCATGAACAGCTAGTTCTCTAACTTTTTTTGCAATCTTCTGATCTGAAGTTGTTACTGCTCCACCATCTCCAGCAGCTCCTAAATTTTTAGTAGGGAAAAAGCTAAAACAGCCTATATCACCGATACTACCAACTTTGGAAGTTTGCCACATTGTGCATGTTGCCTGAGCGCAATCTTCGATTACTTTTAAGTCATATTTCTTGGCCAAAGATTTTATTAAGGTCATATTCACTGCATTACCAAATAGATGAACTGGCATAATTGCCTTGGTATTAGAATTTATTTCTTGTTCTATTAGTTCAGTATTAATGAGATAAGTTTCTGGATCTATATCTACCAAAACAGGATTAGCACCAACTGCACTAATAGCCTCTGCAGTTGCAAAAAAGCTAAAAGATGAGGTAATAACTTCATCACCCACACCAATATCTAATGCGCGCAAAGCTAATACTAAAGCATCAGTTCCACTATTACATCCAATAGTATTTTCAACACCAATCAGATTTGAAAAACTCTCCTCAAATTTGGCAATTTCTTGTCCTCCAATATACTGGCCCCCTTTTAAAACTTTAGAAACCTCACTCTCAATTTCAGAGCCAATTTCTTTGAACTGCCTATCTAAAGTAAATGGAGGTATCTGCATAATAAATATATTAACCCTAAACCATATTTCTATGGGTAAAAAAATTTTTTAATTCATTTAAACCAACTTGGTTCTTTACCAGGAGTCCATTTTATATTGCAACCTAAAGAAGGGATCTGATTTGAAGGATAAGAATTATCTTGATTCAAATCTTTTACAGCAGAGCGCAAATCTTTTCCAGATAGAGGGATATTATTACTTGGTCTACTATCGTCTAATTGGCCATGATAATACAATAAAAAATCACCATCTCCTTCATTTGAAAAAAGATAAAAATCTGGGGTGCAAGCCGCTTTTAATTTCTTAGCAAAATTTTGATTTTCATCATATAGATAAGGAAAACTCCATCCCTGTTTTTGTGCTTGTAATCTCAAATTTTCAGGAGAATCTGAAGGATGAGTGACAATATCATTACTAGAAATTGCAACTGTTTGAACTGTATTTTCAATTTCTTTACTTAAGGTGAAAATTTGATTTTCAATATATTTAACAAATGGGCAATGGGCACAAATAAACATTAAAAGTAAATGCCGATTATCTAGATTATGAGAATTAAAATATTCATTTTTTGAAGAATTAGCATTTAACATTTCGAAATTCGGTAATTGAAAACCTAATTCCAAAACCATAGAATTTGTTCTTACCATGTTTAAGTTAAAAATTATTTGATATTTGAAAATTATTGTATATTTTGCAGTAATCCGTAAAGATAGGTACTTTTATATAGGAGAATAATAGAAATAATAAACAAAATGCTTCTAAATCTAACTGGCAAAAAAATTCTTGTTACGGGAATTGCCAACAATCGTTCAATAGCATGGGGTATCGCTCAACAACTTTCAAAAGCTGGCGCAGAACTTGGAATCACATATTTGCCTGATGATAAGGGAAGATTCGAGTCTAAAGTTAGAGAACTAACTGAACCTTTAAACCCATCGTTATTTTTGCCTCTTGATGTTCAAAATCCAGCTCAAATTGAAGAAATCTTTAAAAATATAAAAGACAATTGGGGGCAAATTGACGGATTAGTTCACTGCCTAGCATTTGCAGGAAGGGATGAATTGATTGGAGATTATAGTGCTACCACTTCAGAGGGTTTTGATAGGGCTCTTAATATAAGTGCGTATTCGTTAGCACCTTTATGTAAAGCAGCAAAACCACTTTTTAGTGATGGTGCTGGAGTTGTCTCATTAACTTATTTAGGTTCAGAAAGGGCGATTCCTAACTATAACGTGATGGGAGTTGCCAAAGCAGCTTTAGAAGCTTCAGTAAGATATCTTTCTGCAGAACTTGGTCCCGAAAAACAAGTCAGAGTTAACGCAATAAGTGCTGGGCCTATAAGAACACTTGCGAGTTCTGCTATAGGTGGCATTTTAGATATGATCCACAATGTTGAAGAAAAGGCTCCTTTACGCAGAACAGTCACTCAAACAGAAGTAGGTAATACAGCTGCTTTTTTATTAAGTGATCTCTCGAGCGGCATTTCAGGCCAAACAATTTATGTTGATGCGGGTTACTGCATTAATGGAATGTAAACTAAGTTTTTTGCATAAAAATGTCATCTCTAAGGCAATCTGAAATAAAAAGAAAAACGAATGAAACAGATATTTCTGTATTTATAAACTTAGATGGAAATGGAATTTCTGAGATTGATACCGGGATACCATTCTTAGATCATATGCTTCATCAAATATCCAGTCATGGTTTGTTCGATTTAAAAATAAAAGCAATTGGAGATACCCATATTGATGATCATCATACGAATGAAGATGTAGGAATCGCATTAGGCAAAGCATTTTCGAAAGCCTTGGGAGAAAGAAAAGGAATAAGCAGATTTGGCCATTTCTTTGCCCCATTAGATGAAGCATTAGTTCAAGTCACTTTAGACTGCTCTGGTAGACCCCATCTATCTTATGATCTTCAATTAAAAGCCCCTAGAATAGGAAATTATGATACTGAATTAGTAAGAGAGTTTTTTATTGCCTTTGTAAATAACAGCGGTATTACTCTGCATATTAATCAAATACGAGGAAGTAATTCACATCACATAGTTGAGGCGTGCTTTAAAGCTTTTTCAAGAGCAATGAGAATGGCTACCGAGATAGATCCAAGAAGATCTGATTCAATCCCAAGCAGTAAAGGAATGTTAGAAAAACAATAAAATAGGAATTTTTTCGAATCAGCCACAATTCAGTTGATTTTTGGCGAAGATAGACAGAGTGATTATTTTGTTGTGACTAATTTACAAGATAAAAAAATTGATAAATTTAATATTTTTAAAAAAGAAGATTGGTCAAGTGCTTATCAAAATGTAGAAAAGGAGCTAACTAAAGAGCCTCTAAAAATTAGCAAAGGTAATAATATTAAAAATTTAAATGGAACATTATTAAGAAATGGACCAGGGATATTAGAGAGAGGTGGACAATGGGTTCATCATCCATTTGATGGTGATGGGATGATAACATCCATAAAATTCGAAAATGGTCAGCCATTCTTAACAAATAGATTTGTTAAAACCAAAGGCTATTTGGAAGAAGAAAAAATAGATAAATTTATTTATAGAGGTGTTTTTGGGACACAAAAAAATGGAGGAATTTTAAATAATGCATTAGATCTTAAATTCAAGAATATCGCTAATACACATGTCATTAAATTAGGAGATGAAATCCTCGCATTATGGGAAGCAGCAGGTCCACATGCAATGGATCCTGATAGTCTTGACACTATTGGTTTAACAACATTAAAAGGAGTACTCAAGCCTAACGAAGCATTCAGTGCTCATCCCAAAACAGACCTAAACTCAAATGCATCTTCAGAACTTTTAGTCACTTTTGGAGTACAAACCGGGCCAAAAAGTACCATTAGATTAATGGAATTTGATAATGCTGGTACGAATTCTGGAGAGCTCATTTTTGACAGAAAAGATACCTTTAATGGCTTTGCATTCCTTCATGATTTCGCAATTACAACTAATTGGGCAATATTTTTACAGAATGCTATTGATTTCAATCCTCTTCCATTTGTAATGGGTCAAAGAGGAGCCGCACAATGTCTAAAGTCAAACCCAAATAAAAAGGCAAAGTTTTTTATCATCCCCAGAGAAAGTGGATTATTTAGAGGACAGCCTCCTTTAACAATAGATGCTCCAGAAGGATTCGTTTTTCATCATTTAAACGCATTTGAAAAAGATTCTAAAATCGTCTTAGATAGTATTTTTTATGATGATTTCCCATCAGTTGGTCCAGACGAGAATTTTAGGGATATTGACTTTGATAAATATCCAGAAGGAAAACTGAAAAGATCAATTATCGATCTAAAGACAAAAACTTGTGAACTTAAAACTTTCAGTGAACAATGTTGTGAATTTGCTGTTGTTAATCCTAAAAACTTAGGATTAAAAGCAACTTTTAGTTGGATGGCAAGCACATCTCAAAAGCTAGGGAACGCTCCACTTCAAGCAATAAAAAAAATAAATTTAACTTCTAAGGAAGAGATTTTTTGGTCAGCAGGTCCAAGTGGATTTGTTAGTGAACCAATTATGGTTCCATCAGAAAACTCTTCAAAAGAAGATGAGGGATTTTTATTTATACTTCTATGGAACGGAGAAAGAAGAGGAAGCGATTTAGTGATATTAGACGCAAAAGACTTAAAAGAATTAGCTGTTTATGAATTACCCATTTCAATTCCTCATGGCCTTCATGGATCTTGGGTTAATTGAATTTAAGAAAAAATTTCAATTAAATCTGGAATAATTTTTTTTAATGCTTTACCTCTATGACTACAAGAGTCTTTAATATCATTATTCATTTCTGCGAAAGTAAATCTGGTAGAACTCTCCTCAAAAATTGGGTCATACCCAAAACCACTTTTTCCTCTGGGGTTTAAGATAATATTGCCATGACATTTGGCCTCAGATTCAATAATCACTTCACCATTTGGGGAACAAACACAAATATTGGCAATAAAAAAAGCACTTCTATTTTGAACTCCATCAAGTTCTCTTAAAACTCGTTCAATTCTCTTCTGATCATTTTCTGCATATCTAGATGAGTAAATGCCAGGCTTACCACCTAGTGCTTCAATACAAATTCCTGAATCATCTGCTATTGAAAAATTATTCGTTTTTCTCGAAACTTCACTCGCTTTTTTAATTGCATTATCTCTAAATGTCAGTCCATCCTCTTCAACTTCTAATGATTCTGGCTGGAGCAACAATTTACAATTTACTCCTGCAAGCAATTTCTTATATTCTTCAATTTTACCTTTATTCTTACTCGCTAAAAATAAATTTTTCATCCTTATTTTCCTGCCAAATTTATAAATTCTTGACCCCACTCTAATAATTGATCTAAATAAGATTCTTTTGGTGCTTCACAATATAACCTTAAAAGAGGTTCCGTTCCTGAAAACCTAAAAAGAAGCCAAAAATTTTTATCAATTCTCAACTTTATTCCATCGATCTTTGAGATACTTTTTAACTTGTGATTATTAATATTCTCAGGAATATTATCTTTAATAAATTCTTTTACGTTATTTTTTTCTGACTGATTTGGAAATTTAATATCAATTCTTTTATAAAAACTTGGCCCAAAATCTTTTTGAATTTCATCTAAGGTTTTATATAAATATTGAGATTTTTCAGCAATTCCATTTAATAAAACCATCGCTGCATATAAAGCATCTCTTTCAGGCATAAAGTCACCAAAACCAACTCCCCCAGATTCCTCTCCTCCAATAAATATTTTCTCTTTAACCATTTTTTCAGCAATATATTTAAAGCCAACTGGAAGTTCAATAACATCTCTATTTTGACTCTCTGATATATTTTTAATAATATCTGAACCACTAACAGTCTTTAAAACTGGATAAGAATTATTTTTAATTTCGCCCAAATAGCTAATAAAGTATGGGAGTAAATCTTGAGTACTAGAGTATCTTCCTTTTTCATCGATTGCCGCAATTCTATCACCATCACCATCAAATATAATTCCTAGAGTTTTAAATTCATTTGTTGAATTTTTCATAAGTATTTGATTTAGATCATCTATATAATTTAAAAGAGGTTCAGGAGGTTTTCCTCCAAAAAAAGGATCAGAATCTTTCCTTATTTCTGAAATAACTTCTAAATCATTAGAAGCAAAAATCTCAGCCATGCAATTTGCAGCTGAACCATGCATAGAATCTACAAAAATTCTCAATTTCATTTTTTTCAATCTATTAGAAATAAAGTCAATATCAAAAAGGGATTTAATTCTATCTAAATGAAATTTCTTAATATCTACCAAGTGATTAACACCATCTATTTTTTCAATCGAATTTCCAAGCATTAATCTTTTTTCAATTTCATTTGTAAAAGATTCGTCAACAGAACATCCATTAAAGCTCTTTATTTTCAGACCTAGCCAATTATATGGATTATGACTTGCTGTAATTACTAACGCTCCAAGACAACCGACTTCTTTGGCATAGAAACTACAAGAGGGTGTTGTAACAAAGCCATTAGATAAAATCGGTTCGAAACCACATCCTCTTACGAAAGGCACTATTTGCTTGGCAAATTCACAAGCCATAAATCTACGATCATATCCAATAATAATTTTCTTTGAATTAACTTCTTTATAGTATTGATAATGTAACTCCTGGCATGCAGCAACAACAACTCTTGAAAGATTGGACAGGTTAAAGTCAAAACCAATGATTCCTCTCCACCCATCAGTTCCAAATTTTATCTTATCTATTTTATCAGCTGTCAAATTTAAAATTTCCTTGATTTCCTCTAATTATCTATACTAATTTATATGAGTAAATTTTAAAACCGCCCTTAAAAAATAATTTGAATTCTCTTCATTTAAAAAGTTTTGCAAGATGCAAAAGAAAAGCATGGCTAGATTTTAAGGGTAAAAAATCTTATGAAGTTTGGTCTCCCCATAAAGCTATAGATAAAATTAATCAGTTTCAAATTTTCTCTGAATTTTGTAATAGTGAATTATATACAGGATTAAAAGCCTGTGAAAATGGATATCAAGGGGTAATTGGATTAAAAATCAAAGGGAATCTTTTCCAAAATATTAACGCAGAGATACGTCCACAATTACTTGTAAAGACTAAAGGTAAAAGTAAATGGGGACGTTATAAATATTTACCTGCTGTTTATAAGTTAGGCCACAAAACCACTAAAGAACATTTATTAGACTTAGCTTTTAGTTCTATGCTCTTGGAATCTTTTCAAGAATCTAAAATTGAGAAAGGATTAGTAATTTCCCGCTTTAATAAGAAAATTAATGTTGAAGAAATTTATTTAAATAAAAAATTAAGAAAAAAAGTTTTGAATGTTTTATTAAGTTTGAATGAATGCTTTGAGGGATTTATGCCAGAAATAACTCAAGATAGAAAAAAATGTACTATTTGTTCCTGGCAAAGGTTTTGTGACAAAGAAGCAAAAGAAAATGGATATCTAACAGATATAGATGGAATAGGATCCAAAACGGCCTCATTACTCATAACAAATGGAATATTTGATACCCAAATATTAGCTTCGTATAACGAAAAACAACTTGGAGATAAATTATCTAAATTTAACGATCAGAAGTATGAAAAAGCGTCCTTATTTGTAAAGCAAGCACAAGCTTATATTTCTAAGGAACCATATCGCATTTTTAATAATGATAATAACGATCTACTAGAAAAAACATGTTCGGGATTTTATATATTTGATATTGAGTCAAATCCAGATCATAAGCATGACTTTTTATATGGTTTTTTAAAAATAAATAATTTGTTTGCAAAAAAAGAAGATCTTATTTATAAACCAATTTTAAATCTCAAAAACAATAAAGGAGAATCTTACAGAAAAATTATTGAAATACTTTCTTCAAAGAAGGAATGGCCAGTTTTACATTACGGAGAAACTGAAAAGATAGCAATA
Source organism: Prochlorococcus sp. AG-418-G18 (assembly GCA_003214215.1). Taxonomy (GTDB): domain Bacteria; phylum Cyanobacteriota; class Cyanobacteriia; order PCC-6307; family Cyanobiaceae; genus Prochlorococcus_A. The sequence goes on along the minus strand of QCLX01000001.1, from coordinate 112,673 downwards.
ATTAATATTGCTAAAAACCTAAATTTAGGTTTTGAAGAAATTGATTTACTTGCCTCAAGATTTATAGACTTACATACCTTAATACGAAAGTCTTGGATATTACCACTAAAAAACTATGGCTTAAAAACTGTTTCTAATTGGCTTGGATTTGAATGGATGCAGAAAAATGTAAGTGGCTCGAAAGCTCTTTATTGGTGGATTCAATATCAAATTACAGAAAACGAAAAATTTTTAAAAAAAATTATCCAATATAACAAAGATGATTGTTTGGCTACTCTAAAAATTGCAGAATATTTAATCAAAAATCAATCAAAGAAAAATTGATCCTACAGATTTATTAATAATAATTTTTCCAAAAATTTCTGAAAAAAAATAACTTCCTTCCTCTAAATATTTTCTTTTTATCATTGCTAAACCTTTTATTTGAGAATCTGATTTAGAAAAACTAGTGATTTTGCCTACAGAAATATCCTTGGCAGAATTTATATATAAATTTTTATCTTCAACGTCTAAATTCAAATCAGATTTAAATGATTTCCAAATTCTTATTTCCTGTTTTAAAGAAGAAACATTTTTTATTTTTGACATTGTTTCTTGCCCTAAATAACAACCTTTATTAAAATCTATAAGATCTTTTAATCCAAGCTCAAGAGGATTATTTTTTCCGTTTATTTCCATTTCTAATGACGGTATTGCCTGATTAATCTTCCAAAGTTTTAAATCATTGGGATTTATTAAATTTAGTTTATTTTTATATATTTGAAATTCTTTATCTTCTGTTTTGAAGAAAATCGGCTGGTAAGTTCTCCATGAACTAGATTCATCAATTTCCTGAATTCTATTTATCAAGAAAGGTTCACTTAGAAATACATCATCCGCTGGAAAAATAATTTGATTAAAGTAATCAATTATTTCATTAGTGTTACCCGCCAAAACAATCAATTCTAAGTTTCTTTCTAAAAAAATAATTTCAATTAATGACCTTAGAACTCCATTTGGAGTTAACCAACAAGTTTTGATAACTTTATTTTCTGAATCAAGAATATTACCAGTTGTTATTCCATTCAAAAATTTTCTGGCATCTTTTCCAGTAATAGAAAAACAATCAAATTTTTCAAGCCAAAACTTTTTCTTTATATCTTGCATTTTGAAATAATTATAAAAAGTCTTTTATTGTAAAAAGACTCTTTAATTGAACATTTTCATCTTCAAGGGCTTCTAATCCGCCTTCTTGCCTATCAACTATAGACAAAACTTCTTCAACAACATAATTATTTTCGCGCAACTTTTTTATAGCTTTTATAACTGAACCAGCAGTTGTAACGACATCCTCTAAAACAGTTACCAAAGTTCCTTCTTCTAATGTAGGGCCCTCTATTCCAGCTTTGGTACCGTATTTTTTAATTTCTTTCCGAATTATTAAACCATCAAGGTCTAGGCCATGCAAAGCTGCTTTGACAATTAATCCACTTACTATAGGGTCTGCACCTAATGTCAATCCTGCTACGGCTTTTGACCTTGAGTCCTTTAACTCTAAAAATAAATCACTTATTAAGTTTAATCCTTCGCCATTTAATGAAACTGGTTTACAGTTCAAGTAATGACTACTTTTTTTCCCTGAAGATAAAGTGAAGTTTCCTTTCTTGTAAGATTTTTCAATTAACTGTTTTAACAATTTTGCTTTATTTAAATCATACTTATCCGAGAATTTGGCCATTAGTAAAAGTTAAATTTATATTTTAAAGATTAGAAGAAAAAAAAGAAATCTCACAAAAACTTCCTAATGAGGTGTTTTTTGAAATATTATTTTTATATTGTATATTGAAATTCTATGTAATTAAAATTACATAGATTCCCTTGGGGGTGTAGCAATCTGGTGAATGCACCAAACTCATAATTTGGCTAAGGCGAGTTCGATCCTCGCCACCCCCATTATTCATTTGTCATTGAATGAAAATAACTCTACTTTTATTTCTTTTATTTTTACCAGCTTTTTTCGCAGCGAGTGAACTCTCTTTTTTATTAATTAGGCCAAGTAAAGTTTTAAGGTTAATAGAAGAAAAAAAGAAAGGGGCATTTTCTATTTTAAAAATTCAAAAACGCTTTAGATCTTCATTAATTGCTTCTCAATTTGGAGTAACAATTTCATTAATTGCAATTGGATGGCTCAGCAACAACCTGGCTAATGATTATTGGAAAAGCAATATTTTGTCAAATAGATTTTATGATCTTCTATTATTTTTATTTGTTGTTTTAGTTGTTACACTTGTTTCTGGACTAATTCCAAAAGCCTTAGTAATTAACAATCCAGAATCTGCTGCATTAAAGTTAACCACAATATTCGATGCCGTAAGAAAAGGTATGAATCCTATAGTTAAGACAATAGAATTCTTTGCTAGCGCTTGTTTAGGCTTATTCAATTTAAATAACAAATGGGATTCTTTAAACTCTGATTTATCTGCAGGAGAATTAGAAACTCTTATAGAGACTGATAATGTAACAGGTTTAAAACCAGATGAGAAAAATATTCTTGAAGGAGTTTTTGCTTTAAAAGATACACAAGTTCAAGAAGTAATGATTCCAAGATCTGAAATGGTAACTTTGCCAAAAAATATAACCTTTTCAGAACTTATGAAACAAGTTGATAAAACTCGCCATGCTCGCTTCTTTGTGATTGGTGAGTCTTTAGATGATGTATTAGGTGTATTAGATTTGCGTTATCTAGCCAAGCCAATTTCAAAAGGTGAAATGGAAGCCAATACATTGTTAGAGCCGTTTCTTTTACCAGTAACAAAAATCATAGAAACATGTTCATTAGCAGAAATATTTCCAATAGTAAGAGACTACAATCCTTTCTTACTAGTAGTTGATGAACACGGTGGAACAGAGGGGCTCATAACTGCAGCTGATCTAAATGGCGAAATAGTTGGAGAGGAAATGCTCAATAATAGAATTTATTCAGACATGAGAATGTTAGATAATTTCTCTAAAAACTGGTCAATAGCTGGAAAATCAGAAATTATTGATATAAATAAGAAGTTAGGATGTTCCATTCCAGAAGGCTCAGATTATCATACTCTTGCTGGATTTCTGCTAGAAAAATTTCAAATGGTTCCAAAAATTGGGGACGTTTTAGATTTTAATACCATTAAATTTGAAGTTATTTCTATGTCAGGTCCAAAAATTGATCGTGTTAAAATAATTCTTCCCAAAAGCTAAATGTGGCTCGCCATGGAGGATAATTATTATAAATACATGGATTTAAAATTATGCAACCAACCTCATCACCCGTAAAGGTTGGAGTCATAGGTATAGGTAATATGGGCTGGCATCATGCTCGAGTACTAAGTTTACTCAAAGATGCAAATCTCATTGGAGTAGCAGATCCAAATGAAGAGAGAGGTAAATTAGCTATTGAACAATTTCAATGTGAATGGTTCAAAGACTATAAAGACTTAATTCCAAAAGTTGATGCCATTTGTATCGCTGTCCCTACACTACTTCATCATAAGGTAGGACTAGATTGTCTGAATGGAGGTACTAACGTTCTCATTGAAAAACCAATTGCAGCTAATGAGTTGGAGGCAAAATCCTTAATAGAGGCCGCTAATGCAAGTAAATGTCTATTACAAGTTGGACATATTGAAAGATTTAATCCTGCTTTTAGAGAATTAAATAAAATAGTAAATAATGAAGAAATTGTTGTTTTAGAAGCAAGGAGGCATAGTCCTCATGCGGACAGAGCAAATGATGTATCTGTAGTAATGGATTTAATGATTCATGACATTGATCTTATTTTAGAGCTTGTAAACTCAAAAATACAAAAATTAGCAGCTGTTGGAGGAAGGAATAGCGAAGGATTAATAGATTATGTTAATGCTACTTTAGTTTTTAAAAATAATGTTATTGCAAGCTTAACTGCCAGCAAAATGAGTCATAAAAAAATTAGAAATTTAAGTGCTCACTGCCAAAATGGTCTAGTAGAAACTGATTTCTTAAATCACTCTTTACAAATCCATAGAAAATCTCATGAATCATACACTGCAGAGCATGGAGAATTAGTTTATAGAAATGATGGATATGTCGAAGAAGTTAGCACAACCTCCATTGAACCTCTTTATGCAGAACTGGAGCATTTTCTTAAATGCGTTCAGGGAAAAGAAATGCCTGAGGTAGATGGTGAGCAAGCCTCAAGAGCATTAAAAATTGCTGATTTTATAGAAAGTGCTGTAGATAATTCTGGAGATGCAATTTTACTTGAAAATCCCTTCTAATACTAACAATCTAAACTAAAAGAATTTTATTTAAATCCAACTGCAGCTTGCCAAACAAATACCAATAAAAAGAAAAATAAAGGAATAAGTGGAAGAACATCAACCGTTGGAGCAAAGGCCTTGTAAGCCTCAGGTAATTCAGCGAATGTATTAAATAGAATGAGCACCTTTTTAATAATTTAATTAATTATGATAAGACGTTACCACGTATGGTGAGCAATAGAGGATGTTTTCCAAGGAGCGAAATCATTTGTAAAACAATTATCTCTAATTGCAGTAGAAATTGCATTGGTAAATCTTATTAAGTGAGCAATATTATGCAAACTTATGAGGGTTAGGCCTAATATTTCGTCATTTCTAATTAGATGATGCAAATATGCTCGAGAATAGGATTTACAAGTCTCGCATTTACAAGTTTTGTCAATAGGAGAAAAGTCATTTTTAAATCGAGCATTTCGCAAGTTCAATCTTTCATCATTAAAAAATGCAGTCCCATGTCTTCCTAGTCTTGTAGGCAAAACACAGTCAAATATATCGAATCCATTAGCAACAGCTAAAGAAATTTCTCTTAAAGAGCCAATTCCCATTAAATATCTTGGTTTATTTATTGGTAAGAATTTCGGGACGTAATTAATTACACTATGTATTTCTTCGACTGCCTCGCCAACACTTACACCCCCCACTGCTATGCCAGGCAGATCAAAAGAACTTGTATATTCTGCGCTATATTCTCTTAATCTCGGGTACTTTCCACCTTGAACTATGCCGAATAATGCTTGATTAGATTTCTGATGAGTCTCAACACATTTTTGCAACCATAAATGAGTTCTTTGTAAAGAGTCGTGAATATCATTTTCGTTAGCTGTATGCGGAGGACAATGATCAAAAGCCATCGCTACATCCGATCCAAGATCCATTTGAATCTGTATTACTTTTTCAGGTGATAAAAATACATGACTACCATCTCTTGGATTTTTAAATTCCACACCTTTATCAGAAATATTATTTAGTTTGGCCAAACTAAAAACTTGATATCCGCCTGAATCAGTAAGAATAGGCTTAGTCCAATTCATGAACTTATGTATTCCGCCAGATTCTTTAACTAGTTTTTCTCCCGGTTGTAAATGAAGATGAAAGGTATTTGAGAGAATCATTTCTGACCCTGTAGAGGTTAACTGTTTAGATGATATTCCTTTAACAGTTGCCAATGTACCTACAGGCATAAATTTTGGTGTATTTACCTGACCATTTGGTGTATGAAAAATACCAGTTCTTGCCCCTGTATTACTGCAATTCGATGTAATTTCAAATTCAAACACGATAATTTATTAAATTTTTTGATTCTTTTTAATTAATCTACCCTATTATTTAATACTGAATCTATTTTTATCTCATCAAAAAATATTTAATAAAAAATTTGGCAGGATCTTGGATTTTCTATACGACATTTCCAAAGATACCTTTAATTAATCCCGAATTTAAAAATATTGCACAATTTGCGCCGCCTTTAGGATTTTTTATTGGAACAATACAGAGTTATATTTTTCTTTTTTTAAGAACAAACTCTTGGTCAATTTATGCATCTACATTAATTTGCTTGGCTTCAGGATATTTAATTACTGGTGGTCTACACATTGATGGTTTAATGGATACTTTCGATGGTATGTTTGCGGGTAAAAAGAAACGTTTAAAAGCAATGAAAGACAGTAAAGTTGGTTCCTTTGGCGTTCAAGCTTTAGTTTTTATAACTTTAATTCAAATTGCTTGCATACTGAAAATTCATAACCTAATAATTTTTGTTTTACCTACGTGCTTATTTTGGGGGAGATTTTCAAATTTATTTTTTATAGAAAAGTTTAAATATATGAGTTATAAGAAAAAATCTATTAGTCACAAAAAGTTTTGGAATGGATTTAAAAAAGAATCTTTGATCTCCATTATTTTTCTTTTAATTTTCATTGCATTCCAATCAGTTTCAATTATATCCCAAGCAATAATAATTAAATTTTTAATTCTTATTTTGATTGGTATTTTTCTAAGTTATTCTATCCCAAACATACTGGGTAATAAAATTGGAGGCTTCAATGGAGATGCCTGCGGTGCAAGTATTGTACTAGTTGAAACTGCAATGTTGTTTATGCATGCAATTCTTTTATAGGAAGTTCTAAATAGAAAATATTTTTCTTCTTGAGATTTTTTAATTCCTCAGTATTATCAATCGAGTTATTTTCTAGCAATCTCAATTCTCCTCCAATTTGTTTTGCTAATTTCCTCGCCAAAAAAAGTCCCACACCAGTCCCGTCCTTGTTCTTAGCGGCAGTTCCTCTAAAACCTTTTTCAAAAATTTTCTCGTTTTCATTTTTGGTTATTTTTTTACCATCATCAAATATGCACAGTCCATTACTCGTAATTACGAGCCCAATTTCAGCATCTTTTTGAGCATACTTAAACGCATTTTCGAATAAATTGGCCACAATTTCGGCAATTACAGCATATTTTGCCTTTAATGGCGATAAAGTCCAATCTGGCCAAAGAGAAGGTTCAGTCCAATATCTATTCTCTAAGTCCGCATTAGCTTTACCCCTTTCTAATATTGGCATTAATAAACTCTGAACAGTTATGACTTTTTTATTATCTAAATTTGGTGGTAATAATAATCTTTCCTCTCCAATTTCTAGAGGAAGTTGAATAGGTGAATTTAATTGCGCAAAAGAATCCATATATTGATTAATTTGTTTTTGCTCTAGTATCATGCGTTCGACTATTTCAATAGAATCATCATCTGAACCAAGTCTTTTTATTAGTAATTTTGCATATGTCCTTATAGCAGCCAATGGATTCCTTAACTGATGGATTATGACATTGACCTGATTTTTTAAATAATTGATTTCTTCATTTTTATTTTGACGTTCTAATTCGATAGAGACACATTTAGCTAACGATATTGAAAGCGCTTTTAATCTAGAATCAAGAGATACTGGCCAATTACCCTCATTCAAATCAGTTTCTACCCTAAGGACACCAAGTAAAATATCGTTTTCTTGAAGCGGGTACCATCTTCTATTAGGCGATGAAACTTTTAGCGAGGGATCATCTTCTATAGATGTAAGTAGCCTATCAATTTGTGGCCATTGACCAATCATTTCAAAAGATGCTTTAGTTCCTTGCTTAGCTGAAGCAAGATACATCACTAAATTAGTCACGCCCATTGAGCAACCAAAACTCTCTAGTTGTTTTATTATTAATTCTTCAAATTTTTTTGAAAGATTCATAATTAATGAAATTTTGAGTAATTAAAAAAAAAACTTGAAAAGGGCTTGTAAAATATGAAAAAAGTATTAAGATATATAAAGAGGTCTGACTTTAGCCAGCCTTAAATATGAATATCTAATCATATTTTAAGCTACATCAGGGGTTGATGGGTCCTCTATGTAATTTGAAGTGAATTTAAAATCACATATATAAGATTAGTAAAAATAAATAAGACTAATCTCATTAATAATTTCAGGAGTACCAATCAATGTCAAAAAAAAGAAAAAGAATCAGCAGAAGAAGATTGGCTGGCCAAAGAGTAATGGCACATGTACCTATTTATCATATCGAAACTGGCAAACATAAACCAGTTACAGCAGCAAGAAGATTCATAGCTGAAAATGCCCTCTCTGCGCCTTCAGTTTTCAATGTCAGAAGAAATGAACATACCACCGATAGGTTTTTTTGGGGTGAAAAAGGGTTATTTAGTGCACAATATGCTGAAGAGAATCATTTCCTATTTCCATCACTAAAAGTTGTAGTTGAAGGAATTGGTGAAGAAAAAATATTTGAGGGTCTAGAACTTACCGCAGATGATTGGGAAGAGATTGAAGAATACGAATATGCTTTTGTTTAAAAAATATTACTTATATTTGAACTTATAAAATTAATTAAATTTGAATCAATTTGGTGAAATCCATCGAATTCTAATAATTCACAAAATTTAGAAGACTTACTCTTTACCTTTTCATAAATAGTCCTAGAAGCATCTATGGGCACTACGTCATCGAATAAGCCATGACTAATAATAAATGGTGAGCATTTTTCTCCTGGAGCCCAGTTGGGGTGAGGATAACCACTACAAGCAACAATTAATCCAAAATTTAATTTAAATCCTGCATCAATTGCCATTGCCGCCCCCTGAGAAAACCCCAACAAAATTGTTTTTCTTAGTGGAATCTGATCAGTATCAAATTTTTTTAATGTAACTAAAAGTTTATTTACTTCTAACTCAGCTTCATTCCAATCATGTGGGTATAATCCATACCACTGTCTTCCATGACCACTTGGATGTAATCCAGGTGCGTTCAAAGAAATTACCTCAAAATCAAGATTTATTTTTTCATTCATCTCCTTTCCAAATGTTAAAAGATCATCTGAATCAGCTCCCCATCCATGTATCAGAATAATTCTATGAGTTGCAGTTTGAGAGCTAATCGAGACAAATTCATGATTGATAGCATATTTCATGTTTATATTCTTAAGTAAGTAAACTTTCCCATAATGTCAAAATTAGCTTTAGTAAGTGTCTCTGATAAAAAAAATATAATCCCATTTTGTAAGGAATTGGTAGAGCAATTTAATTATAAAATTCTATCAAGTGGAGGAACTGCCAAACATCTTATAGAAGCAAAAATTCCAGTTATTAAAGTTGCAGATTTTACTAATTCTCCAGAAATACTTGGAGGAAGAGTTAAAACTTTACATCCAAAAATACACGGGGGAATATTAGCTAAAAGAACTGACGAGGAACATAAAAAAGATGTAGAAGCTAACAATCTTGATTTAATTGACTTAGTAGTTGTCAATTTATATCCTTTTAAAAAAACTATAGATCAGGGAGCTAAATGGGAAGATGCTATTGAAAATATCGATATCGGAGGACCATCAATGATTCGTTCTGCGGCTAAAAATCATAAAGACGTTTCCGTTTTAGTGGATCCTAGTCAGTATCAAAATTTTCTTGAAGAAAGTAAAAAAGGTGAATTAAAGGAGTCTTACAAAGCGAAATTAGCCCTTGAAGCTTTTCAACACACAGCAGACTATGACATTGCAATATCTAATTGGATAAGAAAAGAAAGAGGTTTAAATTCCTCCAACTATATTGAATCTTATCCACTAATTAAAACCTTAAGATATGGAGAGAATCCACATCAAAAAGCATTTTGGTATGGTTTAAATAACATTGGATGGAACTCAGCAGAACAATTACAAGGTAAAGACTTAAGTTATAACAATCTATTGGATCTAGAGTCGGCACTTTCAACGGTTTTAGAATTTGGCTACGCAGCAAAAGATAAACTTACAACTGACAGATTTGCTTCTGTTATTCTTAAACATAATAATCCTTGTGGTGCCTCTATAAGTAATTCAGCTTCTCAAGCATTTTTGAATGCTTTGGAATGCGACTCCATTAGTGCATTTGGAGGAATAGTTGCTTTTAATTCAAATGTTGATATTGAGACCGCAATTCACCTCAAAGATATTTTCTTAGAGTGCGTCGTCGCTCCATCTTTTGATGAGGAAGCTTTAGAAATTTTAAAAGTTAAAAAGAATTTAAGAATTTTAAAGTTTTCAAAAGATCAACTCCCAAAAAAGAATCAAACTTCTACTAAATCAATAATGGGCGGATTGCTAGTTCAAGATACTGATGATAGTGAAGAAAAAACTGGAAATTGGATTTCAGTAACTAATAAAAATCCGAATAATCAAATTAACTTAGATCTAAATTTTGCATGGAAAATTTGTAAACACGTTAAATCTAATGCCATTGTTATTGCAAAAGACCAAAAAACGATTGGTATTGGAGCTGGACAAATGAATAGAGTTGGAGCAGCAAAAATTGCATTAAAAGCAGCTGGAAAGTTATGTTCAGATGCTGTCTTGGCCAGCGATGGGTTTTTCCCATTTGCAGATACTGTAGAACTAGCAAATGAATATGGAATAAAAGCTATTATTCAACCTGGAGGAAGTCTAAGAGACCAAGAAAGTATTGAAATGTGTAATTCGAAAGGAATTACAATGGTATTTACGCAAAAAAGGCACTTTTTACATTAAATTATGTTGATTTTGGATAATATGTAATCTTATTAGTTTTTCTGAATAAAGATAGTCTTCCTGGACCTGCACATAGAAAGTAGAGAGAAATAGCACCATATATAAAAGATAATTCGAAAGCATAATTATGACCTTCAACCACTGCTAGAGGAAAACCTTCTAGTCCAGTATCTAGAAGATGAAAATAAACAGCAAATGCCATAGTTGAAAATAGTCCAAGAGAAGAAAGCCTTGCAAAAATACCTATCGCCAAACCTAATGGACATACTAGTTGAGTGATAGCTGCTCCAAAAGTCCAAATAACAGGATCACCAGGTAAAAATGGAAAGTACTTACCAACTACAAACTCAGCAAAACCCTGGGGATCCTGAAGTTTTTCTAGGCCATGATGAATCATCAAAGCACAAAAACCGATTCTCAAAACAAAAATTGATAGTTCTCCAAGAATATTAACTTCTGAACCTGATGTTGAATTAGCAACTACAACCTCTACTTTTTGGGGCGCTTTAGTACTATTCATACTTGCAGTTTGAACCTGATTAGTTTGTGCTTTGTCTTCCATACTTCATTATTTTTTTATTATTCTAGTTAATAAAGTAGATATTTTGGAATTATCTGACTAATAAATTAAAAAAACTAAGCAAAGTTATAAATGAGATAACAAATTCAGGAGGCTATATCAATTAACTTTTCAATGACATCGGCAACAACTTTATCAGGAGTAGATGCTCCAGAAGTAATTCCTACATTAATGTTGCCATCAGGGAGAAAATTCTCTTTCAAGACAAGTTCTGATTCAAGTGGCTTATGTAATATGGAATTGTCTTCAACCGAAATTCTATCTGAAATATCTATATGAAATGATTCTATATTATTTGTGATAGCAATTTCCTGTAGGTGAGTGGTGTTTGAAGAATTAAAACCTCCTATTACGACAAGGATATCTAAATCCTCATCTACTAAAGAAAACATCGCATCTTGTCTCTCTTCTGTAGCATCGCAAATAGTATTAAACGCTAGAAAATGATTATTTATATTAGCCGGTCCATACTTCCTTAACATAGTATTTTCGAAAAGCTTTCCAATTTCTTCTGTTTCGCTTTTCAGCATAGTCGTTTGATTAGCAACTCCAATCCTTTCAAGATGAATATCAGGGTCAAATCCGTTAGAACATGCTTTAGAAAATTTTTTCATAAACTCATTTTTATCACCATTTCCTTCAATATAATCTGAAACGTATTTCGCTTCTGCCAAGTCAAAAACAACTAAATAATCCCCAGCAAAAGATCTAGTTGCAAGAGTTTCTTCATGTTTATATTTACCATGAATAATAGAAGTAAATGTGTGTTTCTTATGTTTTTCTACTGTATGCCAAACTTTAGAAACCCAAGGGCAAGTTGTATCAATTATATGACATTCTTTTTCATGTAATAATTGCATTTCTTGAACCGTAGCTCCAAAAGCTGGAAGAATTACAACATCTCCTAAAGAAACAGGTGAAAAATCCTTAACGCCATTTTTAGCAGAAATTATTTTTACATTCATCTTACTTAAATGATTATTAACTGAAGGATTATGAATAATTTCATTTGTCATCCAAATAGTTTCTTTAGGATAATGTCTCCTTGTTTCGTAGGCCATGGCCACTGCTCTCTCAACACCCCAGCAAAATCCAAAAGATTTTGCAAGCTTAATCTTCAATCTACCTTTTTGAAAACTAAAATTATTTTCTCGAATTGATGCTATTAAATCGCTCTGATAGGATTCTCCCAAAGCTTTAGCTCTTTTAGTTGGCGACTCAAACCCTCTTCGGTTATATCTACCTGAATGTTGAATTGCGTGTTTTACAGCTTGAGTATCCATTTTTTGATATTACAACATTTTAAATAATTTTTCGTAAAAAAAAGAAACCTGACACATGTCAGGTTTCTTAAATCAAATTTAAATTAGATTATTTAGCAGAAGCAAAGTCTGGATAAGCTTCCATTCCGTGCTCTCCTATATCTAAACCTTGAGTCTCTTCTTCTTCAGAAACTCGGATTCCACCGAATAATCCTCCAATTACAGACCAAGCGATCCAGCAAGTAACTAGTGTCCAGATTGCATAAGCAGCGGCACCAAGAGCTTGAATTAGAAGAAGGCTAATACCTCCACCATTAAACAATCCCATACCAGCACCATCTCCCTGGACAGCTGTACCCCATAGACCGATAACTACAGTACCCCATACACCACAAACTCCGTGAACGGAGAATGCACCTACAGGATCATCGATCTCAGCAGCATCTAGGGCTGCAACAGAGAATACAACAATAATTCCACCAACTAGTCCTGCGAACCAGGCTCCAGCTAGTGTCATATCGCCACAACCAGCAGTGATACTAACTAATCCAGCAAGGATTCCATTAATAATCATTGTAAGGTCAGGCTTACCAGAAGTTAATGTTGAAACAATAGTTGCTCCAATAGCACCAGCAGCTGCTGCCAGAGTAGTTGTTACAGCAACATATGGAACCCATTGGTCCATAGCAAGTTGAGAACCGGGGTTGAACCCATACCAACCTATCCATAGAACTAATGCACCCAAAGTAGCTATAGCCATATTGTGTCCTGGCATAGCCTGTGGTTTTCCATCAGAGTATTTGCCAATTCTTGGTCCAAGAAGCATCGCTCCTACAAGACCTGCCCATGCTCCAACTGAGTGAACAATTGAAGAACCAGCAAAATCAACAAAACCTAATGAATCAAGCCAACCACCATTCCATTTCCAGCTACCAGCAATTGGATATATAAATGCAGTTAATACAATCGCAAAAACAACAAATTCTCCAAATTTAACTCTTTCAGCAACAAGACCGGAAACGATAGTTGCTGCAGTTCCTGCAAATGCAGACTGGAACAAGAAATCAACAGTTGGGACTAACCCAGCATCAGTTACCATATCTGCAGTAACTGTTGGATCAAAAAATAAGCCGCCAAAATACAGCCATCCGTCAGCAACACTTCCTCCGTACATTAATGAATAGCCGATAAACCAATAAGAAGTTACAGCTAGAGCAAATACAAAGAGGTTTTTAGCAAGAATGTTAACAGCGTTCTTAGAACGGCACATACCTGCCTCAACCATAGCGAAACCGGCGTTCATAAAGATCACTAGAATAGTAGCGATCAAAAGCCATAAATTGTTAGCAAGAAAAGCTGCATTCAACTCAGGTAAATCAGCTGCGTGAGCTGAAAGATTAAAAATACCTAAACCAAACAAAGCTAGGGGAACAGTTGCAAGCCACAACATAGAGCGGTTTGAACTAAATCCTCGAATACTCCTCAAAAGGAGCATAGGTCCATTCACAAGACTTGCATCTTGAAGTTTGGACCTAGAGCGCCTTTGAGGCGTTTGCAAAGCAGTGGTCATAAAAAAAAATTAGATCTGCAAAAAAACAGTTTGTGCTGTTTCCTTTCAAATTTAAATTTATTCAAAAAACTTATCCATGTCTAGTAGTTGTTGATACCATTTTTCTAGTTGCACCTTAAAAAATTGTTTGTTAAATTTAAAAATTACTTTTTTTGAATTTCAAAATATCAAGTTTCTCTATTATTTTAAAGGTTTAATTCCATTCCATGTTATGTGGTCTTTGTGAAATTCAAAAGAACATGGAATTGATATCATTCCTGCACTTAAAGATTCTCTAAAAAGGTTGCCGTACAAGGGATCTGCATCATCTCCAGGAGCAAAGAAACAAGCGTCTTTTCTGGTAATACAGAGTACTAAAACGCTTTTACTTTCAGGAATTAATTCCTTTAATTCTATGAGGTGTTTTTGGCCTCTTTTCGTTACTGTATCAGGGAATAGAGCTACATTTTCATTAACCCAAGTCGTATTTTTAACTTCTAGGTAAATGTTACGTTTATCAGGATTTGAAGATTTTGGAGTTAAAAAAAAGTCAATTCTGCTTTTTTTATCTTTTCCATAAGGGACTTCGGATTTAATTGTCTCTATTTCTCCAATAATTTCGTTAAGCAAATTTTTTTCGATAACCTTTTTGATTAACTTATTTGCAAATAACGTATTAATTCCAACCCAAACCTCATCATTTCTTGCATTTAGAACACATATCTGTTCCCAAGTAAAAGGTAATTTTCTTTTTGGAGAGGAGGAAACACTTATTCTTACTTTTGCCCCCTCATTCAAAAGTCCCCTCATCGGACCTGTGTTAGCACAATGAGCAGTTATTACCTCTCCACTCTCTAATTTAATATCCGCAAGAAATCTTTTATACCTTTTAATTAAAATCCCTTCAATTAATGGATCAAATTCAATTATCCTTTCTTCATTCATAAAAAATGTCCTTACTTAAAAATCAAATATAATTGAAACTTAATATTCTTGAAAATTTCAGATAAAGCCAAATGAATTTATTTTTAAAAAATAATGTTTTTTCAATTTCATTTGGTACTAGTCTTAGTAAATTAGCTGGTTGTATAAGACAAATATTTATTGCTGCTGCTTTTGGGGTTGGAATAACATACGACGCATTTAATTATGCCTATATAATTCCAGGTTTTTTGCTCATAATCATAGGGGGGATTAATGGTCCTTTACACAATGCAATAGTTGCAGTTATTACTCCTCTTAACAAAAGAGATGGAGGAATTATCCTAACTCAAGTAAGTATAAAACTTTCAATATTATTAATTTGTTTAGCCATATTGATTTACTTTAATTCCAATTTATTAATTGAATGTTTAGCCCCCAATTTAAGTGACGAAGCTAAATCTATTGCCACTTACCAATTAAGAATACTTACGCCTTGTATCCCTCTATCTGGCTTCATAGGTTTAAGCTTTGGCGCCTTAAATTCCCAGAAAAAATTCTTTTTATCAAGTATAAGTCCATCAATAACAAGCGTAACTACAATTTTTTTTATTTTATTTAGTTGGATTTTTAAACAAGAAAATACATCTTCAAATTTCTTTACTTATTCAGGATTACTAGCTTTTGCAACTTTGACAGGAACTTTAATCCAGTTTGTTTTTCAAATTTTGGAAATAAATAAAATCGGTCTCTTGAGATTAGAATCAACATTCAGTTTATTGAAAGATGATGAGAGGAGAATTTTCAAACTAATTATTCCAGGATCTATTTCATCAGGCCTGAGTCAAATTAATGTTTTTATCGATATGTTTTTCGCTTCAAGTTTTCAAGGAGCAGCATCTGGACTTGCTTACGGAAACTTTCTTATACAAGCACCATTAGGCATATTATCTAACTCTTTGATTTTGCCATTATTACCAAAGTTCTCTAGATTAACGAATGATAAAGACATTAGAGGTCTCCAAAAAAAATTGATATCTGGTATAGAGTACTGTTTCTTGACAACTATTTTTTTAACCGGATTTTTCATTACATTCAATAATGAAATCGTACAATTAGTTTTTCAAAGAGGATCTTTTGATTACTCAGCGGCTTTAAAAGTAAAAAATATATTAATTGCCTATGCAGTTGGCATACCTTTTTATCTTTATAGAGACTTATTAGTAAGAACTTACTATTCAATAGAAAAAACAACCTTCCCTTTTCAGTTATCATTTGTGGGGATAATATTAAATATCTTTTTTGATTGGTTTTTAGTTGGTGCTCCAATTAAGAATTTTGGGAATCTTTCACCATATAATTTTGGAGTTGTAGGAATAATTTTATCTTCAGTATTAGTCAACTTTACAGTTTGTATTTTCCTTTCTTTAAATCTGCGAAATGAAAATCTTCATTTACCTCATTTGAATTTATTTAAAAAAATTAGCCTTATGACATTAGCAGCACTTATAGATAGCACTATTTGCTTTACTATTCTCAAAACTACGAATAACTTCAATTCAAATTTTGGAGAATTTTTATTTATGATATTTGCATCTCTAACTTTTTTTGTAATTTATTTTTTACTTACAAAATGCATGAAAGTAAATAATTTTAAATTCTATAAAATAAAGAATTAGTTTTCAAAAAAATTTTCCAAAATCTCCTCTAATTCTAGAATTTGTGAGGTAGTGATTAAATTAATAAGTGGAATACTGCTAACACCATCCCCTACTTTTACATTTATTGCTTTCAAACTTAATTTTGCAGCCTCCAATGGGCCTTGATCTTTATTGCTGATACATTCAATAGCAAGATTTCTTGCCAGGCCAGCATCTCCAAGATATAAATTCCACTTTTCTATTTTTATAAATACTTTTTCTGAAATAATATTTTCTAGATCACTTATTCTTATCTGAGAGTTCATAAAAATTGATTTAAGTTGATTGTTTTGAAGTATCTTTAGGTTTTTTAAAAATTACAAAAAGTAAATGAGAGGCTAAAAGAATTGACCAGAAAATTGCAACATTATTAAAGAAGCCAATTTCATATTTGATTTCTTTTAGAAGCCAAGAGCCACTTACAATCGCAGTAAATATCATGCAGTGAATAACAAAATTTACTATTCGAGAAAAATGTTTATAAATGGGATCTTCTAAATCACCATTTCCGTACCACTTTATAGGCATATTGATAATGAGTTTGTTAATAATAGATATTTTACCCGAAATTTTGTTGACTAAGAGGCCCTGAAACAGAGATATTACATAATTATGCGCCTGTAGCTCAGTGGATTAGAGCACCTGACTACGGATCAGGGTGTCGGGAGTTCGAATCTCTCCAGGCGCGTTTAAAATTCTGAAATATTCTTTTTATATTTTTCTAAAAAATATCGTCTATATTATGGGTATTACTCATCAAATTCAATGAATATTCTTCAAAATCTTAAAGAAAGTGATCCAGTAATATCCAATTTTATCAACTCTGAAAAAAATAGACAGGAAACTCATCTTGAGTTAATAGCAAGTGAAAACTTCGCATCAATTGCTGTTATGCAGGCTCAAGGATCCGTCCTTACCAATAAATACGCCGAGGGATTACCTCAAAAAAGATATTACGGGGGATGTGAATTTGTTGATGAAATCGAGGAATTAGCTATCCAGCGAGCGAAAAAATTATTTAATGCAAATTGGGCTAATGTTCAACCCCATAGTGGTGCACAGGCAAATGCTGCTGTTTTCCTAAGTCTACTTAAACCTGGCGACACAATCATGGGGATGGATTTATCTCATGGTGGACACCTAACTCATGGATCTCCAGTAAATATGAGTGGTAAGTGGTTCAATGCAGTTCACTATGGTGTAAATAAAGAAACTAGTGAATTAAATTTTGATGAGATAAGAGAGATAGCACTTGAAGCAAAACCAAAATTGATCATATGCGGATATTCTGCTTATCCAAGAACAATCGATTTTGAATCATTTAGAAATATTGCAGATGAAGTTGGTTCATTCTTAATGGCTGATATTGCACATATCGCCGGTCTAGTAGCAAGTAAACTTCACCCGAATCCAATACCTTATTGTGATGTAGTAACTACAACTACGCATAAAACATTAAGAGGGCCTAGAGGCGGACTTATCTTGTGTAAGGATGAAGAATTTGGAAAGAAATTTGATAAATCTGTTTTCCCTGGAACTCAAGGTGGTCCCCTAGAACATATTATTGCCGCTAAAGCAGTTGCATTTGGAGAAGCCTTACAGCCAGATTTCGTTAATTATTCCAAACAAGTAATAAAAAATGCCAAAGTACTTGGTACAACTTTAATAAATAGAGGTATTGATATCGTTAGTGGAGGCACTGATAACCATATTGTTTTACTCGATTTGAGAAGTATTAATATGACTGGTAAAATTGCTGATTTGCTCGTAAGTGAAGTGAATATAACTGCTAATAAAAATACTGTTCCATTTGACCCTGAATCACCTTTCGTGACCAGCGGGCTAAGACTGGGTACTGCCGCTTTAACTACTAGAGGCTTTAATGAGAATGCTTTTGCCGAAGTAGGCGAAATTATTGCTGATAGATTACTTAACCCAAACGATTCACTGATTGAAAGTCAATGCAAAGAAAGAGTATTAACCTTATGTAATCGTTTTCCTCTTTATGAAAACAAACTTGAAGCATCAGTTAAATGAGTCCTAATTCCAAGGGGGTTGAAATTCTTTCTATTGGAACAGAGCTACTTTTAGGAAATATAATAAATACAAATGCTCAATGGATTTCTGAACAGTTGTCTCAATTAGGCTTAAATCATTATAGGCAATCAACTGTAGGTGATAATTGTGATCGAATTATAAAAGTAATTCAAGAAATTTCAAAAAGAAGTAATCTTCTTATTACAACGGGTGGCTTGGGCCCCACCCCGGATGACTTAACTACTGAAGCAATAGCCAAATCTTTTAATGTATCTCTTTTTGAAAGGCCGCACCTATGGGATCAACTTAAACAAAAACTTTCAAACTCAAAGCTCCACGATAATTCTTCTAGCTTACGGAAACAATGTTTCTTCCCAAAAAATGCTCAAGTAATTAATAACCATAGAGGCACTGCCCCAGGAATGATTTGGGAACCAGTTAAAGGATTTACTATTCTAACTTTCCCTGGAGTACCCAGTGAAATGAAAACTATGTGGGAAGAGACAGCCATTGATTTCATTAAAACCAAATTCTCAGATAGCTATTCCTTTTTTTCAAATACTCTTAAATTTACAGGCATTGGAGAATCTAGTGTTGCAGAAAAAATTAACGATCTATTAAATCTTAAAAACCCGACTGTTGCTCCATATGCAAACTTAGGAGAAGTTAAACTCAGAATCACGGCGCGAGCAAAGAATAACCTAGAAGCAAAAAATATAATTAAACCTGTAAAAGAAAAATTAAAAAAAGAGTTTTCTAAATTTATTTATGGAGAGGATAATGATACTCTTCCTAGCGTTTTAATAAAAGAATTGACCAAGAGGAATCAAACTATTGTTTTTGCTGAATCTTGCACCGGGGGGCTTCTATCTTCATCGCTAACATCAATATCAGGCTCATCTCAAGTTTTTCAAGGTAGTATTGTTTCCTACAGTAATGAGCTAAAGAATAAATTATTAAATATTTCTGAAGAAAAGCTCACAGAATACGGAGCTGTTTCTGAAGAAGTTTGTGAAGCAATGGCAATTAATATTAAAGAGCAATTAGGAGCAGATTGGGCAATAGCCATTAGTGGAATAGCTGGTCCTAGCGGAGGCAGTCAAGACAAACCGGTTGGACTTGTCTATATCTCAATTTCAGGACCAAATAATCATATTACTAATATCAAAAAACTATTTAATTCAACTAGAAATAGAATAGAAATTCAAACACTAAGTGTAAATGTATGTTTGAACAGCCTCAGATTAATCCTATTATCAAACAGTAAATAATTTTTTTATAAATTGAGTCAAAATACCTTATTTGATAAAGTTTGGGATTTACACAAAGTTTCTGGTCTTCCTGGTGGCTCAGATCAAATTTTTATTGGTCTTCATCTCATCCATGAAGTGACAAGTCCTCAAGCGTTTGGTGATTTAAAAGACAAAAATTTAAAAGTAAAATTCCCTAATAGAACTGTCGCTACAGTTGATCATATTGTGCCGACTGATAATCAAAGCAGACCTTTCAATGATAATCTTGCAGAGCAAATGATAGAAACACTTGAAAAGAACTGCTTAGAACATAAAATAAAATTTTTTAATATTGGTAGCGGTAATCAAGGAATAGTACATGTAGTAGCTCCAGAATTGGGGCTAACGCAGCCCGGAATGACAATCGCTTGTGGAGATTCACATACTTCAACGCATGGAGCTTTTGGGTCAATTGCCTTTGGGATAGGTACAAGCCAAGTAAGAGATGTTCTTGCTACCCAAACCATAGCCATGAATAAATTGAAGGTAAGGCAGATTTGGTGTGATGATCAATTATCTAATGGGGTTTATGCTAAGGATTTAGTACTTCACATCATAAACAAACTTGGTGTAAAAGCTGGTGTAGGTTTTGCCTATGAATTCGCAGGGCCTGCGATTAGCGCATTATCAATGGAAGAAAGAATGACAATATGCAATATGTCTATTGAGGGGGGGGCAAGATGCGGCTACATCAACCCTGATGAAAAGACCTTTAGTTATATTAAAAATAAATTATGTGCCCCAAATAATGAGCAGTGGGATAAAGCTCTCACATGGTGGAAATCATTACAAAGCGATGAAAAATCTATTTATGATGATGTAATAAAATTAGATGCTTCAAAAGTAGAACCAACCGTAACCTGGGGCATTACACCCGGTCAAAGTATAAGCATTAATCAAAAAATCCCTCTTTTAGGTGACATGTCTCCAAATGACCAATTAGTTGCTGAAGAGGCTTATAAATATATGGGTTTCAACCCAGGTCAATCAATCAAAGATACTCCTGTAGATGTTTGTTTCATAGGTAGTTGTACAAATGGGAGAATCAGTGATTTAAGAGTTGCAGCTAAAGTATTAAAAGACAAAAAAGTATCTAAGAATGTTAAAGCATTTGTAGTACCCGGTTCAGAAAAAGTGGCACTAGAAGCTAAACAAGAAGGACTTGATAAGATCTTTCAGGATTCTGGATTTCAATGGAGAGAGCCTGGTTGCTCAATGTGTTTAGCAATGAATTCAGATAAGCTTATAGGTAATCAAGTTAGTGCTAGTTCTAGTAATAGAAATTTTAAAGGTAGGCAAGGGTCTCCAAGTGGAAGAACACTTCTAATGAGTCCGGCAATGGTTGCTGCAGCTGCAATAAATGGGAAAATAAGTGACGTTCGAGAATTTATAAAATAATGAAATCTGAATTTACCCCTCCAATTGGAAAAATTTCAGAAATAGATGGGAAATGCATCTCATTGATTGGTAACGACATTGATACGGACCGAATAATTCCTGCTCGTTTCTTAAAGTGTGTTGATTTTAATTCATTAGGTGAATCTGTTTTTAAAGACGATAGAGAAACTTTAGAGGGTAGGCACCCTTTCGATCTAGAGGTAAACAAAAATGCAAAAATCCTTATTGTAAATAGTAATTTTGGATGTGGTTCCAGTAGAGAACATGCCCCTCAAGCACTTATGAGATGGGGCATAAAAGCGATAATAGGTGAGAGTTTTGCGGATATTTTTTATAGTAATTGTATTGCAATTGGGATTCCATGTTTCACGCTTCCGAAAAAAACAATAGAAGATATTCAAAAATATAATGATGGTAAAAGTCTATTCTTAGAAATTGATCTAAAAAATTCCTTAGCAAAATCTAAATATTTCAATTTAAATCTAGCTATTAAGGAGAGCTCAAGAAATATGTTTTTATCTGGAGAATGGGATGCAACCTCAGCCCTACTTGAGAATGAAAATCTAATTGAAAATAAATTTAACTCTTTACCCTATTTTGAATTTAACGCAAATTGCTTCTAGTTATTTGAATCCAAAGAGACCAAAAGAAATTCCTCCTGCTTTGTTATGGGGTTGATAAAATAAACCAACTTCATAAGATCTTTTTTTCCAATTTAATGAAATTTTAGAGTCTATAAATTCACCATAATCATTAGAGTCGCCATCTAAGTTTAATGTTCCATTACTTTTAAGAATAATTGGGCCAAAAAGTTGTTGATCAAAACCAATATTTAAAGTAAATTTGTCAGAAACATTATCAAATTTAAATACACTTTCTCCATTTTTAAATTTATAAAAAGGGAAAATACTAATTCTTGTATAGTCAAAAGTTTTAGATTTAAGATTACCTAAAATCAACTCTGGGCCAAAACCTAAACCAATATATTCTTGATGGTTTTCATCTTCATATAGAGAATATGATGCTGCAAGTCTCGTATTTAAACTTAGCCCTTTTTTAATTGGCTCATGGGCATATTCAGAGGAAATATCAATAGTTTTGTTTTTAGGCTTATCAACGCTTAATGGAATGTTTTGATTTAATGAGTAAAATATATTCCCTTTAAGACTTTCAACTAATTTTTTACTAATTAACTCCTCTCCTTTTAACTGGGCCAAACCAAAAGATAAAATTTCAGTATTAGTAATACCATTTTCTTCCCAAATATGTTTTTTTTCTAATTTTGAGCCATATCCTGAATAAATTTCAGCCTCTCCCAATGAGCCATTCCATACTCTATCTCTATAAACTCCGTAAAAACTTTTATCCCATTTATCATTTAAAAAAGTAACTTCTTTGTTCAAAATAGATTTAAATCTAAGCGCATCAGAAAATTTATTAATATCCAAGGAGTTTATTTGATTAACTATTTCCAAATCCCAATTATCTACTTTCCCTGTTATTCGAGATTTCAACCCAAAATAGTCAGCAAATTCAGCATCTCTTTTGACCTTTTCTCCAGTGATTGCATCTCCCTCATTTACAAAACTCTTTGTTTGTCCATTTAGTGAACGCTGAATCAAAAATTGTGGTTCTAAATCAATAATAAAATCATCAGCTAAATCTATAGAGTTAAGTTTTCTACCAATAAACCAACCATCTTTATCTAAGTTGTCATAACCAATTGACCAACTAGCTTTTGAATCAAAGTTTTTTCTGGATTTACTTAGCGCTCGATTACCAGCCCAAAATGGGATTGAAACATTTTCATCTAAAACTAAATAATTCAAAGAAGACTTAAATCTCAGTTCATCTTTTAAAGAGCGAACTTCCAATGAATTCATCTCTATTTTTACTTGTTGAAATTGGAGGATATCATTAGAAAATATTGCTTTATTGCTTTTCCATTTTTTGCCATCAATACTGATTTTTTCAGTAGAAAAAATCCAATTATTAACCTTATCAGGAGTATTTAAAACTTCTTTTTTTTGTAAATTCAGTAATTCACGAAGTTTTTGAATATCTGAATCATAAAAATTTTTTGAGATGTCTGTAATTAACTTATCAGAATTTATAAAACCTTTAACATCTAATAAATATCCACTTTCGTCATTAAAATTGTAAACAAGTTTAGACATTCTAAGTATTTGCTCGCCAAAAACCAACGTTATATTTCCTTCAGCACTAATTTTTTTATTTGACTTATCATAAATTAAATTATCAGCTTCAAGCAGTTTCCCTCTGTAAGAAACAGATACGTTGCCTTCTGCATATAAAACATCATTTATTTCAGACTGTTTATCTGATTGGATTAATAACTCCTCTTGCTTTTGAATTAAGCTAGCTGCTATTAGAGGAGCTGAATTTTCATCTAAAAAATTGTTTTCTGTAGGATTTATCTCAAAACTATGACTAAGTGATGAATTCGATGGAATTTTATTATTTAATTTTTTTAACAAACTAAAGTTTAAATCTTGATTATTTTCACTTTTATTAATTTTATGAAAGTCAGAAGATTTTGACTGTTGTATGAAACTTATAAACAATAAATAAGAAAATATTATTTTTTTTGATATTCCTGTATTCAATGTAAATTGATTAAAAATTAGTCTTGGGGACTTTCTAAATCTTTTCTATTTGGAGTTCTAGTTGGATCACTTGCTAAAAACCCAAAGAGAAAAATACCAACAAAGAAAAAAACGATAGTGTAAACAGAGATTTTTAAGGCGAGCATGGAAAAAGTGTGCTGACAGATTTATATCTTATTAAATTTATATTTAAATTATGGTAAAAGGTTTACTTTTTGTATTTTTGGAAAATTTTGAAATACTTTAAGTAAGATTAATCATCGTGATCATCCCAAGGATCGGTAAGCTTTGCAGCTTTAGGTCCAAATGCAGTCCATAGACCAAAGCCAGTCAGAGCTAAAAGTAAAGCCAGAATTGTTACTGCTATGGAAACTGCAGGATCTGGAGCAGATGATAAAGTTTGCATCAATTTTGCTAAGTTTGTAAACAATTTATGTATAAGTTCTTATACAATAGCGAAATAATATTCGATTTTGTGAATTTAACATGGGTCAAAAAACAGCATTGGGAAGTCTTTTAAAAGCGATTGGCAATTCAGGTCAAGGCAAAGTTGTACCTGGTTGGGGAGCAGTACCCGTGATGACAGTCATAGGCCTGCTACTTCTAATCTTTTTAGTTATTCTTTTACAAATTTATAACCAATCTCTTCTATTGCAGGGTTTCTCAGTTGATTGGAACTAAACCAGAATTCCTGAAACTTCATAAAAAAAGCATCTAATGTATCTGAATAAGATTAAATAAACTTTTTTGGATTTTTAGTTTGTATAGATATAGTTATAATCTGTTTAAATATTTATAATTCTCAATGAAAAGAGATATAAAAATACATCATGAATCAAATATATTTAATTGGTTTGGGAAATCCAGGTAAAAAATATTCAAAAACTAGACATAATATCGGTTTTTTGTTGCTTGAAAATCTTTCAAAAAAACATAATTCAAATTTTTTATTAAAGGATAAACTTAAAAGTTACCACTCAGAATTCAACACCAATGATTCCATTTTTAGGTTATTTTTACCAAATACGTTTATGAATAATAGTGGTGAGGCTGTAAAAGCAATAATAGATTGGTACAAAATTAATTTAGATCAGATTTTTATAATATTAGATGATAAAGACATTCCACTTGGAAAAATAAGATTTAGAAAAAAAGGGAGCTCAGGTGGACATAATGGGCTTAAAAGCATCATTGAAAAATTGCAAACTCAAAATTTTAATAGAATAAGAATTGGAATTGGCTCACCTGCATTAAAAGAAACAAATAATTTCAATACTATTTCACATGTATTAGGGAATATTTCTTTAGAAGAGCAATCAATATTGGATAACGTATATAAGAGGGTTATAGAATCCCTCGAACAATTAAATACTAAAAAAGAAGAATATATAATAAATGATTTAAATTCTTTTGATAAAGACCAAATTTAACTAATGCGGCCAAAACCAGAAACAATAGCCAATTTAAGTGTTCAAGAGTATTGCTTCTCAAAAAAGCAAATTAGAGGAATTGTTGAAGCAAGTCAATTTAAATGGACTTTTATATGGTCTTTTAATAATGGATTATTACAAGTGAATCCCCCTTTAGGAAGAGCATTAATTGAGGGTGCGTTATTAAGATTTCTATTAAAAAAAGATTATGAATTAGAAGCAGGTAATGAGTATAAGTTTACTATTTCAGCCAGGTTTTAAGATCTATATTTTCATTCAAAGTAAACTTCTTTTTGAAATAATCCTCTAAAATTATTAAAGCTGATATTGCATCGAGGTTTTTATTAAGAATAAAAACTTCCCTAGGAATTAAAAACTTCAAACCTTTAATTGGGAAAAGTTCGAAATATCTTGCTTTAGCTTTGTAAGTAGTATTTTTTTCTTCAACAGTTATTATTTCTTTTTTTAAAAAATCCAGATCATCTATGATCTCTCTACTAGTTGTACCATTACCAATAATAACTTTTGAAATATCTTCTAGTGTATTTAACTTTCTTAAATAATCTACAAGTAATCCACTTTTCAGAACGATGGCTTCATAAACTTTTTTTTCAGTTATTTCAGCCAAAACTAACCCACATTTAGATTTCCCAGGATCGATAGATATTACTTTATTCATATAGGATTATAATTTAGTAATGTTTAACTCAACTATTATTTGGTCTGCCGTTTTACTATCTTTTAAGGATATAACTTCTAATCGATATTTATTATTTTGATTAATCTTTAACGAATCTCTAATTTTTTTAATAAAGTCTCCTCTTGTAGTAATTTCGTTAGCAATGGAACCTCTTAACTTGATTTCATCTCTTGTTTTTCTCAACAAAGTTTTAATATTTGAATTTATATTTTTATAATCAAAATCTTTTTTTTCAAAAATTTCGCTCGTAATAATTTCGCCTCTTCTTACGATGATTTTATTTTGTAGCAATTCTGGGTATACAAAAACAAAATTATCTCCTTTCAAAACATTAGTTGCTGATTTAATCAATATGACCCAACTGCCTCCTTTTGCTGTTACAGCCTCAATTTCAGAAATATCACTAGTTCTCCAAAGAAGAATATTTTTTATTTCTTTTTTACTTGGGATTACAATCTTCTGAACATATTTATCTGCACTCTTGTAAATCTTGCCTAGATCTAATTTTATATCTGGATTAGAAGTAACTTGTGCAATAAATATTGTTTGGCCTCTCTTAATGACTACGTTCCCTCTTCTAAATTCGTTAACGTTACTCTTTAATCTATTTAATTCTTTTTCTTTATTGATAATCTTATCCTCAAGCATCTCCCTTTCTTTCTGCAAAGGAAGAAGAGCCTTTTTACTCTCATCCAAAGTCTTTTGTAAAAAAGGAATATCAACAAAAAGTCTTTGCCTAAATTCTTCACTAACTAAAATCAATAACCCTATAGATATTGCACTAATAAAACCTCCAGTTATTACTGTAACAATTGTTGCTGTCTTTTTTGGTCTTAATTTTAAGATACTAAATCTTGCCTTACCAATCCTTGTACCAAGCAGATCGCCAAAAGGTGCAATTAATCCTCCGAGTAATATTAAAAAAACAATTAAAATCCAGGCCACAATATTTCATACACTCTTTATATCATAATTAATGATGAATCAATTAAATCTTTTTGCAAGAGCTATTGGATCAAATACTGTAATCTTTTTTCTTTCAATAGTGAGAAGCCCTGAATCTTTTAAATCTCCCAATAACCTCGTAATTGTTACTCTAGTTGATCCAATAGCTTCCGCAATGGCTTGATGTGAAAGTCTCAAATCAATTGTAATACCCTTTTCACTTGCAACTCCAAAATCTCGACAAAGAACCATTAAAAAACTCACTAAACGAGAAGACATATCTCTGTGAGTAAGAGTTTCAATCATGGTTTCTGTTTGTAGGATCCTACTTGAAAGGCCTTGCAATAATAATAGTCCGACTGAGGCATCTTCCTCTATTGCTCTTAAAACAGAATTCGCTGGTGCTGTTATCATTTCAACTCTTGTGAATGCTATTGCATGATAAAAACGATCAGATCTATGACCTGTTAGAAGAGATAAAACGCCAAAGAGACTATTCTCTCTTAAAAGAGCAACAGTTATCTCTTCACCTGACTCATAAACTCTTGACAATCGTACTGCGCCTCTTCTTATCAGATAAACCCTCTCAGCAGGATCCCCCGGGAAAAATATTGTTTTAGATCTCTCAACCATTTCTGTGCTTGCACCTTCTAGACCTTTAATTACTTCCATTAAAGTTCTATTTATTGGAAAACGTTCACCAACAGAGTTAATTTTACTTTGCCCGGATTGCGACGAACTAAAGCGGCTGAATCCTCGAGAAGAAGGTATCATAAATATCTTGACTTTTAAAAAATTTAAGAAGCCACATTGAAATATCTTGTATCAACAGTAACATTTTTCAATACTTATTGATTTCTATATTTTCTTCTCTCTGCCATTTTTAACTTTCTCAAATTTTTTTTTAAGTAAAATTACACTATATGCAGGGTAGAGAAATTGAAATTATACTACATATAAAAAAGAAATCTAAAATAATGGTAATTAGTTCATCTAACAGTTTTTACAAAATTAATCCTGATGTAGTAGAGATAAGTTCCGGAGACAAAAAAAACTTTAAGAGATTTACACAAAACGGGCAAATTCAAATCTATCAATCTTCGTTCAGAGGAAGTTATTCATCTATCATTAGAGATTCTTTAAGAAATGCTGCTCTTGGTAGGGAAGTACTTTTAGTCCAATTCATGAAAGGTGGCGTAAAACAAGGAATTGCAAACGCAGTAGAGCTCTGTGGCAATTTAACTTGGGTAAGATCATCACATTCCTTTGATCAATATGATTCTGAAGAAATTGAAAATAATAAAGATTTAAAAAAATCCATTCATGAATCTACTTATGAATTATGGAATTTTTGCAAAAAAGAATTACTTTCTGGTAAAAAGGATCAAATCATACTTGATGAAATTTTTCTCGCAATTAAGATGAAAATTATTGATAAGGATGATTTGATTTCAACACTTGGAAACAGATTTATTTCAGGAGATGTAATCCTTACTGGTACAGATATTCCTAAAGATTTATTATTAATGGCCAATCAAATTACCCAACTTCGCTCATAAAACAATGCTAAAAAATGATCTCTGGATAAATCAAAAAGCGTCTGAGGGAATGATATACCCCTTTCAATCAAATTTGGTGCGGCATCTTGAGCCTAATAATCAACAAAAACCAGTTTTGAGTTACGGATGTTCCTCTTATGGTTATGATTTAAGACTTTCATCAAAAGAATTCCTGATTTTTAGACATATCCCAGGAACTGTGATGAATCCCAAAAAGTTTAATCCCGATAATTTAGAAAAAACTACTCTTCATCATGATGATGATGGAGATTTTTTTATTCTTCCTGCGCACTCCTATGGCTTAGGTGTGGCTTTAGAAAAGATGAAAGTGCCGGAAAATATAACTGTAATTTGTATAGGCAAAAGTACGTACGCCAGATTGGGAATTATAGTTAATACAACTCCTGCAGAGGCAGGATGGGAAGGCCACCTAACTTTAGAGTTTAGTAATAGTTCAGGTGCAGACTGTAGAATTTATGCTAAAGAAGGTATCTGCCAACTACTCTTTTTTGAAGGTGATCCTTGCTCTACAACATATGAAGATAGAAAAGGTAAATATCAAAATCAACCAGAAAAAGTAACTCTAGCAAAGATCTAAAATGAGTAAAGTTGAACTGATTTCGTTAACTCCTGATGCAGAAAAAACGATGGCTTACATCGCAAGAGTAAGCAATCCAAACAATCAGAACAATGAAGATTATTCAAAATTATTGAGTTATTGCATTAAACATGAACATTGGAGTGTATTTGAACAGTCATTTATGACCTTACAAATAGAAACTAATAGAGGAATTGCAGCTCAAATTTTAAGACATAGATCATTTACTTTTCAGGAATTTTCACAGAGATATGCTGATAGCTCACAATTGGGGAATATCCCTTTACCAGAGTTGAGAAGACAAGATTTTAAAAATAGGCAAAATTCTATTCCTGACCTCCCTGATGAGTTAAAACAAAGATTCAATACAAAAATCGCTTCACATTTTAAAGCTGCTTCAGAATTATATGAAGATTTACTTTCTGAAGGAGTAGCTAAAGAATGTGCGAGATTTATTTTACCGTTAGCAACTCCAACGAGAATCTACATGTCTGGATCATGCAGATCATGGATACATTACATTCACTTAAGATCAGCTCATGGTACACAAGAAGAACACAAATTAATTGCCCAAAATTGCAAATTTATTTTCAAACAAAGTTTCCCGATTGTATCAAAATCTTTAAGTTGGTAAGAATTATCCATGACTTCTAGGATTTAACACATAATTTTGATTTTCTTTGATTTTTGAAAATTCATTATTAAAAATTTCCTTTTTATATTTTGCTTTGTTATCTAGTTGATCAATAGAATCTCTTATTGTTAATTCTTCTTGTTTACCAATAAAGGTAGATATTAAATTACCTTTTCTATCAAAAAGATTTATTTGAGGAATACCATTCACATCGAATTTGCGTATATATTTATCCCACTTTTGATTATCAACATTTAAGAAAACAAAATTAATATCTTTTTCGTATTCCTCTTTTAAAAGAGATACTTTTGGAGCCATTTCTTTGCAAACTTCACACCACTCAGCATAAAACTCGAGAAAGGTAGGCTTATCGTTATTAAAGGCTATTTCAGGATCAACAGATAATTCTCCAAAACTCTTAAGGAGGTAAGTTGATTGAAAAAAGTTATTTCTAAAAAACACCAAAAAAATAAAAATAACGACAATAACTAAAGCGATTATTGCTTTTAAATTTGTGATTAATAGCTGTTCTCTGCTCTCAGTTTGCATTATTAATTTTTACTAGCTAAAGACATTTTAAATAAGTTAAAGATATAAAGAGAATTTAAACAGGTTACCTTTTAATCAACTGATAAAATAAACTAAATGAAAATCAAAATATATTTGATTCCTGAATTCTAATTATGCAATCAATCTTTGGAACTGATGGGATAAGAGGAAGATTTAATAAAGAGATAACTTATTCTCTAGCCTATAAAGTTGGATATGCTTTGGGTTCGAATTTAGAAAATAATAATCCAATATTAATTGGAAGAGATACAAGGATTAGTGGAGATATCCTACTTCAGGCAATAACAAAAGGTATAAATGCGAGTGGCAAAAAATTTATAAATCTTGGAATATGTCCTACTCCAGCTATCCCTTTTTTAATCAAACAAGAAAAAATGAGTAGCGGCATAATGATATCTGCCAGTCATAATCCACCCGAATATAATGGTTTAAAAATCTTTGATCATAATGGTCAAAAAATTACCAAAAATTTTGAAAATAAAATTCAAGATTTAATTCAAAAACAAGATCAAAATTTATCAATTGCCACAAAAGAGATCTCTTTACAACCCAATAGAGAGCTTATGGATATTTATATGAAAAGCCTCATTCAATCAATGGGTGGGGAAAATTTAAGCGGTATAAAAATAATATTAGACACATGCTATGGATCAGCGACAACCTGCGCAAAAACAATTTTTCAGAATCTTGGAGCTGATGTAAGAGTTATTAATAATTCAAAAAATGGTTATAAAATTAATATGAACTGCGGTTCTACTAACCTCAAACCATTAAAAAAAGCATTAGAAGAAAATCCTGCAGATATGGGATTTAGCTTTGATGGTGATGCCGATAGAGTAATTGGGATAGATTCTAAAGGGAATGTATTGGATGGCGATCATATTCTTTTTCTTTGGGGTAGAGAACTTATGGAACAAAAGATTCTTGCAAATAATTTACTAATATCAACTCAAATGGCAAATTTAGGTTTTGAAAAGGCCTGGAATAAAATTGGAGGGATTTTGCACAGAACTGATGTAGGAGACAAATATGTTCATGACGCAATTAAGGAAAAAAGAGCTGTTTTAGGAGGCGAGCAGTCAGGTCATATACTTTCAGAAATTAATAACTTTTCTGGGGATGGAATATTGACCGCACTTCAAATAGCCAAATACTGCAAGAAGAAAAATATCACTTTAGATAACTGGCTTCAAAGCAGTTTCAACCCGTTTCCTCAGAAACTAACCAACATTAATTTGAATTTTAATATAAATAAGATAAATCCAAAAACCAAAATCTTAATTGATCAAACTATAGAAAATTTGCAGAAAACTTATTCAGAAAACTGTAGAGTATTTATTAGGCCAAGTGGCACCGAACCCCTAATGAGAGTTCTTGTTGAGGCCAAAAATCAGAAAAAAGTTGATTCTTTATCAAGTGAAATAACAAACAAACTTTTTATAGAAATTAATAAAATAATAAATTAATTTCGAATTAGATTTTTATATAAATTTCTTCAAAAATCTCAAGACCGTTATCAATTACATACTTTTCCCTATTTGTTTTAACTTTATTTGGATTAAAACTTTCGAAAAAACTAATATCCTTCTCTTCTATTATTTTAAAATTAAAATTACTAGTTATGGTGCAATCCATATATTCAAATAAATTCTTTACATCAGTTTTGATAAAGATAAGGGATCCTCTTTTCAATGAATTAGATAGTAAATTAATAAATTCTGGCTGAATTACACGTCTTTTATAATGTCTCTTCTTAAACCATGGATCGGGAAAATTAAAAGAAATACTTTTTACATTTTTAATAATACATTCACTCTGGACATCATTCAGAATGTTATTAGCATTACCAAAAGCAAAATATAAATTTTTGATTTCTCTTTCTCGCAATTTTAATTTAGCATTTTTAACTAATTGCTCACGTATTTCAATCCCTAAATAATTCCAACAAGTGTTTTCTAAAGCTAAATCAAAAAGAAACTCACCAGCAGCACAACCTATATCTAAATGAAGATTCAATTTAGGATCACTAAATATTTCAATCAAAGAGGGGATTCTCTCAATTTCATTAAAATTTTTACTAAGAGGATTAACATGCTGTCTCATACGATTATTAATCTACTACTAAGTAATAATAAAAAGAATCATAATATTCATAACTATGACAAAAGTAAGGGAAAAAGTAACAGTTTGATGTTTAATTATTATGTATATAAAAAGAAAAAGTTTTGAACGTTTTTAATCAACTTTCTATTTGGCTATCTTTTCAACTTTCGATAATTTTCCTAATTGGTATTCCTGTTACATTATTCTTCTGGTCAACTAAAACTAGAAACAAAGCTGTTAATAAGCTTCTATCAATTTATTGGAAAATATCCCTCTTATTTTTTATAAGCCTTTTACTTTTAATAGG
This sequence comes from Prochlorococcus sp. AG-418-G18, assembly GCA_003214215.1. Lineage (GTDB taxonomy): Bacteria > Cyanobacteriota > Cyanobacteriia > PCC-6307 > Cyanobiaceae > Prochlorococcus_A. Next base: position 80,097 of record QCLX01000001.1, on the reverse strand, counting down.
AAATTATAATTATTCTCTCCTTGTTATAAATATTTCAACGTTATTAATGACAATTTCAGTTTGGTTTTGGACCGATATTAATGATGAATTGAAAGAATATGATTTGTCTTACTCCCTCATAACAACTACAAAAGTGTGGAGATGGTCGCTAACGTTTATTTCTCTCAATTTTTTAATTCAAAGTTTACGAAACTTTAACTGCTTTTCTTTTATTAATTCGGCTGCATGTGAAATATGGCTAGAGCCTTCTTCAAATTTCTATATTATTATCAAAAATTTATTTAAATTTTTTTTCGGAGCTAACTTTACTCAACCCGTAGCAAAATTTTTAGGATTATTCTCATTATTAATATACACTTTAGGCTTGATTCAATGGTCAATAATTAAATTACCAAAAAATGGAAGAAACTCTTGCTTCTCTGAAAATGGTAGAACTTGATTTATTAAATAATTTAGAAAAAATAAGTTCCGTGTTACCTAATAGGATACTTAAACTAGAAGGCTTCATTCTAAAAGAAAATCATAAAGAACAATTAGAAATACTTATTTTCAAAGGTTTCAGTAGCTCAACAACTCATCCAATTGAAATAGATTTAGAAAAAAAAGTTATAGCATTTCCTTATATACTTACAAACTTTAAACTTTATAAAGCACCCTTAACAAAAACACAAGATAATTTTATAAGAGAAAATCAAAACTCAATTTTCTTTTTAAATCAAAAAAACTGGATTTAAGTAAATTCAAGATTAATAATATTCGAACATCTTTTGCATAATTTTGTGTTTTGGATTCCATTAAAAATTTCTTTTTGATAATGCCAACATCTATCACATTTTTGACCATGAGCTTTTGTTATTTGAATTTTCCCAAGTGCATTGTTATCAATAATTAGAGAGTTCTCCACCAAATCGGAGACCATTTGGAAGTTTGATACTATAAGCCAATCCCTAAATAAATCTACATCTTGATTGCCAAATTCTTTTAACCAAGTCAGTGAATCTTTTACAACTTGATCCTCAGGTAAATAATTAACTTCAGTTTCCAAAGCTGCTCCAATAATTTGTTTATTCCTGCATCCTTCTATAGCCTTGTTAATTTCAACTCTCAAATTTCTTAAATTTGCAATGTGCTCATTAAGAATTTTATTTTTCCATGACTGCGAAAATATTGGCCATCCTCTTTGAAATACTGATTTTTCAGTAGTTGCATAGGGAATATTTTGCCAAATATCTTCAGCCATATGAGAAAGAACTGGAGAAATAAGTACTGCTAAATTTTCAACAACTTTTGACATAACAAACTGACATGATCTTCTCCTGAATTGTGATTTAGAACTTACATATAATCTATCCTTTGCAATATCCAAATAAAAATTTGATAGATCTACAACGCAAAAACTTTGTAAGATTTGAAAAAATTTTGAAAACTCATAATTTTCATAAGCATTTGATATTTGATCTGTAACCTCAACTAATCTTCCTAACATCCATTGATCTAAGAGAGGCAATTGATCAATTTCAAAACTATCAATTCCAGGATCATAATCATGAATATTACCTAGAAGATATCTTGCAGTATTTCGAACTTTTCTGTAGACGTCTGAAAGTTGCTTGAGTATATTTGAACCAATTGGAACATCTACTGAATAATCTACAGAGCTTACCCATAGCCTTAAAACATCAGCGCCATAAGCAGGTTCAGTTTTTTTATTATTACCTCCATTAATAATTATATTTGGATCAACAACATTACCTAAAGATTTGCTCATTTTTCTTCCGTTTTCATCAAGTGCAAAACCGTGAGTTAAAACTTTCTTATATGGAGGTTTATTGTTGACTGCAACAGATGTTAGCAAAGAGGATTGAAACCATCCTCGATGTTGATCTGAGCCCTCCAAATAAAGATCGGCAGGATACTTTAATTCACTTCTTAGTTCACATACTGCGGCCCAGCTAGATCCTGAATCGAACCAAACATCCATTGTATCTGTCCCTTTTTTCCATAGATCCGATTCTTTTGAATAATTTTCTGGCAATAGATTCTTTATATCCCAATCCCACCAAATATCTGCTCCATGTTGACTAAAAAGTTCTTGAATATGATTAATTGTCTCGCTGTTAAGGAGAATTTCATTACCATTTTTTTTATAAAAAACTGGAATTGGGACTCCCCATGACCTTTGTCTGGAAATACACCAATCTCCTCTACCAACAACCATAGAATAAATTCTTTTCTTTCCAGTTGCTGGCATCCATTCAACATCATCGATTGCTTTTAATGCAGATGATCTAAAGCCATTTACAGATGCGAACCATTGTTCTGTTGCCCTAAAGATAGTTGGTTTTTTTGTTCTCCAATCATACGGATATCTATGCTTATAATTTTCTTGTAGTAAAAGCAAATTATTTCCCTTTAAATATTCAATAATTAAATCATTTGCATCTTTTAGGACATTTGACCCTTTGAATTGACCAGAGTATTCATTTAAGTTACCTTTTTCGTCAACGACACATGTTATAGGTAAATCATATTTTTGACCCACATTAAAATCATCTATCCCATGACCAGGCGCAGTATGAACAATTCCAGTGCCTGATTCTGTAGTTATATAATCTCCTCCAATTAAAATTCTGCAATTTTTATTTTTAGTAGGATGTTGATATTCAATATTTTCCAATTTAGAGCCTTTAACCTCTAACAGCACCTTGAAATCTTTATTAAATTTCTTACTTATTTCAGAAGATAAATCTTTTGCATAAAGGTAAATATGTTTCTCTTCATCAATAGCAAAAACGTACTTTATTTGTGGATTTACTGCAACTGCTTCATTTGCAGGTATAGTCCAAGGAGTAGTGGTCCAAACAGTTATGAAAGAATTGTTTTGAAAAAATTCTTTTTTGATATTAAGATTTTCTTGGATGAAATTTAATAAAATTTCCTCTGATATTTTGGTGATTTTTAAAGAAACATAAATACTTTTTGAATAATGTTCATCAGGATATTCTAATTCTGCTTCTGCAAGTGCAGTTCTCGAACTTGGACTCCAATGCACAGGTTTGAGACCTCGATATATGTATCCATTTAAAAACATTTTCCCAAATACTCCAATCTGAGCAGATTCATAACTTTTCTTAAGAGTTAAGTAAGGGTTATCCCAATCTCCCCATATGCCCCACCTTTTGAAACCCTCCATTTGGTTATTAATTTGGATATGGGCATACTCTGTTGCTTTTTTTCTTAGATTTAGAGTGTCAAGATTCTTTCTTTCATGAGATTTTAGATTCTGAAGAACTTTTAATTCAATAGGTAATCCATGACAGTCCCAACCTGGAACAAAATGTACTCTAAATCCTCTTAAGGTTTTGTACTTATTTATTATGTCTTTTAAAACTTTATTAAGGGCATGACCCATATGAAGTGCTCCATTTGCATAAGGAGGGCCATCATGTAATGTAAATATTTCACCCGAATTGCTTGAACCTAATTGGAAATCAATATTATTGTCAGCCCAAAAATCCTGGATCTCAGGTTCTCTGACAACTGAGTTAGCGCGCATTGAGAAGTCAGTTTTAAGTAAATTTAAAGTTTCTTTATAAGAAAAGTCTGATTTTTGTTCTTTACTATTTTGAGAATTCATACGAAGGTATAAGAGATATTCGTGATAAAAGAATTATTTAAATAAATCTTATTTATTATATTCTTTCTTAATTGAACTGTAGTTTTTTGGGAAGTTTCAAATAAAAGATTTATTTGATTTCAGACTTTTATATTATCATTATTATCATTTCTTACCCACTTTTTTGAGGTTGAATTTTTATTATTGCTACCAAAATTAAAAAAATCAAAAGGTTTAGTAAAATTGCCAAATCCCAGATTAATAGCTTCTAATATTTTCAAAAAGTTATTTTTAAATTCCAAAAAGGTAGTTAATTTTTTCTTTTCGTTAACTGTCAATTGGTGCCATCGAGATAAAAAAAGCTCTACTAAATAAAAAATAACTAGTACTGTGAAGAAAAGAAAAATCAAGAAAAATGATTCATCTATTGTTTTATTTTTAACTATTAATATTAAACCTACAAGTAAATTTAAAAAAGCTTTTATTAAGTCTTTTGGCTTGCCGAGCTCAAGATAAACTATCGGTACAGATAAAAAAATGGTTCCAATTACTATATAAAAAATTCCCAAATAGAATATAAAACTATTCATTAAATTAACTGCTTAATTAAATTATAAGTAGTTGTTATAGATAAACAAACCATCTATCAGAATTTCCTTAAGTGCGGTCGGGGAGACTTGAACTCCCACACCCGAAGATACGAGTACCTAAAACTCGCGCGTCTACCAATTCCGCCACGACCGCTCAAATAAAATAATAATTGAAAGAAGTTTATTTTAAAAATTTTTTTTTGTAAGATGATTAATTTGACACATTAAATTAAATTAAATATCTTTTAAAAGAAATTTTTTTGATAAGAACATACAATCATATAAAAATATCAGTTATATTATTTTAAGAATGTAAGAGACGATTTCAAACTTAACCAATAAAAAAACAACAAAAATTACTAGTTCTTCAAAAACTTTTAATTGGCAAAAGGAGATTAAAAATTACGTAGATCCGCCAAGTTTTTGGAATCCAACATTAGGTCTTTTTTTTGGTGGTTATTTTCTTGCTTTTCTCAGTATATGGCAATGGTACAGAGGTGTTTGGCCTCTACCTTTATTAGTAGCAACAGCCTTCTTAGCTTTACATATCGAAGGTACTGTTATTCATGATGCATGTCATAAAGCTGCTCACCCTATCCCTTGGATAAATCAAGCAATGGGTCACGGCTCAGCAATTCTTTTAGGTTTTAGTTTCCCAGTTTTCACAAGAGTACATCTCCAACATCATATTCATGTAAATCACCCCAAAAATGATCCAGATCATATTGTCAGTACTTTTGGCCCTATTTGGCTAATTGCTCCAAGATTTTTTTATCATGAAGTATTTTTCTTTCAAAGAAAACTTTGGCGAAAATACGAATTACTACAATGGGGAATTGAAAGATCGATTTTCATAACAATAATCTTGGCAGGGATAAAGTTCGATTTTATGAATTTAATTTATAATCTATGGTTCGGACCAGCCTTAATGGTGGGAGTCACTTTAGGAATATTTTTTGATTATCTACCTCATAGACCTTTTCGCTCAAGAAACAAATGGATAAATTCTCGAGTTTATCCAAGCAAATTTATGAATTTATTAATAATGGGTCAAAATTATCATCTCATACATCATCTTTGGCCTTCAATTCCTTGGTTTGAATACAAAATAGCCTATGAAAAAACTAAGCCATTATTGGACATTAAAGGCTCTCCCCAAAGGGTTGGGATTTTTGAAAGTAAAGAAGACATTTTTAACTTTATTTATGATCTATTTATTGGTGTTAGAAGTCATAGCAAAAAAAGGGGGAAAATAAGAAAAATAATCAATTTATGTCCAGGTTATAAACTAAAAAAATTATTACTTAGGATTGTCAACAAAACTTTTATAGGATCCAATTAATTTATTCGTTTATAATTTTTGGTACTTTAAAAAATTTATCTTCTCTTGATGGTGCCAATTCTAAAAGCTCTTCAGTGCAATCAGAATTTTTCTTTTCATCTTTTCTAAATATATTTATCACCTCTATCGCTCTTGTTGTACATGGCACATCTTTTGTATCAATTTTTTCAAGCTGTTTTATATATTCCAATATTTTTTCTAATTGTTCTGCGTGATTATTAATTTCATCCTCGTTAAGTTCCAATCTGGCTAAGTGAGCAACTTTTTTTACTTCATCTTTTGTTATTTTTGTCATACTTTTAATGCTGCCTCTTTTAGGAATAGTTTACTTAGAATATTCTATAAATATATCCCTTGAATTTCAAATAATTAAAAAATAATCAAATCTTTTTGAAAATCAATATTAATTAATAGCCTTTATTATTTTTCTTAGCTTAGTATGTTATTAAATAAATATTGAAAAATAGAAGAAGAATTATTTCCAAAAAATTTTTTTTATAGGCACTCCAAACTTGTTGCCCCTGATTTAATAGGTTGTTACCTTATAAAAAAAAATAATGAGATAGATCAAGTTAAGGGGGTTATTGTTGAAACAGAAGCTTATTCACAAGAAGAAGAGGCCTGTCATGGCTACCGCAAAATGACTCAATCAAATAAATCATTATTTGGCAAACCTGGAACATTTTATATTTACAAATCTTATGGCATTCATCATTGTTTAAACATAGTTACTGATAAAGAAAATTTTGCGAGTGGCGTGTTACTAAGATCAGTTTTTGTATCTAAAAAGAATGAAAGATTAGCTTCTGGACCTGGCTTAGTTACTAAGACTTTCGGTGTAGACATTTCATTTAACTCACTTGAAGTTCTTAACAAAAATTCTTTATGGATTTCTCCAAGAAAATCCATTCTAGAAGAAAAAGATCTTGTTCAAACTACCAGAATTGGCATATCAAAGGCAAAAAATATAAAATGGCGTTGGTATCTCAAAAATAGTAGGAGTGTAAGTAAAAGATTAAAAGGTGACAGAACACCTAAATTTCAATAATCATTCTTCTTTTTAAGCGTAATGCAAATTTGGCCTCATAAACATATCCACACACTAGCTAATTTTTCAATTGAAGATTATGAGTCAGTATTTGAATTAGCTAATAGATTTGATGCACTAAATAATGCAGGAACGAAAAAGATACCAGCCTTACAAGGGACTCTGGTAACGTCTTTATTTTTCGAAGCTAGTACAAGAACAAAAAATAGTTTTGAGCTTGCAGCAAAAAGGCTTTCTGCTGATGTCCAAACTTTTGCGCCATCCTCCAGTTCTTTAACAAAAGGCGAAACAATAATTGATACGGCAATAACTTATTCTGCTATGGGGGCAGACATATTAGTTATCAGACATTCGTCAAGTTACATAACCTTTGAGATCGCTAAAAAACTTGATGCAATAAATTCCAAGACTTCGATTCTTAATGCTGGAGATGGATTACATAGTCACCCTAGCCAAGGATTGCTTGACATCTATACATTGATAAAATTCTTTTCCAAAAAAATACTGAATCCAGAGGTTTTAAATTCCAAAAAAATTTTAATAATTGGAGACGTTAATCATTCAAGGGTTGCCAGATCAAATCTTTGGGCTTTGAGTGCATTCGGCGCTGACATAATCTTATGTGGTCCTCAGACATTAATACCCGATGAATTTATAAATTTTTTAAAAACCCCTGCGCCAAATCAAATAGAAGATCCAGTTAAATCAAGAGGATCTATAACAATTTCTAGATCACTGGAAGAATCAATAAAAATTGCAGATGCGATTATCGTTTTACGACTCCAGAAAGAGAGAATGATGGAGAATTTACTAAGTAGCATTGATTCATATAGTTTGGATTATGGCTTAACCCCAGAGAAATTATCTTTGAATGATAAAGAAATTCCAATTCTCCATCCCGGTCCCATAAACAGAGATATTGAAATAAGTAGTAAAGTGGTAGATGGATATCCTAATTGCTTAATTAATAATCAAGTTGCAAATGGTATTCCTATAAGAATGGCATTGCTTTATCTATTGCAGAAAAACAACAAATAAATTTATAGCAACTTAAGACTTTCAGTAAAGAAACCATAAAATAATCCTAATCTTAAGGAATCTAATAAAAGTACTAAAAATTTCTTTTTCCTTTCAAATTTAAAATTTCTTCTTAAAACTATTAAAATCTCGATAAAAACTACTGATAAGAAAGCAGCTACAGGATCCATGAGTTCCACAACGGCACTTACCATACCAAGAGAACTTCCAAAAAAGTAGCCAATTAAAAGTGTAATCAATGATATTGAATATCTTCGCCATGGATTATTAGCCCAAATACTTAATGTCTGAATATTTTCCACAATTTTTAACTGAAATTTTGTCTTTTGAGGTTTAAGAACCATTTTGCATTAAACTAAGCCGCTTCAGATTTTGATTGAATTCTAGTATTTCCTTCTGTTAATTCAAGTAATGCTTCCAACTGAGCCATTAATCCTCTTAATTCGCCTGGTTCAGGAAAAAGATCATCTTCTTTTATTACTAAATGCATTTCTCTGAGCTCTTGTCTTAGATAGCGTATGTGACTAATGACTTGCTCTCTCTTGGTTTGCGACATGATATAGAATTTAACATCCACATTTTAAGGAAAATTGTTTTTGAAAAGGTGAGTTTGCATATTTATGACTGAAAATGAAGATAAATGCCTAACAAAAATTTGCAAAGATTATTAATATTGAAAATTTTCATATCTTTGAAAATATGTACTTAATACTTATATGAATTTTAAATAATTACTTGAGGCTTTATTATTAGAATATATTGGCTTAACTCAATATGAAATTCATTTCTGAAAATAAAATAAGTGAGGAACTAGTAAATTCTTTTGATGAGGAAATGACCCATGAGCTAGCCAAAAGGCTAGAGGAAGATAACTATAATACTCCATTTGATGGTTTAAATGACTGGCATTTACTGAGATCTCTTGCTATCAATAGACCTGAATTAACAACTAATTATATCCATCTCCTAGATCAGGAACCTTTCGATGAAAACTAAAAGTAAGGACTCCAAAATAAAAGTTCTTTTATTAATAACTGGGAGTATTGCAGCTGTAAGAATTCCATTATTAGTTAGCCAATTAGCGAAAGAAAATTATGAAATAAGATGCGTTTTATCAAACAATGCAGAAAAATTAATAAAACCGCTTTCTCTTTCTATTTTAAGTAGAAACCCATGCATTTTAGAAAATGATCAATGGTCTGATAGTCAATCAACACCTCTTCACATAGAACTAAGTAATTGGGCTGATATTTTAATCGTCGCACCTTTAACAGCGACAACATTAGCAAAATGGGTAACTGGAAATGCAGAGGGATTGATCCCAAGCATCGTAATAGCAAATATAAAGCCAATAATTGTTGCACCAGCAATGAATACACAAATGTGGCTAAATAAAGCTGTCCAAAAAAATTATGAGAATTTACAGAATTACGAAAATGTTTTGTCTTTGCAACCAAGTGAAGGTCTCTTAGCATGTGATGCTATTGGCATCGGTAAGATACCTCCAAATGATCTAATTCAATTAGCTCTTGAATTTATAGCTTCACACAAACAAAATGAGTATCGCAAAGATTTACTTAATAAAGAAATTTTAATAACTGGAGGGTGTACCTCAGAGAAAATTGACGCGGCAAGACACATTACTAACAAAAGTTCTGGAGCTATGGGCCTACTTCTTGCTCAAGTAGCGAGGTTCAGAGGAGCACAAGTAAAATATGTTCACGGGCCTCTGAAAATCGATAAGAATCTTACTGATGGAATAAAAAGATATGAAATTGAAACTAGTGTTGATTTAATAAGGGCACTTAATAATGAAATATCAAATTGCGATTATTTTTTCATGAATGCAGCAGTATCTGATTTCAAGATAACCTCTGATACTTCAACTAAAATTCCAAAAAATCAAATTAATGCTCATTTGAATCAAAACTTTGAGCTAGTCCCAGATATTTTAAAAACAATTAGTAAATCAAAAAAAAATAAACAAGTTTTTGTAGGCTTTTGTGCTTTTACAGGATCTATCGAAGAAGCAAGAATGACAATTAAAGATAAGATTGTCCAAAAGGGTTGTGATTATCTATTCGCAAATCCAATTGACCTTGAAGGTCAAGGATTTGGCTTTTTGGCACAAAATGAAGGTTGGTTATTCGATACTAACAATATGGAACACTACATTAAAAAAACATCAAAAATTGATTTAGCAAATAAATTAATAACCCAAATTATTTCATTAAAAAAATAAAAAAAATTTTTTAATTTGTATTTTTTTGTAATCTTAATCATTAAAAATAATGTGATAGCTTAAAATAATTCCAGTTTTTTAAAATCTAAAAAGCTACGGGTTGTTTCGAGGATTTAATAGTCCTATCTTTTATGGTCCTTTCCCTTGTAATATCCGTACTGAACTTATTAGATGACCTTTAATCTATCGTCACAGAACTTTACTGCAACTTTAATTATGAGAATTCGTTCTTTCTTAGCTTTTGTTATTTCAATTTGTATAACTTTTGCTTTCGTACCTGTTAAAACATTTGCTTTTTCTGAAAGAGGAAATGCACAATTCACAGATGTTGTTAACACAGGAAAAGCTAATGATTGTCCTACATTAGACTCATCTCTTATCGGATCAATATCTTTAGGGAATGGAGATAGCCTTAAAGGAATATGCATGCATCCAACAGAAGTTTACGTAAAAGTGCCAGGGACAAAACGAAAAGCTGCAGAATTTGTATCTACAAAAATTATTAGTCCTAGAAATAACACCACAGTGACAGAAGTTTATGGAGATATAGATTCAGGAACTTTCACTGAAAAGGGTGGCATTGATTTTCAACTTATTACTGTATTAACTCCTGGTGGTTTAGAAGTGCCATTTGCATTCTCAGCAAAAGATCTTACAGCTGATTTACCTTCATCAATTGAGCCAGGCACTGAGGTTAGTGGTTCAACATTTACACCTAACTACAGAACGGGTGACTTTCTAGATCCTAAGGCAAGAGCTAAAAATACTGGTGTTGAATATGCTCAAGGTTTAGTTGCATTAGGAGGAGATGACGAAGAACTTGCAAAAGAAAATATTAAAGTTGATGTAAACGGTACTGGCGTTATTACTCTTTCAATCAATAATGTAGATTCTGAAACAGACGAATTTGCTGGTACTTTTGAAGCTATCCAACCTTCAGATACAGATATGGGTTCAAAAGATCCACTTGATGTAAAAATAATTGGGGAGCTTTACGGAAGAAAGGCATAAATCCTACTTAAGAGATAAAGGGGGTTAAACCCCTCTTTTTTTTTCGAAATTTTTCTTTATCAATTTTAAAAATGGAATTACAACAAAAAACTAAAACAGATAATAATGGACTAATACCGCCTTATGGAGGGGAACTAAAAAATTTAATTATCAAAGATACAAACCTTAAAAATGAGCTTATCTCTAAAGCTACTTATGAGTTTGAATGTAGCGAGAGAAATGCATGCGATGTAGAACTTTTGATGGTTGGATCTTTTTCTCCATTGGAAGGTTTTATGGATGAAAATAACTACAATTCGGTAATTAAAAATAATAGAAATACAGACGGGTTGCTTTTTGGCTTGCCTATTGTATTTGATTCAAATAATGAAAAAGTAAAAGCTGGAGAGACAATATTGCTTACTTATAAAAAACAAAAAATAGCAGTTTTAGAAGTTAGCTCTAAATGGGAGCCTGACAAATCCTTAGAATCTGAACTTTGTTATGGTACTAATTCTTTAGATCATCCTGCTGTTAAGATGATTTTTAACGAGAGAGGGAGATTTTATATAGGAGGAAGAGTTTATGGTTTCGAACTACCAATTAGAGAATTCCCCTGCAAAACACCAGAAGAAGTTAGATCTACACTGCCATCAAATCATGATGTAGTTGCATTTCAATGCAGAAATCCAATTCATAGAGCACATTATGAATTATTTACTAATGCCTTACTTTCAGATAATGTCTCCTCTAACTCAGTTGTTTTAGTTCATCCAACTTGTGGGCCAACTCAACAAGATGATATCCCGGGAAAAGTTAGATATTTGACCTATAAAGAATTAGAAGAGGAAATATCTGATGAAAGAATAAAATGGGCTTTTTTACCTTATTCAATGCATATGGCGGGGCCAAGAGAAGCTCTTCAACATATGATAATCAGAAGAAATTATGGCTGCACCCACTTTATTATTGGTAGAGATATGGCTGGTTGTAAGTCGTCATCAACTGGTGAAGATTTTTATGGTCCATATGACGCCCAGAATTTTGCGAATAAGTGTGCAGATGAATTGATGATGCAAACTGTTCCTTCAAAAAATTTAGTTTACACGAAGGAAAAAGGATATATAACAGCTGAAGAAGCTAAAGAATTTAACTATGAAATTATGAAACTTAGTGGTACTGAATTTAGAAAGAAATTGAGGAATGGTGAACCAATTCCTGAATGGTTTGCATTCAAAAGTGTAGTAGATGTTCTAAGACGCTCTTAATATTGTTTTATTATTAGTATTATAGATTTATTAAAGATTTTTTATCGTGAACAAACGTTGGAGAAACGTAGGACTTTATGTCCTAGCTGTTATTACTGTAATTTTCATTGGTACTTCAGTTTTTGATAAACCTAGTACCGAAAGTTCTACAAAGACCTTAAGATATAGTGATTTTATAGAGGCAGTACAAGATAAAGAAATTAGTAGAGTCCTAATATCTCCAGATAATGCCACAGCTCAAGTTGTTGAAAATGATGGGAGCAGGTCTGAGGTCAATTTAGCCCCTGACAAAGATTTATTAAAAATACTGACTGAGAATAATGTGGATATAGCTGTAACTCCTACAAAATTAGCCAATCCATGGCAACAGGCTGTAAGTAGTTTAATTTTTCCAGTACTTTTGATTGGAGGCCTATTTTTTCTTTTCAGAAGATCCCAAAGTGGTAATGCTGGAGGAGGTAACCCTGCAATGAGTTTTGGCAAGAGCAAAGCTAGACTTCAAATGGAACCATCTACACAAGTAACCTTTTCAGATGTTGCTGGTGTTGAAGGTGCAAAATTAGAACTCACAGAAGTTGTAGATTTTCTTAAGAGCCCAGATAGATTTACCGCAGTCGGAGCAAAAATTCCAAAAGGAGTTCTTCTTGTTGGGCCTCCTGGTACAGGAAAAACATTGTTAGCAAAAGCAGTAGCTGGAGAAGCAGGTGTACCTTTTTTCTCAATATCTGGTTCTGAATTTGTAGAGATGTTTGTAGGAGTTGGAGCTAGCAGAGTTAGAGATCTTTTTGAACAAGCCAAAAAAAATGCTCCTTGTATTGTGTTCATTGACGAAATAGATGCAGTTGGAAGACAAAGAGGCGCTGGTATGGGCGGAGGAAATGATGAAAGAGAACAAACATTAAATCAACTCCTAACCGAAATGGATGGTTTCGAAGGTAATTCAGGAATAATATTAGTTGCTGCCACCAACAGACCAGATGTCTTAGATTCAGCTTTAATGCGTCCTGGAAGATTCGATAGACAGGTAACAGTAGATAGACCAGATTATGCTGGACGATTGCAGATATTAAATGTTCATGCGAAAGATAAAACTCTTTCAAAAGACGTTGATTTAGATAAAGTTGCCAGAAGAACACCAGGATTTACTGGTGCAGATTTAGCTAATCTTTTAAATGAAGCAGCAATACTAGCAGCTAGAAAAGATTTAGATAAAGTAAGTAACGATGAAGTCGGTGATGCCATCGAAAGAGTTATGGCTGGCCCAGAAAAGAAAGATAGAGTTATCAGTGACAAGAAGAAAGAATTAGTTGCTTATCATGAAGCTGGTCATGCACTCGTTGGAGCATTAATGCCTGATTATGATCCCGTAGCGAAAGTTTCAATAATACCAAGAGGTCAAGCTGGAGGTTTAACCTTCTTCACTCCAAGTGAAGAAAGGATGGAATCTGGTCTTTACTCTCGTTCTTACCTTCAAAATCAAATGGCTGTAGCTCTTGGTGGAAGAGTTGCTGAAGAAATAGTCTATGGCGAAGAAGAGGTAACAACCGGAGCTTCAAATGATTTACAACAGGTTGCCAATGTAGCAAGACAAATGATCACTAAATTTGGTATGAGTGACAAAATAGGCCCAGTTGCTCTAGGTCAATCTCAAGGTGGAATGTTTCTAGGAAGAGATATGAGTTCTACAAGAGACTTCTCGGAAGACACGGCCGCAACAATTGATGTAGAGGTTTCAGAACTTGTTGATGTTGCCTATAAGAGAGCTACAAAAGTTTTATCAGATAATAGAACTGTTCTAGACGAAATGGCTCAAATGCTAATTGAAAGAGAAACTATTGACACTGAAGATATTCAAGATTTGCTTAATCGATCGGAAGTTAAAGTAGCAAACTATATCTAGTTTTAAAAATAAATATTTAATGAATATTAAAGAAGATTCTTTTTCTTATTTGCACCTGAAAGATTCTTTTTTTTTACTCATAAAACCGGATGATAATATTTACTTAAATACTTCTATAAGGAATTCATTTTTTGAAGAATTAGGAAGCTTAGTAAAATTAGGATTAAAGAATATTGAAATAAGTTGGTCAAACAACAAAAAGTGGTTGGATTTAGTATCCGAAATCAAACTCAGATTTCCAAGAATTAATTTAGGCTCTGCCTCCATAGTTAATAAGCAATCAATAGAAGATTCATTAAAAATTGGATTAAATTTTTCTATGATGAAATTTTGGGATAAAGATCTTTTCAATTATTCGAAGTCTAAAAATTATTTATTAATTCCTGGAATTAAAAATTTAAAAGATCTTGAGGAAGCAGTAAATTTAAATTGCAACATTATCAAAATTTATCCAATAAAAAGTAAAGCTAGTTCAATAGATATACACAACTTTGAAAGTATTGATTTCATTGCTGCTGGAGGCCTATCAATCAATGATGTAAAAACTTATAAATCTTTAGGATATAAAGCAATCGTGATTGGAGATAGAGGTATTATAAATAAAAAATTTGATCCAAAAATATGTGAATGGCTCAAAAATAATTAAATCAAAGATAAATATAATTTATTTAACAAAACTACTAATTATCGATTAAGCCACATTGAGCATGATTTAGGAGCAAATGATCAGCAAGTACTAAAGCGACCATAGCATCAACCATAGGAACTGCTCTCGGGAGAACACAGGGATCATGTCTCCCTTTTGCTTTCATCAATACTTCTTTTCCTTCAGAATTTACTGTTTTCTGTTCTTTCCCGATGGTTGCTGTAGGTTTAAAAGCTATCTTCATCTCAATATTTTCTCCATTACTTATTCCTCCCTGTATACCTCCTGAATTGTTAGATGTTGTTCTTAACTTACTAATATCATCAGACTTGATGAAGGCATCATTATGTTCGCTTCCTTTTAGATAAGTCCCAGAAAAACCTGAACCTATTTCAAAGCCTTTTGTGGCAGGCAAAGACATCAAAGCCTTTGCTAAATCAGCTTCTAATTTATCAAAAACAGGCATCCCAAGACCAGACGGAGCATTTCTTACAATACATTCAATAACCCCGCCACAAGAGTCTCCTTGACGCTTTAATTCCTTAATCCTCTCTATCATTTCCGCTGATACCTTTTCATCAGGACATCTAACAATATTAGAGTCTATTTTATTGAGAGAAATCTTCTCTTTATTAATATTAGAATCAATATCATGTATACGTTTTACCCAAGAAAGTATTTCAGTGTTACAGAAGTTTTTTAATAATTGTTTCGCTACAGCACCAGCGGCTACTCTCCCAATTGTTTCTCTTGCAGATGCTCTGCCACCTCCAGAACTCGCCTGAATTCCATATTTCAGATGATATGTACCATCTGCATGAGAAGGTCTAAATACTTGCTCCAAATTATCATAATCTCCCGGTCTTTGATCTTTGTTTCTTACCAACATCGCTATTGGCGTTCCAAGTGTTAGCCCTTCCTTTATCCCACTTAATATTTCAATTTTATCTTCTTCATTTCTGGGTGTTGTAATGTAACTTTGGCCAGGTCTGCGCCTATCTAATTCATTTTGTATCTGTTTTATATCTACTTTTAACTTAGGAGGACATCCATCAAGGATAACTCCTACTGCACCACCATGTGATTCTCCAAAAGAACTAACACGAAAAATTTTTCCAAAACTACTACTCATAGAAATATCAAATGTTTTATCTATATATAAACATTATATGAAACCAATTGAAAATTAAACAAAAAAAAGCCCCCAAAAAGGGGGCTTGTAAGTTTAAGAACTTTAAGCTTAACCGATAGCTGGAGCTGAAAGAGCTACTGTTGTAGACTCAGCTGCTGCTAGATCAAGTGGGAAGTTGTGAGCGTTACGCTCGTGCATTACTTCCATACCTAGGTTTGCTCTGTTAAGAACGTCACCCCATGTAGGAACAATCTTACCGTTTGCATCAACAACTGACTGGTTGAAGTTGAAACCGTTAAGGTTGAATGCCATTGTGCAGATACCCATTGAAGTTAACCATACACAAACAACTGGGAATACAGCTAGGAAGAAGTGAAGACTTCTGCTGTTGTTGAAACTTGCATATTGGAAGATCAAACGACCGAAGTAGCCATGAGCTGCAACGATGTTATATGTTTCTTCTTCTTGTCCGAACTTGTAACCATAGTTCTGAGATTCTGTCTCAGTTGTTTCTCTAATTAGAGATGAAGTAACAAGTGAACCATGCATAGCTGAGAATAAAGATCCTCCGAACATACCAGCAACACCAGCCATATGGAATGGGTGCATAAGAATGTTGTGCTCTGCCTGGAAAACAAACATGAAGTTGAATGTTCCAGAGATACCTAGAGGCATTCCGTCAGAGAATGAACCTTGACCGAATGGGTATACAAGAAATACTGCGAAAGCTGCTGAAACTGGTGCAGAGTATGCAACACAGATCCAAGGACGCATACCTAAACGGTATGAAAGCTCCCACTGTCTTCCCATGTATGCTGAGATACCAATTAGGAAGTGGAAAATTACAAGCTGGTAAGGACCACCGTTATATAACCACTCATCTACAGTAGCTGCTTCCCAAATTGGGTAGAAGTGTAGACCAATAGCATTAGATGAAGGAACAACTGCACCTGAGATGATGTTGTTTCCATATAGGAATGAACCAGCAACTGGCTCTCTAATTCCGTCGATGTCTACTGGTGGTGCTGCGATGAATGCAACGATGAAGCAAGCCGCTGCTGTAAGAAGGCATGGAATCATTAAGACGCCGAACCAACCAACATAAATTCTGTTGTTAGTTGATGTTACCCACTCACAAAACTGTGGCCAACCTTTTAACAGCGAAGAACGCTGCTGCTGAATAGTTGTCATGAGTTCGTAAAGTATGTCTCTAAAGTGAGACGTGTAAATAAAAACGGAAAAATTCCGCTTCAAAGATCTTAGACCAAAATCGCTAAAAATGTGTAAATATTTTTCTTTAAGTAAACTTATTTTTTGAAAAATAGAAGAAAAGAACTTCCATGTCTTAAGATTTTCTTTGTTATTGAGGATTCAACTTGGTAATAATCGAATGGCTTCTTAACGGAAAAAGATCTAGAGAGGTAGTTTCCTTAAGAGAGGCTAAGCATAGAAGACTGCAATTAGAGGCATTTGGAGCTGTTATTTATTGGAGTGAAAGAATTTAGGTTTTTAAGGATTAAGAATTAGCAAAAAGAATAAAAGTATAGAATATTAAATAAACTTATCTATTAAATAAAGAATCCTTATTAGTTTTCAGCGATTTATTGTTCCGGTTTCTTAATTTAAAGACTTTCAAACTCTTGAACCCATTGTTTTTTGGAACGAATCACTTCTTTTTTTGTATAGCTCATGGCAATTTTTTTTTCCTTATAAGCGACTTCTCCAATAAAAACAGGCCAAATCAATTGGTCTCCGTCATATTTGTGAATTATTCCTTGGCTATCCAGAAATAATGGATCTCCTTTTTTAATCATTTTCCAATCTTGATTTATTCTCTCAGGATGAATTAGGCCATCAATATCTCCTTTTTCATCTCTTGGATAATCTATACTCCCTTGATGAACGTGAACAACTAATTCCTTTGGAAGTTCTATAAGTTTGTTTTTTAATTTAGCTATCTCTTCCCTTAAAGAGCTAATTATTAGAGAGAATCTATCTATGATTTTTGGATCATAAAAATTTTGTGCTACAGCTCCTATTTCAATAACTAGACCACATGGCCAAGCTTCTACAAGAAAGCCTGTTTGAGCTTTATCTTTTTCATGCAAATAAATAGGCAATCCAAATTTGTTCTGCAGTAATGCAGCTAAACAAAAATCTTTGAATCGCCTCCCATACAAAACAATGCTAGTTCCCATATTTGCAGTAGTAGTATGCAAATCGATTGCAATTTGACAGGGTTTAGATCCGTCAATTCCAAATTGATCTACTAAAAAATTGGCTCTATTTGTTTCATAAAAGCTATTCTTATGTTGATCAAAACTCTCACTTTCTTTAAAAGATCTGTTTAAATCTACATCTATATATCTGCAGCCTTTTTCATAGGCAATAGGATTACCTATTATGTAAGAATACTCAATACCATGTTTTAAACTATTTTCCTCTCTATTAAATTGTTTAACAGCCCAAACAGGATTAATTTCATTCCCATGAGTGCCTGAAACGATAAGTATTCTTTGAACAGTCATTTTTTCTTTAAAAATAAAATTTTATGCAAAATAAATACCTTATTAAGGCCTCCAAAAAATTCTGGTTTTGGTTTTGGACCCAACTAATGAATGGCTTCGCACCATCAGATTTATATGGTAATTATAAAAGACCTAAAGGTATAACAATTGATAGTGAATACGATATTAATAATGAGAATGGACAAATTTATTTATTAGTAGGCAATTCTTGTCCATGGTGTCAAAGAACTTTACTCGTCCACGAAATAAAACATTTATCTTCAAAAGTTAAAGTTATTTTTTTAAAAGCAGATGTTGAGCATGGCGAATGGATTTTCAATACAAAGATTAAGGGATGTATGAGACTTTTAGACCTTTACAAAAAAGCTAATAAAAAGATAATTTTTAGAGCGACATTACCTCTTTTAATTAGTTTTGTAAAAGATGAAGTAAATATTTTGTCTAATGAGAGTTCTCAGATTATTAGACTACTTAATTCAATAAAAATTCAATCAAAATATCAAATATTAACTATTAAAGACTGTAATCAAAAATTTTTAGATTTAATTAATAACAGCATTAATGATGGCGTATATAAATGTGGTTTTGCTAGAAACCAATCAGCTTACGAAAAAGCAAGTCAAAATCTTTTCGCAGCTATAAATGAAGTTGAAAATTTACTACAGAAAAATAAAGGGGACTGGATATTTGGAGAAGAGTTAACCTACGCAGATATTTACCTTTTCCCAACGCTTATAAGATGGGAATTGATATATAGCAAACTTTTCAAATGTACTGAACAAGAACTATCAAGTTTCAAAAAGATTATTGAATGGAGATTAAACTTCTTTAAATTATCTCATGTAAAAGGGACATGCTTCGACAATGAATGGAAAAAAGAGTACTACAAAGCTTTATTTCCATTAAACCCAAATCAATTAATCCCAGTTTTACCATCGCTAGAGGAAATAATGAGATTAGAGTCCTAAAAAATACATAAATCAATTTCAAAAAAAAAAAATGATGTTGTAATGAACACTTATGTAGTTCATAGATAATGCAATTTCATTAGAAATTAACTATGTTATGTATGTCTACTAAAGTACGAAAAGCTTAAAATGAAATCCATTGACGAACACATCCAAAAAGATCAATCGGAAATCGAATCTGCAAAAGCAGAGGGCAATCTTCCAAAGGTCAGACATTTAACTGAAGAGCTAAAAGATCTCGAAGAATATAAGGATCATCATCCAGATGATAAACATGACCCTAATGCTTTGGAACTATTCTGCGATGCCAACCCAGATGAACCAGAATGTCTTGTTTATGATGATTAATTTTTCTTTTGATAGATAATACACAATAAAAAAGGGCTCTAAAAAGCCCTTTTTTTTATTTGTTAAATTCTATTAGTAATCTCTATTAAAATCGGATGGACTTCCTGTAAGCGAACATACAACCGACTCCTCATTTTTCATTTCCTTGACTTCTACAATTGGTCTTCCCATTTTCTTCAAAACCTCAATATCTTGAATGGTTTGACATCGAGCTATTATTTTTCCTTTTTGATCAAAGCAAGTATAGAAATTCATATTGTGTTTAAAGAAGTATCTTATTTATGACTAATTTTCATTATTAAATCAAGTATATTTTTTTACGAAAAAAATTTTAATTTAAGTTAGATCTTTTTCCATACTTCAGAAAGCAGTGAAGATATACCTTTTTTTAAAGATGAAGAAATAACTAAAACTTTCTTTTTAGATAAATCTTCTAACTTTTTTGTAATTATTTTCAAATAACCATCATCTACCAGCTCCATTTTATTCAATACTATTATCCTCTCTTTATCTAATAGACCTTTCCCATATTTTTTTAATTCCTGCTCAATTATCTCAAAATCATGTAAAGGATTTTCTGCAATTGAATCGATTAAGTGAACAAGTATCTTCGTTCTTTGGATGTGCCTTAAAAAATCATGCCCTAAACCTACTCCATCAGCTGCCCCTGATATTAATCCAGGAATATCCGCAAAAAGACAACCATTACCATCAATTTTTCTTACTACTCCTAAGTTAGGTATTAGAGTTGTGAAAGGATAATTTGCGATTTTAGGACGGGCAGATGATACAACGGAAATCAAAGTACTTTTCCCAGCATTTGGAAGGCCTATAATCCCAACCTCTGCAAGAAGCTTTAGTTCTAATTGAACCTCCCATATCTCACCGTCTTTACCTTCAGTAAATGATTCTGGGGCTCTATTTTGATTACTTAAATAGTAAGCATTACCATGTCCACCTCTTCCTCCAATAGCAATAGTTAAACTTTGTTTATTTTTAGTTAAGTCTCCTAAAATAATGCCGGTTTTAATGTCCCTTATTTCTGTACCACAGGGAACTTTAAGGATTGTATCCTCACCTGAAGCACCTGATCTCTTATTAGGACCTCCTTTACATCCATCTTCAGCAATTATTTCACGTTTGAATTTAAAATCTAGTAATGTTTGAAGATTATTATCAGCAATCAAAATAACTGAACCCCCTCTGCCACCATTCCCCCCCGAAGGTCCTCCGGCAGGAACGAATTTTTCTCTTCTAAATGAAACTATTCCATTTCCACCTTTTCCAGCTTTAAGAATAATTTTTGCTTGATCAATAAATTGCACTTAATACGGTTATTAAATTGTTTTCTAGGTATTTTAAATTTTATTTTATCCACGCAATACTGCAACCAGATCCACCCTCGTTGTTGGCTGCATCTTCAATCTTATCAACATAATTTAAACCTGATAACCAATTTCTTAGTCCTTTTTTTAATTTACCTGTTCCAATTCCATGAACAATCCATAGCGGTCCATGAAATTTTCTAATTTTCTCCTCAATAATTATTTCGGCTTCATGAACTCTTAGCCCTCTTACATCAATTGTATTTTTACTTGTTCTAATTTTTGAAAAAGAAAAATCTTCTCTTGAAGACTTGATCTCGAATTTTGACCTTTTTAAATTAGGCTTTTCGCCATTAATACCTTCAAAGTCATTTACAGATAATGTACTTCTGAATGAACCACATTTAACTTCGTAAAAACCACCTTTTTTATCTAAATCAATAATTTGTCCCGTACTATTAAGACTTTTAATTTTCACAAAATCACCTACCTGAGGATTCCATGAGATTGAATTTTCAAATTTTTTTTGAGTTAAATGTTCCGTCTCAATTTCCTTTAATCTTTTTCCAATAATTCTCGTATCCTCTCCATTAACATTTTTATCTCTTAATTTTTTAATCAAATCTATTACTTCTTTTTTAGCGGATACAATCTGTTTTGATAATTTAGACCTTTCGATTTCCTGGATCTTTTCAGCATTTATTTTTTGATATTCATAATTTCTCTTCAGTTCATCATGTAATATCTCAGTCCTTGCAATTAGTTCTGCAGCCGCTTCTGCAGATTTTTGTTGTTTAATCCTCTCTTCCTCAAGTCCTTTAATAATACTGTTAATATTATCAACTTCTTTTGGCATTAGATAATTTGCAGCATCATTGAGTATGCTTTCATCGAGACCAATTCTCTTTGAAATTGATAAAGCATTACTTCTACCAGGAATGCCCCAGTTGAGTATATATTTTGGCTTCAAAGATTCCTCATCAAAGGCAACTGATACGTTTTCAAATCTGGAGTCATTATATTTTAAAGCCTTAATATCTCCATAATGTGTAGTTGCCAAAGTGATATCAGATTTATTTGCAAATTCTTTTAATAAAGCCATCGCAAGTGCACTTCCTTCGAGAGGATCTGTACCAGATCCAATCTCATCTAGCAAAACAACTGATAATCCTTTCTTTTTATCAAGTGCATCTAATATCTCTTTTATGCGGGATATATGTCCACTGAAGGTAGATAAATTTTCTTCTAATGATTGATTATCTCCTATATCCACATATATATTTGGACAAAAAGGGATAATAGGATTATGAGTTGAGGGTATCAATAATCCTGCTCTAGCCATTAGTAAAGACAAACCCAAACCTTTTAAAGCTGCCGTTTTACCTCCTGTATTTGGACCTGTAATTGCTACAACCTTAATATTTCTACTTATATGAAAATCTACCGCCACTGGGGGAGGAGCACCTTTTTTCTTATGTTCCCAAATTAATAACGGATGAGAAAAACCAATTAAAGAAATAATAGGATTTTTCTCAAAAGTAGGAGTTTTGCCTCCAATCCATTTCGAATATCTTGAACGAGTTAGAGCATTTTCTAATCTCAATAAAATGGATGCCATTTCAATAAGATTTTCTGAATTATCACTAATAACTTGTGACCATTTCTTAAGTAATTTAAATTCTTCTGCTGTTATCCTAGCCTCTAAAGAAGCAATCTTATTTCCTTTAGTTACTACACTTTCAGGCTCAAAATATACTGTATTACCTGAAGATGAGGAGTCATGAATTATGCCTTTAAATTTATCAACATAATTAACTTTCACTGCTAAAACAGGCCTACCATATCGATCGCCAATAGTAGTATCTTGCAAATAAGCTAAATTCTTTTGAATAAATTTCTCAACTAATATTTTTCTTTCAATTTTCTTAGATAATAATTCTTTTCTAAGAATAGATAGTTCATTACTAGCATTGTCTGAAATCCTTCCATTAGATTCAATTCCTTTTTTAAAAATCGTTTCGATATTCTGATGGTCAATTAAATTTTTTGTGACTGATGAAATATAAGGCCTTTGTTCAACATCTAATAAGATTTTTTTTAAATTTCTTGCTGTAGCAATTGTTTTAGCTATTTCTAACAATTCAGAAGATGAAATTACACCTCCCTTGGAACAAATTTCAATATTTCTACTAATATCAAAAACACCAGAAAAACTAATTGATTTATCTAAATTATTTTCTAGCTCATTTATTTCAACAGTTTCATTCAACAGTCTTTTAGAGGCTTCGTATTCTGAAGGAATACTAAAACTTAAAATTGCTCGTTTACCCATTTCCGTTGAGGCGAATGAAGATAAATGCGTTTTTAATGAATCCCACTCTAAAAGGCTTATAGATTCTTCTTCTAAGGTGTTATATGAATATGATTTTTTAGAATAACTTTTCTCTTGCATACAAAAAAAAAGAATCAAACATTCGATTGAATCCCTTCAGGAGGAACATAAAGCATCTCGAGCCAGTTTCCTTCAGTATCCTTCATATAAAAAGATGCTGTTCCATCTCTATGTTCATGTAAAGGACCAACTTTTACACCAGAATTCTTTAAATCATTTTGAATATTTTCCACTTCTTTTTTATTTTCAAAATGAAAAGCAAAGTGTGGCCCCGCAGCTTTGTAGCTAGGGCCTAACAAAGCAAGTCCATCTTTCCCTTTACCAGCTTCTAAATAAGACCAATCTTTATCGTCCCAAACTAAATTCATACCAAGCTTAATATAAAAAGATTTGGCCCTTTCGAGATTCTCTACTCTAAGTGCGATGTGACCAATCCTATTTACTTCTTGTGATAACTTCAAAACAAAGTAGTTAATTTATTATTAATCTAAGAATAAACCAAATTTTTGTTAATAATGAGTTTTTAATTATCCTGCAACCATTGAGATGCATCGCAAGCATGATAAGTGAGTATCAGTTTTGCTCCTGCTCTTTTGAAACTAAGCAAAGTTTCTAACACAATATCTTTTTCATTAATCCAGTTTTTCATGGCAGCAGACTTTACCATTGAGTACTCCCCACTAACGTTGTATGCAGCTATGGGCTTATTTGAAAATGTGCTTAGTCTATAAACAATATCCAAATATGAAATTCCTGGTTTTACCATCAAAATATCAGCTCCTTCATACTGATCCAATGCAGATTCAATTAAAGCCTCTTTTGAATTAGCAGGGTCCATTTGATATGTAGACTTATTGTCTGGAATTATTTTCTTACTATTTTCTCTAGGAGCCGAATCTAAAGCAGTTCTAAACGGACCATAATAAGCAGATGAATATTTAGCTGTATAACTAATAATACCTACATCATTAAATCCTTCACTATCAAGAGCATTCCTAATTGCTCCAACTCTCCCATCCATCATGTCACTAGGGCCAATAAAATCAGCTCCAGCTACAGCTTGAGTTAAAGCTTGTTTTTTTAAAATTTCAATCGTTTCATCATTCAATATATTTCCAGTTTCATCAACTAAGCCATCATGTCCATCGCACGAGTAAGGGTCCAATGCAACATCTGTCATTATTGCCATTTCTGGAATCTCTTTTTTTAATATTCGAATAGCTCTAGGAATTAAACCGTCTTCATTAAAACACTCTGCTCCATCTTCAGTCTTTAAGCTATCGTTTATTTTTGGAAAAAGAACAATACACCTAATTCCCAATTCCCATGCCCTAGTGACCTCCTTTATTAAGCCGTTTATATCCCATCTAAAAGTTCCTGGCATTGCCGAAATTTCCTCTTTAAAATCTTTTTCATGAATAAATAATGGATATATAAAGTCCGAAGCTTTTAAATGGTTTTCTCTTACCATTTCTCTGATTGCCTCAGACCTTCTTAATCTTCTTGGACGAATAATCGAATTCATTTGAATATTATTTAAATTAAAAAATATTTATTTAATACATTAATCGCTCACCTCACACTTAAATCAATCAGAGAATCCTTTTGTTCAGGAAAATTAACTAAAATTTATCTAAATAAGAGAAAAAAAGTTACAAAAATATTTTGCACAAACTTCATTTTTCACAAATTTACGTCATTAAGAGATAATATCTTCTAGTTAAGTGTTTATTTAAAGGAGAGCATCTTTGAAAATAATTAATGGATTTCATCTAAAAAATGTAAGAGGCGATATTCTTGGAGGCATCACAGCCGCAGTGGTTGCTCTACCTCTCGCTCTTGCTTTTGGTAATGCTGCGTTAGGACCTGGCGGAGCAATTTATGGACTATATGGAGCAGTAGTAGTTGGTTTTTTAGCAGCATTATTCGGCGGAACACCTGCTCAAGTTAGTGGACCTACCGGTCCCATGAGTGTAACTGTTGCAGGTGTAGTAGCAGGCTTAGCAGCAGTAGGGGTTCCAAGAGATCTTTCTGCAGGACAAATTTTACCTTTAGTTATGGCAGCGGTAGTCATTGGCGGCTTACTGCAAATATTATTCGGAATTTTAAAATTAGGTAAATACATTACTTTAGTTCCATATTCTGTTGTTTCAGGATTTATGTCTGGTATTGGAGTTATAATCATTGCGCTTCAGATTGGACCATTACTTGGAATTAGCACTCGAGGTGGAGTAGTCGAATCTTTAACGACTGTATTTTCAAATTTCCAGCCCAATGGTGCTGCTATAGGAGTAGCAATAATGACACTAGGTATAGTATTTCTTACTCCTAGAAAAATAAGTCAGTGGGTTCCTTCTCCCCTCTTGGCCCTATTGATAGTTACCCCAATATCAATATTAATTTTTGGAGATGGAGCTATTGATAGAATTGGAGAAATCCCAAGGGGAGTTCCATCTTTAAATTTCCCAAGTTTTAATCAATATTTCCCAATTATTTTCAAAGCAGGATTAGTCCTAGCAGTACTTGGCGCAATTGACTCTTTACTGACATCTCTAGTAGCAGACAATATCTCTCAAACAAAACATAATTCTGATAGAGAACTTATTGGTCAAGGAATAGGAAATGCTGTTGCAGGTCTGTTTTCAGGTTTACCTGGAGCAGGAGCAACCATGAGAACAGTTATAAATGTTAAATCTGGAGGATCAACTCCAATTTCTGGTATGGTTCACTCGGTTGTGTTATTGATAGTTTTAGTTGGTGCAGGACCTTTAGCTGAGCAAATACCAACTGCATTGTTAGCAGGAATTCTTATAAAAGTAGGCCTAGATATTATTGATTGGGGATTTTTGAGGAGGGCTCACAAATTATCTTTAAAAACATCAGTAGTAATGTACGGCGTACTTTTAATGACTGTTTTTTGGGATTTAATTTGGGCAGTTTTAGTCGGTGTATTCATAGCAAATATGCTCACTATTGATTCAATTACCGAAACTCAACTAGAAGGTATGGATGAGGATAATCCTTTATCAGAAGATGATCAAGGAAAAAATGCTTTGCCTGCTGATGAAAAAGCACTTCTAGATAGATGTTCAGGCGAGGTAATGCTATTTAGACTTAAAGGACCTCTTAGTTTTGGAGCAGCTAAAGGCATATCTGAGAGAATGATGCTTGTAAGAAACTACAAAGTTTTGATATTAGATATCACTGATGTTCCACGACTTGGAGTTACTGCGACTCTAGCAATAGAGGATATGATGCAAGAAGCAAAAAATAATTCCAGAAAAGCATTTGTTGCTGGTGCTAATGAAAAAGTAAAAGAAAGATTAGCTAAGTTTGGAGTTGAAGGCATTATTGAAACAAGAAAAGAAGCTTTAGAAACTGCTCTAAATGAAATAGTCTAGTAATTTATGGAAATAAATCCAATTCTGCAAAATGTATTAGCCCCGCCAGTTCTTTTCTTTTTGATTGGAGCAATATCAGTACTATTTAAATCTGATTTAGAAATACCAGCTCCATTACCAAAACTCTTTTCCCTATATCTACTACTAGCTATTGGTTTTAAAGGAGGTATAGAGATACAGAAAAGTGGTTTTACAGATCAAGTATTGCCTACTTTAAGTGCTGCAATACTGATGTCACTTGTAATCCCGCTGATTGGATTCTTAATATTAAGATTTAAGTTTGATGTCTTTAATTCGGCCGCAATAGCAGCAGCATACGGTTCAATTAGTGCTGTTACATTTATTTCCGCAGAAAGTTTTTTGGAAAGTCAAAAAATAGCCTTTGATGGGTTTATGGTTGGCGCCTTAGCTTTGATGGAATCTCCTGCAATAATTGTTGGATTATTACTTGTGAAATTTGCAGCTCCCCAAAATAGACCAAAATCAAGAAAAATGCATCTAAGCGCAATATTACACGAATCACTATTGAATGGATCAGTTTATTTATTGCTCTCAAGCTTAATTGTAGGATTTCTCACTGCTTCCAGTAATCCCTCAGGGATTGCAAAAATGGAGCCTTTTACTGGACAATTATTCTATGGAGCAGAATGCTTCTTCTTGTTAGATATGGGAATAGTCGCTGCTCAAAGATTGCCGAGACTGAAGAATGCGGGTTCGTTCTTGATTGGCTTTGCCATTTTTATGCCTTTGTTTAACGCATTTATTGGTGTTTTCGTTGCAAGATTTTTATCTTTAGGGCCTGGCAACGCACTTTTATTTGTGGTTTTATGTGCAAGCGCCTCTTATTTAGCAGTTCCTGCAGCGATGAGGATGACAGTTCCAGAAGCTAAATCTAGTTATTATATTTCAACTACACTAGGTCTAACTTTCCCATTCAATATAGTTCTTGGCATTCCCATATATATGAGTTTAGTAAATACCATTATCCCATTTTCCCCTTTATAGAAATGAAAAGATTAGACTTGATATTTAGCGAAAGAGAACTAGATGCAATCATTAAAACATTAGAAAAAGCTAATGTTCCTGGATATACAGTTATGAAACACGCCACAGGCAGAGGGCCTGAAAGAGTTGTAACTGAAGATATGGAATTTACAGGATTAGGAGCAAATGCTCATGTAATTGTTTTTTGTGAGCAAGAATTAATAGATAAAATGAGAGATAACATTAGGGACGATTTAAGCTACTACGGAGGAGTTGCTTATATTTCTGAAGCAACACCCCTTTAAATTAAAGAAGCAATATTTATTTTCAAGAATGAATCCAATCTACTCTTATATTTTTTCGACTATTTAAGTATCTATCAATTGACATTGCAGCAATACATCCATCAGAAGCCGCAACTACGGCTTGCTTAAATGGTGTATTTCTTATATCTCCAATAGCCCATACTCCATCAGAGTTTGTAGACATAAAGTCATCAACAATAACTCCTCCGTCTTCTTTTAAAGCAATTTGATCCCCTAAAAAATCAGTAATTGGCTTTGAACCACTCATGTAGACAAACACTCCATCTAAATTTAAATTGATAGGATTTTCTTCTTGTTTATTTTTTACAACAACCCCATTCACACCCATATCATCGCCCAATATTTCCAATAATCTTGTTCTACTCCAATGTTTTATATTTGAATTATCCATCAATTCCATAGCTTCTTCATTATCTGATTTAGGATCACTTGATGTAATCCAATGCACAGTTGATGCAAATTTAGTTAGAACAGTTGCCTCTTCAATTGCCTCCTTGTTCACTCCAACAACGGCAACTTCTCTATTTTTATAAAAAGCTCCATCACATGTAGCACAATAACTTACTCCTTTGCCAAGAAAATCAGCTTCGCCCTTAAATGATGCAGGCCTACCCATGGCTCCACTTGCAAGTACAAGTGCTTTAGCTTTAAAAGTTCCTTCGGGCGTATAAACCATTTTCCATTCTCCACTAGCGTCTATTCCAAACACTTGCGCTCTTCTATAATCTGTGCCGTATTGCACAGCCTGTTCTCTCATTAGAGTAAGTAATTTCTCTCCACTTATATCAACCGGAACACCTGGATAATTAGCTATTTGATGCGTTATTGCTAAGGCGCCAACAGATGGATTTTTATCTAAAATTACTGTCTTTAAGTTTGAACGAGATGTATAAAGTGCGCAAGTACATCCGGCCGGGCCTCCTCCGATAATAACTACATCTGACTCAATGATTTCCAATTTTTAAAAACTCCTTTTTTGTAGTTAATTAGATGAGTTCTTGGTTAGAAGATATTTTAAAAGTAAATACCTGAACCTTTATATAGATATAAGTTAAAAGAAAAAAGAGAAAAAAGCTTAATATAGAAACAAACTTACATAGGAAAAACATAAAAAATTAATTATCAAAATGATCAGTTACGTGAAATGTTCTGTATTGATCTATTATTAGGTCATATCGAAAAATCAATTGCCGTTGAAACATTATATTTTTCATGACCAACTCTGATTACCTTTTAAAAGCTGCCATTAAGAAAGTAACCGAAAAATTAAACGAAATATTGGTTGAAAAAATTGAAGAAGCAACTATTATTGCTCAGGATGCTCCAGAAATTATCAAAAAAGAATTTGATAGTTTAAAAGAATCCATAATCGAAGAAGCATCAAGACTGGAAAAAGCCGAAAATATTCAAGAAAATGAGTCTGCAAATACTGATCAAGATCCCAAAATAAAAAAAGCTTTAAATGAAATTGAAGGTATCAATAAACAAATTGATCTCTTTAATAAAAATATAAATAATAAAATTAAATGAGTTATCACATTCTTTATTATCGTTTAAAAAAATTGAAGAGGGCCTTTCTTATTTGGATAACTCTGATTTCGCTTTTAATAAATTTATGGATAGATAATATTAGATTTACAATTTTCCAAAACAAGAATAATGAAAAAAGTAGGGTCCAAATTAAAAGAGCTAGGTGGTTTACTAATCGATTAATAAAGCTTGGATCAGCATTTATTAAAATTGGACAATTATTATCAGCGAGACCTGATTTAATTCCTAATACTTGGATACAAGAATTGTCTAAATTGCAGGATCAAGTTCCTAATTTTTCATTTGCGCAAGTTGAAGAAACTATAAAAGAAGAACTAGGATCAAAGTTTAATGAAATAGATCAAATAATATGTGATCCGGTTGGATCAGCATCACTAGCTCAGGTCCATAGGGCGACTTTAAAAGATGGTAAGAAAGTAGTATTTAAAGTTCAAAGACCCAATTTAAAAGAATTGTTTATTATAGATTTGGGCATAATGCAGCAAATAGCAGGATTATTGCAGAAAAATAAGAATTGGAGTCGAGGTAGAAACTGGGTTGAGATTGCTAAAGAGTGTAGGAAAGTTCTCATGAAGGAGCTTGATTTTAATTGTGAAGCACAATATGCAGCAAGATTTAGACAACAATTTCTTGATGATGAAAATGTTGAAGTTCCTGAAGTAATTTGGGATATGAGCAGTGAAAAAGTTCTTTGTTTAAGTTATCTAGAAGGAACAAAAATAAGCGATTTAGAAAAATTACAATTACAAGAAATTGATTTACCTAAAATCGCAGAAATAGGCGCCATCAGTTATTTAAAACAATTAGTAAATTACGGTTTTTTTCATGCAGACCCTCATCCAGGTAATCTTGCAGTATCAAATGAAGGTAAATTGATTTTTTATGATTTTGGAATGATGGGCAATATCTCTAATAATCTTCAAACAAGATTAGGGGGTATGGTTAAGGCTGCTGCTCTAAGAGACGCCTCATCACTTGTCAGTCAATTACAACAAGCTGGGCTAATTTCAAAAGATATTGATGTAGGACCAGTAAGAAGATTAGTCAGATTGATGCTTAAAGAAGCCTTAACTCCACCATTTAGTCCAAATATTATTGAAAAATTATCTGGAGATTTATACGAACTTGTTTATGAAACACCATTTCAATTACCAGTAGATTTAATCTTTGTGATGAGAGCTTTATCAACTTTTGAAGGAGTTGGTAGAATACTTGATCCAGGGTTTAACCTTGTATCAGTTACCAAGCCTTATTTAATAGAACTTATGACTTCAAATAATCAAACTCCCAACGATTTAATTAACCAATTTGGAAGGCAAGTGGGCGAACTAGGATCGAAAGCTGTTGGCATTCCCAAAAGAATAGATGAAAGTTTAGAAAGATTAGAGCAGGGCGATTTACAATTGCAAATAAGAATGGGAGAGTCTGATAGGCAATTCAAAAAAATGTTTACTGCGCAAAAAACTTTAGGCCATTCAATTCTTATAGGAAGCTTATCAATTGCATCTGCTTTACTTGTAACCAATAAACAAAATAATTTTGCATTACTGCCACTTTTTTTTGCACTACCAATATGTATTGATTGGATAAAGTGCCAATTAAGTATGAGAAAAGGCTCACGTTTAGAAAAACTTAAGCGCTAAAAAACTATATATTTTTGGGACCTAAACCTAAGGCTCCAGCGAATCTTGCTTGATTTCCCAATTCCTCCTCAATTTTTAAAAGCCTATTGTATTTTGCAATCCTTTCACTTCTGCTCAAAGAGCCTGTCTTGATCTGACCCGATCTTGTGGCGACAGATAAATCTGCAATTGTTGTATCTTCAGTCTCACCACTTCTATGACTAATAACACTTGTGAAACCAGACATTTTAGCTAACTCAATAGCTTCCAAAGTTTCAGTTAATGTTCCAATTTGATTTACCTTAATTAGGATTGAATTGGCAGATTTTTCCATAATCCCTTTCCTTAATCTTTCTGTATTAGTAACGAATAAATCATCACCTACCAGCTGAACTTTATTTCCTAATTCTTTGTTTAATTCTGACCAACCCTCCCAATCATCCTCTGCTAAACCGTCCTCTATTGAAACTATTGGATAATTAGAAACTAATCTTGAAAGATATGAAATCATTTCAGAACTATTTAAACTTTTACCTTCATATTTATAAATACCATCACTATAAAATTCAGTACTAGCAGCATCTAAAGCTAAAGATACCTGCTCACCAGGCTTAAATCCGGCTTTTTGAATTGCTTCTAATAATAAGTCCCCTGCTTCTTCGCTTGATGACAAATTAGGTGCGAATCCACCCTCATCGCCTACAGCAGTAGATAGACCTTTTTGATCAAGTAATGATTTTAATGAGTGAAAAATTTCAGTTCCCATTCTTAATGATTCACTGAAATTATTAACTCCATGTGGAACAAGCATAAATTCCTGAAAATCAAGACTATTTGGTGCATGAGCACCACCATTTATTACATTCATTAATGGGACTGGAAGGAGGTTGGATAATGGATCTCCAAGATACCTATATAGTGGAACGTCTAAAGCATTTGCTGATGCTCGGGCAGTTGCAAGACTTACTGCAAGGATTGAATTTGCTCCAAGGTTAGATTTATTAGGAGTTCCATCAATTTCAATCATTAATTTGTCTAAAGCAGTTTGATCTAAAGCAGACAAACCACACAAAGCCGGGGATATTGTTTCATGAATTTTATTAACCGCATTTAAAACACCCTTCCCCATATATTTTGAACCACCATCCCTTAATTCATGTGCCTCATGAGCACCAGTACTAGCTCCGCTGGGAACAATTGCTCTTCCACTTGCACCACATTCCAAAAATACTTCAGCCTCTACAGTTGGATTACCTCTTGAATCAAGGACTTGCCTTCCTTCAATAGTATCAATAAGAAAATCAATAGTTTCTTTCACAATTTAATTATTACTATTTAAATCCTATTAATAGCTGAACTATTTGGCTAATATCTGAAATATATATTTTAACCAATTATAATTTTTTAATTTCATAACAACTTAAAAATTAGTTAAAGTTTTTATTAATTCCAAAGTCCCTGCAACCCCTCTCATAAACATATTTTTCAAATTCATCTTACAATTTAAAAATTATTGGATGATTATTAATGCAAATACTATTTAGAATATTAATTAATAATCAACTATAGTTTTTATAGTTTATGAGAGAAACACTTACATCCAGTCCTGAACTATTTAGCGATATCAGTTGGAATCTTCTTTTATTAGGGGAAGAAACAGCAAAAAAATGGGATCATAGCGAATTCAATATTGAACACATAATTCATACATTATTTTCATCAAGTGAATTCTTTGCTTTCATTGAAAAATTATCAATCGACCAAGATACAGTTTTAGATATAACAGAAGATTTTTTAGAAGAGACACCAACAAATGAGTCAGATATTTTTACTATCGGAGAAGATTTAGAAATTTTATTAGATAATGCGAATCAGATTAAAATCCAATGGGGATCGAGATTCATAGAAATCCCTCATTTACTGATTGCTCTTGGAAGAGATTTAAGAATTGGAAATTATGTTTTTGAAGAAGGCAACCTTTCGATGGAAAAATTAGAAGAAGAATTAAAATTTTTCCCAAATATTAATCAATCAAAAGATTCGTTTAATTATGAGAACGTACTTGAAATAAATAATCAATCTAATTTTGAATCAAACAAA
Source organism: Prochlorococcus sp. AG-418-G18 (assembly GCA_003214215.1). Taxonomy (GTDB): domain Bacteria; phylum Cyanobacteriota; class Cyanobacteriia; order PCC-6307; family Cyanobiaceae; genus Prochlorococcus_A. The sequence continues at coordinate 46,740 of QCLX01000001.1, read as the reverse complement.
GAGACTTTAGTTAAAGAAGAAAAAGTTAAAGAAGCTATTGTTCCATTATCCAAAAGTAAAATTCAAATTGAAACCAAAAAACAAGTTGGGGACAATGAAAATGCTCTTTCAATTTATGGAAAAGATTTAACAGAATCAGCTAAAAAAGGTTTGCTGGATCCCATATTAGGGAGAGAAAATGAAATCAATAATTTAATGAGGATACTCTGCAGAAGAAACAAAAATAATCCTATACTTATCGGCAATCCTGGAGTTGGTAAAACCTCAATTGCAAAATTACTTGCGCAATTAATTGTAGACAAAAAAGTTCCTGATTCTTTAAAAGACTTTAAAATTATTTCGCTTGACTTAGGTGCTTTAGTTTCTGGGACAAAATTTAGAGGCCAACTAGAAGAAAGGCTAAGATTAATAATGCAGGAACTAAACAATCCAAGTCAAGGAATGATTCTATTTATCGATGAAATTCATTCAATATTAAGTTCTGAAAGATCTTCTACCGACATTAGCAATATCTTAAAACCTTTACTGGCTGAAGGAGAACTTAGATGTATCGGTACAACAACACCTGAGAAATTTCGTGAAACTATTGAAAAAGATCAGGCATTAAATAATTGCTTTCAAAAGATAGCTGTTAATGAACCTTCAGTAGAATTAAGCGCAAAAATACTGGAAGGTATCAAAAAGAAATATGAATCACATCATGGCATAAAAATTTCTGAAGAAGCTATAAACTATTCTGCAAAATTGGCCGACAGATACATCAGCGATAAATGTCTTCCTGATAAAGCAATAGATTTAATTGATGAAGCAGCTGCAGAGTTAAAAATCGAGTCTAATAAAAAGCCTCAAATAATTCTCCAACAAGAAAACAAACTTCATTCTATTAATGAAAAACTGAATAATTTGCAAGGAGAAAATATCGAAGCTCAAGAAAACCTGTTGAATATGAGGCAACAATCAGAGGCAAAATTGAACGTTCTTTTGGAAAATTGGAATAATTTGCGGGAAGAAATGGAGCAATTATCTATTTTAATGAAAGAAGAAGATAAGCTAACCAAACAAATAAAAGATAAATCAAATCGCGAAATTGAAAATGATGTAGATTATTTAGAAAAGCTTGAAGAAGAGTTAAATGAAATAGAGAATGAAATACAAAAAGTTGAAGAGAACTTTAATAAAATAAAGAAAAATAGAAATTTCCCTTTTAAATATCAAGTTGAACCTGATGATATTGCTGACGTTGTCTCAAAAATTACAGGTATTCCAATTTCTAAAGTAGTTTCAAATGAACGTAAGAAATTAGTCAATCTAGAAACAGAACTAAGTGAAAAAGTTATTGGACAAGAAAAAGCTATAGAAGCTGTTTCTGCTGCAATTAGAAGAGCTCGAGTTGGCATGAAAAGTCCTAAAAGACCTATCGGATCTTTTTTATTTATGGGTCCTACAGGTGTTGGCAAAACAGAATTAGCAAAATCTCTTGCAACAGCTTTATTTGATGAAGAAGATGCACTTTTAAGATTGGATATGAGTGAATATATGGAGAAAAATGCCGTAGCAAGACTTTTGGGAGCTCCTCCAGGTTATGTTGGTTATGAAGAGGGAGGTCAATTAACTGAAGCTGTAAGACGTAAACCCTATTCAGTAATACTTCTTGATGAGATAGAAAAAGCACATTCAGAAGTTTTTAATATCCTTTTACAAGTCTTAGATGAAGGAAGATTAACCGACTCTCAAGGAAGGACCGTAGACTTCAAAAATACCGTAATCATTATGACAAGCAACCTAGCTGGTAAATCTATACTGGAGTATTCACAAAAGATTTCTAAAAGTGAGGGAAAGTTAGAAAAAGACCAACAAACCTTAGATGATTCCATTAGTAATACATTGTCTTCAATTTTTAGACCTGAATTTTTAAATAGAATTGACGAAGTGGTAAGGTTTAATCCATTATCTATTGATGAACTTCAAAAAATAATAATTTTACAAACTGAAGATTTAAAAAACCTGCTACTTGAACAGAAAATAAATATCGCTATAGACAAAAAAGTGATTAATAAAATTGCAAACGATTCTTACGAACCTGAATATGGTGCTAGGCCACTTAGCAGGGAACTTAGAAGACAAATAGAAAATCCCTTGGCTGCAAAACTTTTAGAGGATAACTTCAAAAACAAAAAAAATATAACAATTAAACTTAACCCAGCTAAAAAAGATGAGATCGTTTTCAAACCTAGCTGAGAAGTAAATCAATAAGCTAAAATAAAATTAAAGCGTAAAGCTTAATTTCAAAAAAAATTTTGTGACAAGTCCTACTACTAATAAAGAACCTCTTAAAAAGGATTCTCCTGAATTTGAAGAGCCTAAAAAAAAGAATAATTTTTTTAGATCTACATACGATGAGCTTAAACTTGTTGTGTGGCCTAACAAACAACAACTTTTTAGCGAATCAGTAGCAGTTATAATTATGGTATCGTTTTCTGCTGCAGCCATTGCTTCTGTGAGCAGATTCTATGGATGGGCAGCCTCGCAAATTTTTGGTTGAATTATCTCCCTAATATCCATTAATAAAGATCTTAATTAAGCTTCTAGAAAAATGAGTAATGAATTAACTACAAGCCTTGCTTCTTCAAAAGCAAATACAAGCATCGCAAGATGGTATGCAGTTCAAGTAGCATCAAGCTGTGAAAAAAAAGTAAAAGCTACTCTTGAGCAGAGATCAGTAACTTTAGGTGTTAATAATAGAATCATTGAAATTGAAATTCCCCAAACTCCAGGAATTAAATTAAAAAAAGATGGAAGCAGACAAACTACTGAAGAAAAAGTTTTCCCAGGTTATGTCCTCGTAAGAATGATTTTGGATGAAGATACAATGATGGCTGTTAAAAGTACTCCAAATGTAATTAACTTTGTCGGTGCTGAAGACGGTAGAGGCAGCGGAAGATCACGAGGTCATATCAAACCAAGACCATTATCAAGACAAGAAGTTAATAGGATCTTTAAGCGCGCATCAGAGAAAAAAGCTGTAATCAAGTTAGATATTGAAGAAAAAGATAGAATCATTGTAACTAGTGGTCCATTCAAGGATTTCCAAGGAGAAGTTATAGAAGTTTCCGGAGAAAGAAATAAATTAAAAGCATTACTTTCAATATTTGGGCGCGAGACTCCTGTAGAATTAGAATTCTCCCAAATCAATAAACAAAATTAATTTCTAATTGTTCTTGTTTATCGAGTAAAATTATGATTTTCTACTTCAGCTTAAATTATCTAATCTAATGGCAAAAAAAATTGTTGCAGTTATCAAGCTTGCTCTACAAGCAGGCAAAGCAAATCCTGCTCCTCCTGTAGGGCCAGCTTTAGGACAACATGGTGTCAATATCATGTCATTTTGCAAAGAATACAACGCAAGGACACAAGATAAAGCAGGTTTTGTAATTCCAGTCGAGATTTCTGTTTTTGAAGATAGAAGCTTCACTTTTATCACAAAAACACCTCCTGCTTCCGTCTTAATAACAAAAGCAGCTGGGATAGAGAAAGGATCAGGTGAATCCGCAAAAGGCTCTGTTGGGAATATAAGTAAAGCTCAATTAGAAGAAATAGCCAAAACTAAGCTTCCTGATCTAAACTGTTCTAGTGTTGAATCAGCAATGAAAGTAATTGAGGGTACAGCCCGTAATATGGGCGTCTCTATCACTGATTGAGTTCAATACAAAATTTCTCACTATTTAGGGGAGGTTAGTTAATAACCATTTGCACCCAATATTATTATGAAAAAACTATCCAAAAGAATGGCGGCTCTATCAACAAAGATAGAAGATAGAATTTACGCACCACTTGAAGCTCTTAGTATTATCAAGAAAAATGCTAATGCAAAATTTGATGAAACTATTGAAGCACATATACGTTTAGGTATTGATCCAAAATATACTGATCAACAATTAAGGACCACTGTTGCATTACCACATGGTACTGGCCAAAGCATCAAAATTGCAGTAATTACAAGCGGTGAGAATGTATCAAAAGCTAAGGCGGCTGGTGCAGATTTATTTGGCGAAGAAGATCTTGTGGAAAGCATCAACAAAGGAAATATGGAGTTTGATCTACTTATTGCAACTCCAGATATGATGCCCAAGGTTGCAAAATTAGGAAGAGTTTTAGGACCTAGAGGTTTAATGCCTAATCCTAAAGCTGGCACAGTAACTAATGACATTGCTAATGCAATAAAAGAATTCAAAGCTGGTAAGCTCGAATTTAGAGCAGATAAGGCTGGAATAGTTCATGTCCGCTTTGGAAAAGCAAGTTTCACAAAAGAGGCTCTATTTGACAACTTAAAAACCTTACAAGAATCAATTGATAAAAACAAACCAAGTGGAGCTAAGGGAAAGTATTGGAAAACTTTTTATGTAACTTCAACAATGGGGCCTTCGGTTCAAGTAGATATAAATGCTGTACAAGATTACCAACCTGAAGGTTAACGCTTTGTAGTATAATATGAAGTGCAATAATACGGCCAAAGAAAGTAGGTTGATTTAGTTATTCTAAATTTTTAATTCCTACCGAGGACTCGTCTTAAATTATTTCTTTTTGGATCTAATAAAAGCGGCCTCTGTAAAAGGACTTTGCCGCATTTCCTGCTCTCCCTAAATTACGATCCAAAAAAATCAATGGGCCGAACACTAGAGAATAAGCAACAAATCGTTACTGAGATTAAATCTCTATTAAACGACTCGGAAATGGCTGTAGTTCTTGACTATAAAGGTTTAACTATCAAAGAGATGTCAGATTTGCGATCTAGATTGCAAACAACTAACGGCATTTGCAAAATTACTAAAAATTCATTAATGCGTAAAGCTATTGATGGAGATAGTAATTGGAACGATCTTGAATCTTTACTGTCCGGAACAAATGCTTTTGTCTTAATCAAAGAAGATGTTGGTGGTGCTGTAAAAGCTATCCAATCTTTTCAAAAAGACACCAAAAAATCCGAAACCAAAGGAGCTTTATTTGAAGGCAGACTTCTAAGCGATTCTGAAATAAAAGAAATTGCAAGTCTTCCATCTAAAGAAGTATTGATGGCAAAAATTGCTGGCGCTCTCAATGGCGTTGCAACAAAAATTGCGATCTCTATTAATGAAGTACCTTCTGGACTTGCTAGATCACTTAAACAACATTCTGAAAAATCAGAATCTTAAATTCAAACCCTAATTAACTTTTAAGAAAATGTCCGCAAAAACTGAAGAAATTCTTGAATCATTAAAATCTCTATCACTTTTAGAAGCATCTGAGCTTGTAAAGCAAATTGAAGAGGCTTTTGGTGTATCTGCTGCAGCTTCTGCAGGTGTAGTAATGGCAGCTCCAGGAGCAGCTGGTGGTGACGCAGATGGTGGCGCTGCTGAAGAAAAAACTGAATTTGATGTAATTCTCGAAAGCTTTGATGCAGCTGCAAAAATCAAAGTCCTTAAGGTTGTAAGAAATGCAACTGGTCTTGGTCTTGGAGATGCAAAAGCTCTTGTTGAAGCTGCACCAAAAACAGTCAAAGAGGGAATTGCTAAAGCAGATGCTGAATCTTTAAAGAAAGAGATTGAAGAAGCTGGCGGCAAAGTTACACTTAAGTAAGAGAAGATTTTTTTAAGCCGATACATTTTATATCGGCTTCAAAATTTATGAATAGTGATAGTATTGCAATTGAAGCTGCAACTGATGGTGCCTGCAGTGGTAATCCAGGTCCAGGTGGTTGGGGTGGTCTCATAATATTTGATGATAAAAGTGAATTAGAAATAGGTGGTTCCGCGCAAAATACCACAAATAATAGAATGGAACTCACCGCGGCTATAAAAACACTTGAGAAATTAAAAACCTTTAAATTAAAAGAGAACTTTAAATTAAGAACTGATAGTAAATATGTAATAGAAGGGTATACAAAATGGATTATTAATTGGAAGAGAAATGGATGGAAAACAAGCTCAGGCAAATCAGTTCAAAATCTTGATTTATGGCAAAAAATTGATCAATTAAGAATTAATGGCCTTGTCATGGAATATGTCAAAGGTCATAGCGGTGACAAACAAAATGATAGGGTTGATAAAATCGCAACCAACTATAGCAAGGGTATATCTTTAATAAGTAACTTAAAAGAGTCTGAATCTTCTGTAGACTTTTTTGAAAAAAATGCGCCTTCAGAAATTCAGGAATTATTCTCAAGAAATGAATTAATTCAAAAATTTGCTGACAAAAAGTATTTATTAAGTTCACGAGAACTAAGTAATTTATTAGGTGAAGAAAACCACGAAAAGATAAGAAAATATTTACTTTTTGAATGGCGTAATTGGAGATTGATTCCTAAAGATAAAAAATATTGGATAATAGAAAAAAAAGAATCCTAATTTTTTATGAATGAACAGAAGGGGGTATTTAAAAATCTTTATAAAAACTTGATGACCCCTATCCTAAAAAATGATTCTGGAATAGATGCAGAATATTTAACTAATTTATCTCTTAGCCTTCTATCATTTAGTTCAAGAAATTATAATTGGCCTCTAGTTGCATCAATCCTAAAAAATCTAAATGAAGAATTTTCTGTAATTGATAAAAGGTTAAGTCAGAACATATGTGGAATAAATTTTTGTAATCCAATTGGTTTAGCTGCGGGTTTTGACAAAAATGGAAATGCTGCAAATATTTGGAAAGATTTTGGTTTTGGATTTGCAGAACTTGGTACAGTAACTAAATTTGCTCAAAATGGTAATCCAAAACCAAGGTTATTTAGATTAGCTGAAGAAGAAGCAGCATTAAATAGGATGGGTTTCAATAATAATGGTGCAGAAAATCTGGTTAAAAATTTTCTTGAGCAGGGTATTGAGTTCAAAAAAAACAGGGAGAATATTTGTTTAGGGATAAATTTCGGCAAGTCTAAAATCACAAGCTTATCTCAAGCAAAAGATGATTATTTAACTTCTCTAAAATTATTAATTCCATATTGTGATTACGCAGCAATAAACGTAAGTTCTCCAAATACTGAAGGACTAAGAAAGTTGCAAGATCCAATGCTTCTCAAAGAACTTCTTAGAGAAATTAAAAATTTACCTAATTGTCCACCATTATTTGTAAAAATTGCGCCAGATTTAAGCCTTAAAGATATTGAAGATATTTGCCAGTTAATAATCGAGGAAAATATCGATGGAATAATTGCTACTAACACCAGCATAGATAGATTAGGTCTTGAAAATAGAAAGATCAGGCAAACAGGATTATTACTTTCAGAAGAAAATGGAGGATTAAGTGGAAAGCCTCTTCAAAAAAAAGCAAATCAAATAATAAAACATATTCATAATATTGATAAAAATATTATTTTAATTGGCGTTGGTGGAATCGACAGTCCTGAGTCGGCTTGGGAAAGAATTTGTTCTGGAGCATCATTAATTCAAATTTATACGGGATGGATATATAAGGGTCCACAATTAGTACCAGATATACTTGAGGGAATTATAAAGCAACTCAATAACCATCAATTATGTAATATAAAAGATGCAATTGGATCAGGTTTGAAATGGGTTGAATAAAATTAGAGAATGAATAATGAACAAATCTGAACCTCATGATTACTCAACGTTAACCATGCAAGGATCCAACTTAAAGCACGGTGGAAATGTATATGCAACTGCGAAAAAATTAAATTTATTACCCTCCGAAATCATTGATGCAAGTGCATCATTGGTACCCTTTGATCCCCCTCAAATACTAATAGATTCAATAAATGCGGAAATAAAGAATCTTGGCTTTAGATATTATCCAGAAAGAAACTTGAGTGATCTGAAAGAAATAATCGGCAAATTTCATGGGATAAATCCAAACAATATATTGCCTGGGAATGGAGCTTCTGAACTAATAACTTGGGCAGGTTATGAAGCATCCAAATTTAGAATAAGTTGTATTCCTTCCCCATCATTTGTTGATTATGAAAGATCATTAAATTTTTGGAATAGCAATTTTATACATTGCGAATTACCAAAAAACTGGAATGATATTTTTCCTCAATCATTTCCGCTTCATCCAAAAGGTGATGTTATTTGGATAACAAATCCACATAATCCTACCGGCCAATTATGGGGAAAGAATTCATTAGAGGAAGTTGTGAAAAAATATAAATTAGTTATCTGTGATGAAGCTTTCTTATCGATAACACCTAATGGAGAAGAAGAATCTTTAATACCATTAACCCAAAAATTTGATAATTTATTAGTCTTGAGAAGCTTGACCAAAATCTTCAATATTCCTGGTCTTAGATTAGGTTACGTTATTGGATCATCGAAAATACTTAAACAATGGGAAATAAATAGAGATCCTTGGCCTTTAAATTCATTCGCTATTAAAGCAGGAATTGATCTACTAAGTAATAAGAAATTCTATGAAAAGTGGACAAAACAAATTCACAGCTGGATAGATATTGAAAAAAAAAGAGTATTTGAAAAATTATCAAAAATAGAGAACCTTAAAGTTCATAACTCTTCAACCAACTTTTTTTTAATAGAAAGCAAAACATCCTTGTCGCCAAATATAAAATACTTAGAAAATAAGGGAATATTGCTTAGAGAATGCACTTCATTTAGATTTCTTGACGAAAAGTGGGCAAGAATAAGTTTGCAGAATAGGACAAATAATACTCTTTTATGTAAAGAAATTCAGAATTCCTTTAAAAAATAATTAATAAATTTTTTAATCTCATTTTTAGATTTAATTTTATTATTATTCTTCATGTTCTTCTTCATGAGATCTAATATTTCATAATGATTTTTTCCCTTTTTTGATTTTATTTGAAAAATTCTTTCTAGAGTTTCTTCGAAAACTTCTTTAGAAATTTTATTCTGATTGATTAAAACTGAGCCTCCACTTTCAGAGAGAATCATTGCATTTTTCTCTTGATGATTATTTTTTGAATCTGGATATGGAATTAAAATTGAAGGTTTTTCAGCCTCTATTAGTTCATTGATTGTTCCTGCACCAGATCTCGATATTACAAGATCACAGTTTTGCATTAAAGCTGCTATTTCATTAGTAAATTTCTTTTGAATATAATTTTTGGAGTTTTTTAGATGAAAAGGTTGTTGATTAGATTCGCCAATAATATGAACTATCCGAAACTGTTTTTTTATTAAAAATTCTAGAGATTCATAAAGAATTTGATTTATAGCTTTTGCTCCTTGACTACCTCCCATAACAATCAAAAGAGGTCCATTTCCTTTAGGAACCCATTCTGGCAAAAAATTAAATTTATAGAATTGCTCTCTTAAAGGTGTTCCAGTGAAAATAGTTTTACAATTTTTTAAATAAGAATTTGTCTTCTTAAATCCTAAAAGAACATAGTTACATAAAAAACCAAAATATTTCGTGACCATTCCTGGAATTACATTTGATTCATGAATAATGATAGGAATCCTGAGAAGTTTTGAAGCAACAATAGTAGGTGCTGATATATAACCGCCAGTCGTAAAAACTAAGTTAATTTTTTTTTCTTTTAAGATCCTAATTATTTGGAAAGTTGACATTAAAATTTCTATATATTGATAAAACAAAAAAATATTTTTTCTTGGTGTCTTTATATTCAAAGTCCTTAAATTATATTTTTTGGGAATATAATTTGCATCAAGTCTTTGACGAACACCCAACCAATGAATATTCCATTCATCTTCCACCTCTTTAGAAACTGCTAAGGCTGGGAAAATATGCCCCCCTGTTCCACTGGCTGCGACTAATAAATTATTTTTTTTAGACATAAAAACTTAAATTAGTAGAATAAAAATAACCAATGATTAATATGTTTAATTTAAACTTATTCAAAAATATAGGATTTCTTCTCTACTTATTTGTTTATCTTATTATTCCCTATTCAGCAATAACGCAAACTTTAAAAGTTGATTTTATAAGAAATCTAGAAAACTCTTTAAATACACGAGATTTAGAATTCATTAAAAGAAATTTTAGAAATGAAGAAAGCCAAAATATGCCAAAACAATTTTCAAATATTATTAATGATTTCCCTAACAGCAAATGGAAGATCAAAAGATTAAAATCTAATATTCCAAATAAAGATATTTTGCGAATAAAAGTTTCTGGGAAAAAAATAGTTAATGGAGAAAAATTTATACTCGAATCCAATTTTGATTATTTATTTTCAATCTTAGATGGGAAAATAGATGAAGGGATTATCAAAAATTTATTCACAACTATAAGAAACGATAACAAAAAGATAGATATTAGTTTTAAAATTCCTGATAGGGTTCTTACCGGTTCAAAATATGATATCGATATAATTCTAAATAAGCCTCTTGAAGAAGTAATTATTGCTGGAGCTATAAAACCTCATCAAGTTAATTCATTTTTTGAACCAGAAATATTATTGGAGCCATTAGCGTCTGGAGGGATTTTTAAAATAACAAGAGCCCCTTCAAAACCAGAGATACAAATTTGGTCAGGAATCATAGTTCACCCTGAGGGAATGATTACTTTCACAAAGAGCATTGATATAGTTGATGAGCTATAGCCTAAGCTTTGTTTAACGCAGCTACACCTGGTAAGATTTTACCTTCTAAAAGTTCCAAACTTGCGCCACCTCCAGTAGATATATGAGACATTTTGTCAGCTAATCCTGCTTTCTCTACCGCTGCGACTGAATCTCCACCACCAATTATTGTACAAACTTCAGAAAAAGCACTTAAGTCCGCAAGAGTCGTAGCTATTGCATTTGTACCGTCTGCAAATTTATCAAATTCAAAAACTCCCATTGGACCATTCCAAATAATTGTCTTACATTCTGCAAGAGCATTCTGAAAAACTTTAATGGAATCTGGACCAATATCGAGACCCATCCAATTGCCACTAATTGAATCAATTTGAGAAATTTTACTATTGGCTTCCGGAGAAAATTCATCAGCTAAAACAACATCAGTGGGTAATAATAATTCGACTCCTTTTGCTTTTGCTTTTTCTTCTAAATCTTTGGCAAGCTCAAGTTTATCTTCTTCTACAAGGCTCTTTCCGACATCTAAACCTCTAGCTTTATAAAAAGTGAAAATCATACCTCCACCAATCATGATTTTGTCACACTTATCTAGTAAAGAATCAAGTACTCCTATTTTGCTACTAACCTTTGATCCTCCAACTATTGCTGCTAATGGACGCTTTGGAGAATCTATTGCTCCTTGTAAGTATTTCAATTCTTTTTCTAAAAGGAATCCAGCTACTGAGGGACTTAAATAATTCGTAACACCCTGAGTTGAAGCATGAGCTCTATGAGCAGCACCGAAAGCATCATTTACATACATATCTGCATGTGATGCTAATTTTTTAGCAAACTCCAGGTCGTTCTTTTCCTCTTCACCAAAAAAACGAACATTTTCAAGTAAAAGAACATCTCCATTATTTAAGCTATTCGATGCTGCAATTGATTCATCACCTATACAACTGTTAGTAAGAGCAACATTTTGCCCCAACAATTCACTTAATCTTGCTGCTACTGGAGTTAATCTCATTTTTTCATTTACCTGACCCTTTGGTCTACCAAAATGAGCAGCTAAAATAACTTTTGCAGAATGATTAATAAGATATTCAATAGTGGGGATCGCTGCACGAATACGCGTATCGTCGGTTATTTGACTATCTTCATTTAATGGAACATTAAAATCTACTCTTACAAGAACTTTTTTTCCTTCTAAATGTGTCTTATCAAGACTGGAAAGAGATAATTTTGACATTAAACAAGCTTAATTTTTAATCTTAAGACCCTAACGTTAATTTGGGCTTATTGGGTTAAAAAGTAGTTACTGTTACCTATGCCTTAATAAATTTTAAGAATTAACGATTATAAAAATTTTTTTAGTCATTAAATTTATACTAAACTTTAGAAGTAAATACTTTTGAAACTTATAAAAACTAAAAAGGAATACAAAATTTTATTTGATTTATTGAAGTGTACATACCCAAAATTCAATGGTACCCAGGCCATATCGCAAAAGCAGAAAAGAAATTATCTGAAGTTATCAATAAAGTAGATTTAGTTATAGAAGTTAGAGATGCACGAATTCCTTTGTCAACAGGACATCCACATTTAAATAAATGGATAAATAATAAAAAACATATTCTTGTTATTAATAGATCAGACATGATATCCCCTAATACAATCAATAGTTGGAATAAATGGTTTAATGCTCAAGATCAATATCCTCTTTGGTGTGATGCTAAAAGAGGAATAGGTATTAAAGAAATTTGTAAGTCAGCCAAAGATTCTAGGTCTTCAATCGACGATAGAAGACTCTCTAGAGGAATGCGAATTAGGCCAATTAGAGCACTTACACTTGGTTTTCCAAACGTAGGAAAGTCAGCATTAATTAATAGAATTGCAAAAAAAAGAGTTGTAGATAGCGCCAGGAAAGCAGGCGTGACTCGTAATTTAAGATGGATAAAATTAGAAAGTGGGATAGATCTGCTAGATGCTCCTGGTGTTATACCTCCAAACTTAGAAGATCAAAAATCAGCACTAAATCTTGCACTGTGTGACGATATTGGTGAAGCTGCTTATGAAATAGAGAGTGTCGCAATTGGATTTATCAAAATTATATCCACTCTCAAAAAAGATAAGAATGCGAATATCTCAGTTGAACAAATATCTAATAGATATGGAGTTGATATTGCAAAAGGCTTTAATAGTCCTTCTGCTTGGATCGACGAAGCAGCTTCAAAACATACCTCAGGCGATAAAAGGAGAATGTCTCATAAGTTATTGGAAGATTATAGAAATCAAATGCTGGGTAAAATTGCTTTAGAAGTCCCACTATGGAATTAAATAATCAAAATTCTTTCGGCATTGGAGAGGGTGAGCTTATAGAAATTATTTATGAGCTACCTCTTCCTATGAGGCTAGACAGATGGTTGGTAAGTAAAAGGCCAGAACAAAGTAGAGCAAGAATTCAACATTTTATAAATTCAGGTTTAGTACTTGTAAACTTTAAGACCGCGAAAGCAAAGACTCCGTTAAAAAATGGTGACAATATTCAAATATGGATGCCTCCTCCAGAACCTCTTATTTATTTAAAACCTGAAAAAATGGATTTAAATATTCTTTTTGAAGACGAGCACATCATAGTAATCAATAAACAATCAGGACTAATTGTCCATCCAGCCCCTGGACACAAATCTGGCACTTTAGTGAATGGATTACTTTTTCACTGTAAAGATCTACCTGGAATTAATGGGAAACTAAGACCTGGGATTGTTCACAGATTAGATAAAGATACCTCTGGATGTATGGTGGTTGCAAAAAGCCAAGAGGCATTAGTAAATCTCCAGAAACAAATTAAAGAAAAAATAGCATCACGCGAATATATTGCAGTAATTCATGGAGCACCTAATTCTGAAGAAGGCCAAATAGTGGGATACATTGGCAGAGATAAATTAAATAGATTGAAATATAAAGTAGTTGAAGAAACTTCAGGAAGGTATGCCTGTACCTATTGGAAATTAAAAGAAAGATTTGGCAACTACTCATTAATGAGTTTCAAACTAGATACGGGGCGAACGCATCAAATAAGAGTTCATTGCGCTCACATTAATCATCCAATTGTGGGTGATCCGTTATATGGAAGATGTAAAAAACTACCATGCAAATTAGATGGCCAAGCTTTACACGCCATTAAGCTTGGACTTATACATCCCATAAATGGTAAAGAAATGATATTTGAATCAGAATTACCATTAGATTTTCAAAAATTATTAAGTGTTCTCAAATTTAAATAAGATTTAAAGAGGAATTGAGAAGCGATTTTGTATAAGTGTTTTGAGTTTTAGTGAATATTGTAGAACTTTCTCCTTCATCAACTATCTTTCCATGATTCATAACTAGCAACCTATCACAAAATCTTTTAGCAATACCTAAATCATGAGTAATAAAGATAATCGTTAAATTCATTTTTTTTTGCAAGACTCTAAGTAATTCAAGAATCTCTATTTTTACTGAAGCATCCAACATATTCACGCTCTCATCACAAATCAAAATTTTTGGTTTCAACAATAGCGCTCTGGCTAATGAAATTCTTTGCAATTGACCACCAGATAATTGGCTAGGAAAAGAATTAAAAAAATCATTATTTAAGGGAAGATTTAAATTTCTAAACATTAATTTTATTTCTTTTTCGATTTTTCTTTTATCTGAAATTTTTTGAATAAAAAATATATCTTCCAAAATATTTTTAATTGTCATTTTCGGATTCAAACTTGAAAAAGGATCTTGAAAAATAATTTGCACATTATTGTTCTTTTTTAAATATTTATTTTTTTTGGATGCATAATTTTTATTATAAATTTTGATTTCACCACCTCTTACTTTAAGAAGTCCAATTAAAGCCCTACATAATGTACTTTTACCGCTCCCTGAAGAGCCAACTATTCCAAGAGTCTCATTCTCATATAACTTGAAACTAACTTCATTTAAAGCCTTATTCCATTTATTAGTGAAAATTGAAGAATTTAATTTATACCAATATCTTAGGTTATTTACCTCGAGAACGACCTCATCTCGAGCATTGTTTTTAGTATTTGGTTCTAATACTATTTTTGAAGCATTTACTAACTTTATCCCGATATCTGATTTTGGTGATTGAAAAATATCTAATATATTCCCTTTTTCAACAATCGATCCCTTTTCAATTATTAACGCTTTTTTACACCACTTTGCTGCAAGATTTATATCGTGACTAATTAAAATTAAAGTAGTATCAAATTCATTACATAGATGAATTATTTCTTGCATAATTTCAAAACTTGTTTTGGTATCTAAGCTTGTTGTAGGTTCATCAGATATTAATAATTTAGGTTTCAAAGCAAGTGCCATTGCTATAGAAACTCTCTGTCTCATTCCACCGCTAAATTGATGTGGGAAAGAATCAAGTCTACTTTCTTCAATTCCTACTTTTTGAAAAACTTCTTTTACTAATTTTTTAATAAGTACAGATGATTTAGTTGGATAATGCGTTTTAAATAATTCATATAAATGATCCCCAACTCTCATTAGAGGATTAAGTTTTCTTATAGAGTCTTGATAAATAAATCCAAAATTCTTTCTTCTAAATAATTGTGCATCTTTGTTATTTATTTTCCTAGGATCTACACTAGAAATCGATAAATACCCTTTAGAAATGGCCTTTTCAGGCAATATATTTACTAATGTTTTTGCAAAAGTGGTCTTTCCACATCCAGAAGGTCCTATTATGGCCAAATGATCTCCACTATCTATTTCCAAATTAAAATTTTTTATAATAGGTTGCTGTTTTAAACCATATTTAACAGTAAGATTTTTAACTACAATAATTTTTTCTTTATTTATTTCCATGATTTATAGCAAATTTTCCTAGACCTAAATAAAATAAATCTAAAGCAATATAAAATGTCCGAGGCAGCTGCAAATTCAAAAGAAAAAAACGAAATTGAAGTTTCCAAAACTATTTTGCCTGAAAATAAAAAATATGAAAGTGAATCTTTGAATTATCAAATAAAAATTCCCGATTGGCTTCTTAAAGATATTCATAATTTTGAAAAATCAAATAAAGAAAATGATGAGAATCAAAACCTCGTAGTAAAGGCTTTTAAACTTGCTTATAAAGCTCATGATGGACAATTCCGCGCGAGTGGCGAGCCATACATTATCCACCCGGTTGCTGTTGCAAATCTTCTCAAAGAAATAGGTGCTAGTTCATCTGTTATTGCTGCAGGCCTTTTACATGATGTTGTTGAAGATACTGGCATTGATTTATCCGAAATAGAAACAAATTTTGGATTAGAAGTAAAAATACTTGTAGAAGGTGTAACAAAATTAGGAGGCATTCACTTTAACAACAGGACTGAAGCACAAGCTGAAAATCTTAGGAAAATGTTTTTGGCTATGGCCAGCGATATCAGAGTTGTCTTAGTAAAACTTGCAGATCGACTTCATAACATGAGAACAATTGAATGGCTAAATGATGAGAAAAAACTAAGAATAGCGAGAGAAACAAGAGAGATTTATGCACCATTAGCTAATCGACTAGGAATAAATAGATTTAAATGGGAATTAGAAGATTTAGCTTTTAAATTCCTAGAGCCTAAAGAATATAAAGATCTTAAAGATCAAATCGCTGTTAAAAGAAGTGATAGAGAAAAAAGATTAAAAGTAACTTTAAATCTTATGAAGGAAAACTTGGTTTCAGCAGGTTTGAAAAATTTTGAAATAACAGGAAGGCCAAAACATCTTTATGGCATCTGGAGCAAAATGGAAAGACAAGAAAAGCATTTTCATGAGATTTATGATGTTGCTGCCCTAAGAATTATCGTGGACAATTCAGATAGTTGTTACAGAGCTTTAGCAGTTGTTCATGATACTTTCAAACCAATTCCAGGAAGATTTAAAGACTATATAGGATTACCAAAACCCAATGGATACCAGTCCTTACACACTTCTGTGATTGGAAGACATCGACCTATTGAAGTTCAAATTAGAACTACTTCCATGCATCAAATTGCTGAATATGGTATTGCAGCTCATTGGCAATACAAAGAGGGTGGTTCTCCTGCTAAAAGTAATGCCGAGAGATTTAATTGGCTAAGACAATTAGTAGAATGGCAACAAGAAGGGAATAAAGGGGATCATAATGATTATTTAGCTTCAATTAAAGAAGATTTATTTGATGAAGAAGTATTTGTGATCACTCCAAAAGGAGATGTTGTTGGTTTAAGGAAAGGATCTACCGCGATAGATTTCGCCTACAGAATTCATTCTGAAGTTGGAAATCACTGTAATGGAATAAGAATTAATGAAAAGCTTTCTCCATTATCTACAGCACTTCAAAATGGTGACTTCATAGAAATTTTGACAAGTAATAATGCTACTCCAAGCTTGGATTGGCTGAACTTTGTAGTTACGCCAACTGCTAAAAACAGAATCCGTCAATGGTATAAGAAAAGCCATCGTGATGAAACGATTAAAAGAGGTAGAGATTTACTTGAAAAAGAAGTAGGTCGAAATGGTTTTGAAGCATTACTTTCTAGCGAAGCCATGAAAAAAGTTGCAAATCGATGCAATTTAAAAACTACTGAAGACCTTCTTGCATCTCTTGGTTTTGGTGGTTTAACTTTGCATCAAGTATTAAACAGATTAAGAGAAGAAATAAAATTACAAACAGAAGATGTGAAAAATGATTCTGACTCTGAAATAGCAAAATCTCTCAAAAGTAATAGTAATTTATCCACTAATAAATCTAATACGGCAGCTAAATCTCCAATTTCCGGGATAGAAGGTCTTGATTACAGAATAGGTAAATGCTGTACCCCACTTCCAGGCGAGGATATTATCGGAACTGTATCACTCGGAAACCACGGTATAACCATACATAGGGCAGATTGTGAAAATGTAATGCCAATTCCAATTGAGAGAAGGTTACCTGTTGGTTGGAATCAAGATAATAAAACTGGCGATAATAAGTTTCCAATTCAGCTCCGAATAGAAGTAATTGATAGAGTTGGAGTTCTTAAAGATATTCTTATGCGGTTATCTGATAAAGGTATAAACGTTAGTGATGCCAATGTTAAAACTGCTTATGGTAAACCAGCAATTATCAATCTTTGTGTAGGTCTAGAAAGTTATAATCAACTTCACAAAACAATTGAACAAATTAAATCAATGGCAGATGTTTTAGATATTGCCAGAGTTGGACAAAGTTAATTTTAAAATCAGATCAATCTATCTTTTACTTTTTATCTTGTAGATAAAGAAAACAATACTGCCGCAAATCAAAGCTAATAAAAAGCCTACACAAGATGAACCTAAGAGTAATTTTAGGGAAAAAATTCTACCTTGTTTCCATAAGTCATCTATAACTAAACTTTTTTCAAGAATTTTATTAGCAGAAGTATTTAAAAAAATCGAACCAACTTTATAGTTAAAATAATAAAGTGGAATATAAGTAAAAGGGTTGCTGATCCAGGTACCAATTGCAGCTAGAACAATATTTCCCTTGGCTATTTTCGCAAAAAATACCCCTATTAAAGTCTGAAACCCAAAAAAAGGAAAGCAGCCACTAAATACCCCTATAGCTAAACCTTTAGCATTAAAGAAAGCACTTCCATTCTGATACCTAATTAATGATAGAATTTTCTTAAAGGTAATATCTCTTTTAAATCTCATTCAGAAAGAAAATTTCAAAATTCTTGATAATCTTACTTAATTATCCATAACAAAGCGAGAGATGGATTCGATAGTTACTACAGAAGATACGATAGCCGCAATTGCTTCCGCTATAAGTATAGGGAAAGGAGGAGTTGCGATAATAAGAGTATCAGGTAAAGACTCAATAAATTCTTGCAAAAAGATTGTTCAAACTAAATCTAAATATGCATGGGAGTCACATAGAGTTTTTCATGGTTTTATTCAGGAAAATACACAAAATAAATTTATAGATGAGGTTTTAATTTTAGTGATGAAATCACCAAATAGCTTCACAGGAGAGGATGTAGTTGAACTTCATTGCCATGGAGGGATTATCCTAGTAAATAAAGTTCTAAAGAGATTATTATCTAGTAATTCTAGAGTTAGACTTGCAAACCCAGGAGAATTTAGTCAAAGAGCTTTTCTTAATGGAAAAATAGATCTTACCCAAGCCGAGTCGATTAATCAATTAATTAATGCAAGCAATACCAGATCAGCAGAGTTAGCTTTTAGTGGGGTTCAAGGAGAAATAAAGAAAAAAATTAATGATATTAAAAATGACCTTATAAATCAACTTTGCGAAATAGAAGCAAGAGTTGATTTTGAAGAAGACTTCACAGATTTTGATTACACAAAATATCTAAAAAACATTAAAAAAGTAAAAGAAAAAATAGCATTACTAATAGAAAATGCAAAAAGAAATTCATATATTCATAATGGAATATCCATTGCGCTTATAGGCAAAACAAATGTTGGTAAAAGCTCTTTACTAAATTTGCTTGCAAAAAAAGAGAAAGCAATCGTAACTAATATTCCCGGAACAACAAGAGATGTAATTGAAGTTAATTTAACAATTAATGATATTCCAATGAAAATAATTGATACTGCTGGCATAAGAGAAACTTATGAAAAAATTGAAAGTATTGGAATTAAAAAAAGTTTTGGGAAAATTAAAGAGTCAGATTTTATAATTTATATTTTTAGCCTTGAAGAAGGATTTAATAGAGAAGACAAAAAAATAATACAAGAAATCCCCAAAGAAAAATTAATTACTATTTTGGGCAATAAAAAAGATTTAATTGATTGCAAAAATACTAATTCAAATGAGTTAAAAAACACAATTCTTATGAGCATTAAGAATAATGATGGTGAAAGATTATTAATCGACACAATCATAAAAAAATGCGGATTAAAACAAGTAGAAAATATCAATATATTTTTAAACGAAAGACATCTAACAAATTTGTCTGCTTGCCTATCTAATTTAAATGATACTGATGAAATAATTAAAAATAAATTGCCATTTGATTTGTTATCAATAGAACTGAGAGATGGAATTCAAAACTTATCAAAAATAACTGGTCAAGAATTAACAGAGGAACTTCTAGATAATATTTTTTCTAAGTTTTGTATTGGTAAATAAATTTGAGTTAAATTACATAGTGATATATAGTTGATTCTCTAACTTCAGTTGAATTTTTATTAATTAATTATTTTTTAGTTTAGTGGATTTAAATACTCCAATAATAAGTAAGCTCATTGATAATTGGATCGATGAAGATATAGGTAGGGGAGATCTTACAAGTCCTTCTATTACAAAAGAGAATGGTAATGCATATTGGATTGCAAAAGAGGAGGGTATATTTTGTGGGGTTGAGATTATAAAAGAAATTTTTAAAAAAATTGATTTAAAAATTAGTCCAAAATTTAATATCTCTGATGGAGATAAATTTTTTAAAGATCAAAAACTCTTAGAAATAAATGGACCTTCAAAAAGTTTACTCGCTAGTGAAAGGATCAGCTTAAATATAGCAATGCATTTATCTGGAATATCAACATATACAAAGAATCTTACAGATAAGTTAGAAGGCACAAATATAAAATTAGCAGATACTAGAAAAACGACTCCTGGCTTAAGAATATTTGAAAAATATGCATTCAAATGCGGAGGTGGAGTGAATCATAGAATGGGATTACACGATGCTGCTATGATAAAAGAAAATCATATTGCATGGACAGATAATCTTAAGTATGCAGTACAAAAAATTCGCCTAAATTCTCCTTTTACAACTCATATCATAATTGAAGCTGAAAATATCGAACAGGCAAAAGAAGCAGTATTAGCAGGAGCGGATAGTGTCTTATTAGATGAACTTAGTCCTGAAACAATCACAAAAAACGTTCAAGAATTAAGAAATTTATCAATTAATAGCTTAAAAAAAGAAGTCAATAAAAATTTGATAATAGAAGTTTCTGGAATAAACCCTGAAGAAATTAGTAAATATCTAATAAAAGGTATTGATTTGATTTCAACAAGTTCTTCAATTACAAGAAGTGATTGGATTGATTTAAGTATGCGTTATATTAATTAATCATATAGATAAATAATTGAATAAATAATGCTAATCATTTTTAAAGAATTAACAAATAATTTTGAACAATCTCTTTTAGATAGTCTTAAAAAAAATAATAAAGAAAGAGAGTTCGAAATTCTTAGAAAAAATTTAATTACACAAGCATCAAAAGATGAATTTGGTGATTATCAATGTAATGTTTGTTTAAGTTTATCTAAAATATATAAAAAAAATCCAAGAGATATTTCAAATGATTTTATTGACCTTTTAAATAAAAATAAAAGCATATTAAAATTATGTAAGAGTCTAGAAATAGCTGGACCTGGATTTATAAATATAAAATTAAAAGATGAAGTTCTCATAAATGAAATTAAATCAAATATTCAATGCCAAAGGTCTGGAGTTCCTCAAATTAAAAAAGATTTAGATAGTGGTTTATCAAATAAAGTCATTGTAGATTTTTCTAGTCCTAATATTGCTAAAGAAATGCATGTAGGGCATTTAAGATCAACAATAATAGGAGATTCAATATCCAGAATTTTTGAGTTAAGAGGTTATCAAGTATTAAGACTTAATCATGTTGGCGATTGGGGAACGCAATTTGGAATGCTTATTACTCAGCTCAAAGATTTATATTCAAATGATTTAGAAGAGATAGGAAACATCAAGATAAGTGATTTAGTTGAATTTTATAAAGAATCAAAAAAAAGATTTGATAATGAATCTGCATTTCAAAAAAGATCTAGAGAGGAAGTAGTTAAGTTACAAAGTGGAGATATTAAATCGATTAAAGCTTGGAAATTATTATGTGATCAATCTAGAAAAGAATTTGATGAAATCTATAAAAATTTAAAAATAAAAATAGAAGAGAGAGGGGAATCTTTTTATAATTCCTTCTTAAAATCAGTTATTGAGGATTTGAATTTAAAAAAAATACTAGTAGAAGATCAAGGAGCAAAATGTGTATTTTTAGATGGGATGACTAATAAAGAAGGTAAACCTTTACCGCTAATTATTCAAAAAAAAGATGGAGGTTTTAACTATGCCACCACAGATCTTGCTGCTATAAGATACAGATTCAATAAACCTCCTAATGGGGATGATGCTTCGAGAATTATTTATGTAACTGATCATGGACAAGCAAATCATTTTGCTGGAGTTTTTCAAGTTGCAAAAAAAGCAAAATGGATCCCAGACAATTGTCAAGTAGACCATGTCCCTTTTGGTTTAGTACAAGGAATTGATGGCAAAAAACTAAAGACAAGGGAAGGTGAAACAATACGTTTAAAAGATTTATTAAAAGAAGCAGTTAGAAGAGCAAAAGAAGATTTATTGAAAAGATTAGAAGATGAAAATCGTTATGAGACAGAAGATTTTATTGAAAATACTTCAAGAATCATTGGATTAGGAGCTGTTAAGTATGCAGATTTAAGCCAAAATAGGATTACTAATTATCAATTTAGTTTTGATAAAATGCTTTCCCTAAATGGTAATACGGCTCCTTATTTGTTATATACACTTGTAAGAATTGCAGGAATTAAAAGAAAAAATGATTTTGTTTATGACTCTAAAGATTTTCAATATATAAATTATGAACATAAATCTGAGTGGAAACTTATCAGAAAATTACTTAAGTTCGATGAAGTCATAATATCTATTGAAAAAGACTTAATGCCAAATAGATTATGCAATTATCTTTTTGAGCTATGTCAGACTTTTAATAGATTCTATGATCAAGTTCCAATACTCAAAGAAGAAAAATATATAAAAATTTCTAGACTGAATTTATGTGATCTAACTGCAAAAACACTAAGATTAAGCTTAGAGCTTCTAGGAATTGAAACTTTAGAAAGAATGTAATGAATGATTTTGATCAATTAAATAACCTTTTCCCAAGACCAAGAGAAGAAATAATAAATATGCAGTCTTACGCTGCACCTTTAGAAAATAGAAGAAATTTACTCCGCTTAGACTTTAATGAAAATACTCTAGGACCAAGTCCTAATGTTTTCGAGGCATTACAAGCGATAAAATTAGATGAGATTTCAATTTATCCAGAATATAATTTATTAAAAAAATTTTTATGTGATAAATATCTTGATTCAAGAAAATTTGATAATGATGAAATAGGAATTTTCAATGGAGCAGACGCAGCAATAAATGCAATTTTCAATTGCTTTGGAGAAAAAAATCAAATATTTCTAACCACGAATCCAACTTTTGGTTACTATTCCCCTTGTTCAGAAATGCGAGGAATGAAGAAAATAACTTGTTCTTACATTGGAGAAAATTTTCTATTCCCCATCGAAGAATTTAGTGAAAAAATTATAAAGTATAATCCAAAGTTAATATTTATTTGTAATCCAAATAATCCAACAGGAACAGTTTTAAGTGCTCAAGAAATAATTAACTTAGCAAATATCAAAAAAGATTCATTGATAATTGTTGATGAACTATATGAAAAATTTCATGGAGATAGTCTTCTTGAATCGATAGATTTTGAAAAGAACAACAATATACTAATTATCCAATCTCTCTCAAAAACAGCTGGTCTAGCTGGTTTAAGAATAGGTTTTACTTTTGGTAATAAAAATTTAATTAATTACATTAATAAAGTTACAGGACCATATGATGTAAATAGCTTTGCTATAACTGCAGCATTAGCAGCACTTAAAGATAAACCATATATTGATAATTATGTTTTAGAAGTAAAAAAAGCAAGAGAATGGATTTTAAATAAATTTAAATCAACAAAAATCAGAACTCACTTTAGTGGTGGTAATTATTTCTTAATTTGGCCAAAAAAAGATCCTAAAATTTTAATTAAACAGATGAGAGAAAAAGGTATTCTTATCAGAAGTATGGAAAATAAAAAAGATATTGGTAAATCAATAAGAGTTAGTATTGGAACTAAAGAACAAATGATTTTTTTCTGGGACAATTACAAGGTCTTAGATTTAATAAATTAATGACCAAAAATATAAATTGTATTTTGATCGATTCTTTTAGGTTTTATTTGAAAATCTTTTCCAACATATTTCACTTTAAAATCTTTCATATTTGTGATAAATAAATCAGCATTTGAGAAATCACATTCTTTATTAATTTTTTTGCCACGAACAAAGTGAACAGGAATAACTACATTAGGTTTTAGAATCTTAACTATTCTTGAAGCCTCTTTCCCATCATAAGATTTTATTCCTCCTCCAATTGAAATAAATAAGATATCTGGGCGAGACAAAATAATTTGACTATTGACATCAATATCACCAGCAGCGCCTCCCATATGTACAATTTTAAGATCATTCTGCTCCCAACTCCAAACAGTTGCCATCCCAAATCTTCTTCCATCAACTCTGTCATGCGGGACGGGAATTCCATTTAATAAAATATCCTCAAATTGATAGATTCCTGGCTCAACAAACATTAATTGATCATTAGGGTTATATCCTTCATCTGGAAGCCTAGAACTAGCCAAAATAAAATCTGCGTCTACTTCTTTTGGCTCCTTTAAATTACTTGCACAACCTATTGCTTTAAAGGGATTTATAAGAATCGATCTATCTGGACTATTAATTAAAAAACTACTATGTCCCAAACTTTTTATTACTAAATTCCTTGCCAATAATGAGGTAGGTAAAAAAGAGCTAAATAATACAAAAAAGAAAATGTTTTTAATTTGAGAAATCATAATATTAATTTTTTTGTATTTTACTTTTGTTCAGCCATTTTTAGAAAATTACTAATTAATTTATGACCGAATTGTGTTAATACGCTTTCAGGATGAAACTGTACCCCATGTAAATGTTTATATTTTTTGTGAGAAATAGCCATAATAGTTGAGTCTTCTAAAGTAGCAGTTATCTCTAAACAAGATGGTAATGAACTTGAATCAACTATAAGACTATGGTATCTAGTCGCCACAAAGGGAGTCTCGATATCTTTAAACAAACCTTTTTGATTATGAAATATTTTGGATGTCTTACCATGCATAAGTTCTTTCCCAACTAAAACCTTACCTCCAAAAGCTTGAGCCAAAGCTTGATGCCCTAGACAAACTCCTAATATCGGAATATTTTTAGATAATTTTTTTAGTATTGGCAGACAAATTCCAGATTGATCTGGATTACCAGGACCTGGAGATAATAGTATGCCATTAGGATTTAGTTTGATAATTTCTTCTAAAGTAATTTCATCATTTCTTTTAACTATTAATTCTTTAGTTATTTCATGATGAACAGAAAGTTCTCCTAAATATTGAACAAGGTTATAAGTAAAACTATCGTAATTATCAATAACAAGAAACATATTTATATGGATTTAAAATAACAACTTTATTTTAGGAACAAAGATATATACAGCAATAATAACAGAATTAATGGACGCTAATAATACTGCTCCTGCAGAAGTATCTTTTGAAATTTTAGCCAAACTACTAAATTCTTTTTTCACTACTAAATCAACTATAGATTCAATAGAAGTGTTTAATATTTCTAATATTAAAACAGACATAATTGTAGCAATCAAAATTATAAAACTACTTAGACTAATTTGCAGTAAAAAACCAATCATTAAAGATGCAACTGCAAAAATTAATTGAATTTTGAAATTTCTTGAAGTTTTTAATACGTAACTAATTCCACTGAAAGCATACTTAAAACTTACCAATACATCCCTAGAAGTTTTGTATGATTCTTTTCTATTTTCTAAAGAGTTTATTTTTTTTGCCATAGATTTTTTTTAATCTAATAAAGTAATTAAATATTCCTGAAAATTTAACATATTTTCTAAATCAGGATCATTATTATGTTCCCATCCCAAAAGATGTAAAAATCCATGACTAGCTAACCAGAGCATCTCTTTATAGATAGAATGTTTATATTCATAAGATTGTTCAAATGCCATCTCTAATGATATAAATATGTCTCCCAACTCTATGTGATCCAAATTATTTAGAGATTCATCAGAATTGATTGGGAAAGATAGCACGTCAGTTGGGCCTTTTTTTTGCATCCACTTATTATTAATAAAAGCAATTTCTTGATTAGATATTATCTGTAAGCCTAATGAAAAAGATTTTTTTTCAAAAATAAAATTTGGCAATTCATAATCATTTTTTTTTATTATTGTATTTATCCAAGATAAAAAAACTTTCTCCCAAAAAATAGATTCAAAAATAAGTTTGGTTTTAGTATCTTTTAACTTATTTGAATATTGAGAAAAATCATTACATTGAAAAACCAAATCTAAATTTATTTCAGTAATAATTTTTTCTTTCATAAATTATTAAACAGGAATATTGGGCTTACCTATTGTGGCAACAAGTATTAATATCCCAATTAAAACTAGAAAGGTTATTGAAAAATGAGAAATACTTTTTGAACCCTTCTTTACCATATTTCTCATAGCAAGCTTTATAAAGCTTGGAGGAGCAACTTTTTTTTCTAAATTGTCTTTTTTATTTTTCATTAGTTATTCAATTGATTTCTTAGAAGAAATATTCATGCGTAATAATCCATGAATAAATGGATCAAGTCCACCATCTAAAACACCATCTAAATCGTTAGTCTCCTGCATAGTCCTAAGATCTTTTACCATTTGATAAGGATGGAAAACATAATTTCTTATTTGATTGCCCCATGCAGCTTCCACAATATCACCTTTAATATCAGCGACTTCTGAAGCTCTTTGTTCTTTAGCAATCACTAGTAGTTTAGACTTAAGGAGTAACATAGCTTTTTCTTTATTTTGTAATTGAGATCTTTCTTGGGTGCATCTTACTGAAATTCCTGAAGGCAAATGAACAATTCTTACTGCTGTTTCTACTTTATTAACATTTTGTCCTCCAGCTCCACCGGATCTACTAGTAGTTATTTCCAAATCTTTTTCAGGTATATCAAGTGAAATATTATCATCTAATTTTGGCATAACCTCTACCCCAGCAAAACTGGTTTGTCTTTTGCCATTAGCATTGAAAGGAGAAATTCTTACTAATCTATGAGTGCCTTTTTCATGTTGCAGATAGCCATATGCATATTTTCCACAAATTTCAAATGTTACACTCTTAATACCTGCTTCCTCTCCTTGAGATAATTCATTGATGATAAGGCTCATTTGATTATTATCTGCCCATCTTGAATACATTCTCAATAATATCTCTACCCAATCCTGTGCATCTGTTCCACCCGCACCTGCGTTAATAGAAACAACTGCTCCTTCCTTGTCGTATTCACCACATAATAATCTTTCAAATTCCCATTTATCTAAATTCTCTCTTAATTTCTTCAGGCCCTGTTGGGATTCCAAAATCATTTCTTCTTCGGGTTCTAGAGAATAAAGTTCAAGAGAGGCATTAGCATCAGAAATAAAATTTTTCCATTTATCTAACAATTCGAGTTGTGCTTTGACATCATCAAGGATTAACATTTGTTTTTTCGCTTCTTCTTGATTCTCCCAAAATTCAGGCTGAGCAGAAATTTGCTCTAACTCTCTCCTTTTCGCTTTTAATCTTGGAACGTCAAAGACAATCCTGAGCATTACCCAGGCGCTCTGTTAGTTCCGAAAGATCTTTTTTGAAATCTGTAATATCTATCAAAATAGAATTTAATCGTTATTTATAATCTAACAAGCACTTTTGTTTAATAGTATAAACTAAGTATTATTTTAAAAAAATGTCCAAAGTAGAAATTTATACTTGGCAATATTGCCCATTCTGTATTCGAGCAAAATCTCTACTCAAGAAAAAAAATATAAATTTTACAGAATATAAGATTGATGGCGATGAAGATGCCAGAGCATTGATGACTGAAAGAGCTGATGGTAGAAGAACATTACCACAAATATTTATAAATAATGAGGGTATCGGAGGCTGCGATGATCTCTATACATTAGAAAATGAAGATAAATTAGACGGATTATTAAACTAGATCTTATGAAATTTCTATTCGTAATAGATCCAATTAAAAATATAAATCCCTTAAAAGATTCATCTGCTGCTTTAATGCAAGCATCATCAAAAAAAAATATTGAAATCTGGAGTTGTACTCCTCAAGACCTTGAAGCTAGAGGTGATGAAGTATGGGCTTCTTCCGTAAAAGTTGAAGTAAATCCATGGATTTCTTTTAAAGAAAATGATTGCATCCCTCTCGCCGAATTTAATTGCATTTGGATGAGAAAAGATCCTCCTGTAAATGAGGCTTATTTATATGCAACCCATCTTTTAGAAGTTGCCGAAAGAAAAGGAGTAAAAGTAATCAATAAACCCTCATCGTTAAGAGCATGGAATGAAAAGCTAGGTGCTTTGAGATACAGCCACTTAATGGCACCTACAATAGTTGCGAGTAAGGTAAAAGATCTTATTAATTTTGCAAATATAAATAATGAAGTAGTCATAAAACCTCTTGGAGGAAAAGGTGGTCAAGGTGTTATAAGGATAAATAAAAATTCTCCAGGTATTAAATCAATCATTGAATTAATCACTTCTCAAGAAGAATTACCCGTTATGATGCAAAAATTTATTCCTGAAGTCATAGAGGGTGATAAAAGAATAATTATCGTAAACGGTGAAGCAATTGGATCAATAAATAGGATTCCTCAAGGAGGCGATTTTAGAAGTAATTTAGCAATGGGAGGAAAGGCTGAAACAACATTTTTAACAGAAAAAGAAAAAAATATCTGCTCAGAATTATCTCAACACTTCAAAGATGAAGGTTTATTTTTTGTAGGTATTGATGTAATAAATGGAATGCTTAGCGAGATTAATGTAACCAGTCCAACAGGTTTAAGAGAAATAGAAAATTTATCCAATAAGAATGTTTCAGAGGAAGTTATTGAAAAATTAGTTGAAATTATCTAGGATTTGAAGCGAAAAATATTTGTTTTACTATGGATTCAAATTTTAATTTAATCTCATCTATTTCTTTCTCTAAAACGGAGCCTGAAACTATACCTGAACCGGCAGTAAATTCAATATTTTCTTCAATATACCTAGCTCCTCTTATTGCTAAAAGAAATGAAGCATTTCCGGATGAATCAACCCAACCCATTGGAGAAGCATAATTTCCTCTAGGAAAAGACTCAAGAGTGTTTATCCAATCCAATGCTGCATTTTTTGGGTAACCACAAACAGCCGGAGATGGATGTAAGTTTTTAAGCAATTCAAAAGGACATATATTTTTAACTTTAGAGAAAATGAGTGTTTGCAAATGAGAAATATCTCCAAATGAATTTACCTTAATATCACTTTTTTTAAAGTTTTTTATTTTTGAAACTTCTAAACATTTAATCAAATACTGTGTTACGTAATTATGTTCCTTTAAATCTTTTGTACTTTTTAGGAGTTTCTTAAAATTTGGATTAGTAGGGATAGTTCCAGCAAGAGCCTCCAAAGTTAAATTAGGTTTAGTAAAAGAAAATAATTTTTCTGGAGATGCACCAAACAAAATATCCTTACTATTTCTTTTCCAAACGTATCTGCATGTATTTGGATGATTCTTTTTTAATCTTTTTAAAATTTCTACTAAATCTAATTTATTTTTAAATTTTATTTTAATCCTATTCGATAAAACTATCTTTTCGAGAATACCTTTTTCTACTAATTGAATTCCTCTATTTACTACTTTTTTCAAACTTGTATTAGAAGTTTCTAAGGAGTGCAAGAAATCATCAATAATAGGTAAATCAAAACTAGTTTTTAAGCTAGACGATTTTATTAATTCTGAGCCAGAACTAATAACTTGATTTCTAATTGTCCATATTTCTTCAATTAATGTTCTTAATGATGATTTACCTTCAACATGACCATTGATTCTTAACCAGCAATTCTTATTACTTTTAATAATTAATATTTTTGGTAAGATAGCTTCCAAACTAGGGACATCAGAAGATAAATTCTTATTATTCAAGTTTTCAGAAAAAGAAAATAAATAAATTATTTTTGAAAGTGCAGAATTATGTGATTCATTAGTTAAGTTAATTAAATTTTTAAAATTCTCAGAATTAAACTCTTTTGCCACCTCAAACCTTTTTGGACCATCCAAAGTAACATATTTACATTTCTCAAAAGCAATATATGAAATACCATTAGATTCCTCCCAAAATGAAGAAAAAGGATATTTATTTACAAACAATTCATATACTTGTAATAAATCAATACAAGGGATCTCAACACAAATACTTACTAATCCAGAATTCTCCACTTTCTTATCGAAAGAGGAAAATACATCTTTTAAAAAATCTGTTAAGTTTAAATCATTTTTCATTACTTATTGAAAATAACTAAAAATCATGCAATAAAGTAAAAAATGTAACTCAATTTATAAACTACATTTAATAATGATCGAATTTTATGAGTTAAATAAAAATGGACGAATATAAAAAAAAATTATGGAAACAAGCGATAAAATGGCCTCTTTATTCTGTTGCCATACTTCCGGTTTTAATAACAGGGGCTTATATACTTAATCAATATGAAAAGGTAAAAATTTACAACTTGATTGCATTTACTTTAGCTGCAATTTTTATATTACTTTGGGAAAACCTAACTAATGATTTATTCGACGCAGAAACAGGAATCGATGAATTTAAATTCCATTCAATTGTAAATCTTGTAAAAAATAAAAAAATAATTTCATTTATTGCATATACATCTTTAATTATTGGTTTATTAATAATTTCAATTATTTCAGTATCAACAAGTATAAACATTTTGATTTTAGTGGTATCTTGCTGCTTCTTAGGATATTTATATCAAGGACCTCCTTTTAGATTTGGCTATCAAGGTTTAGGAGAACCATTATGCTGGCTTGCATTTGGACCTTTTGCCTACTCTGCAGTCTTAATTGCGTTAAATCCTTCTAATATTTACTTCGAAGATATTCCATGGAAAGTTTCTTTATTACTTGGTTCAGGACCTTCATTAGCAACAACTCTTGTATTATTTTGTTCTCATTTTCATCAAATTTCTGAAGATAAAAAGCATGGGAAAAATTCACCTTTAGTTCGCCTAGGAGCAAAAAAAGGTTCTCAATTTGTGCCTTGGATAATTTTTACAATATATATTTTTCAACTTTTAACTATAGTTACTGGATTTATTCCAGTGTTTTGTATCCTTTATTTGATTAGTTTTCCTCAAGCAATAAGACTTATAAATTTATTAAAATCTTCATATAAAAAACCTTCTGCAATAAAAAATTCCAAATTCGTCGCAATTAAATTTCAAACTCTTAATGGAGTTGGCTTAATCACAGGATTAATATTTAATTACTTGCTTAATAAATGAACTTAATATTTAAAAAAAAATCTTATAGCTTTAAGTTATCCACAAAAGTAGCAAATTCTAAAACCACTTATCTTACAAAACTGGGTTGGATAATTAAATTAAAAAGTAATGATAAAAAAATTGGGTTTGGAGAAGTTTCACCACTTCTAGAAGAAGACTTAAAAAAATGTGCAAAACAACTTAATATGATCCCTGAGAATGTAGAAGTATTTAATTTATCTGAGCAAATAAATATTTTTCACCCATGCATTCAATCTGCAATAAATTCTGCATTAGCTGAGATAAATGGAAAAATAATTTTTAAAGAAAACTATGCCTTTGATGAAATTGATAAAACAGCCATACTTCTAAATTCTGAAAATGTAATTTCAGAGCTAAATAAAATTAAAAAAAGACAATCTAATACTGGAAAATCAGTAACCATAAAATGGAAAGTAGCATTAAGAGATAACGATGAGGAAGAAGCAAATTTAGAAGAAATTTTAAGCCAAATAGGCAATAATATTAAGTTAAGAATAGATGCTAATGGTTCTTGGGGGAGAAAGATAGCTAATAGATGGGCTGATATTTTGAAAGATAACAAAAATATAGATTGGTTAGAACAACCTCTCTGTGTTGATGATATTGAAGGAATGAAAGAACTCAACAAAAAAATCCCAATAGCCTTAGACGAATCACTTTTAAAATTTCCAACTTTGATTGATGAGTGGAAGGGCTGGCAAATTCGAAGGCCTTCTCAAGAAAATAATCCAGTTAACCTTTTAAGAGAATTAGAAAATAAAAAAGCTTTAATATCTATAAGTACCTCATTTGAAACTGGAATAGGGAAGAGATGGCTTTATCATTTATCTTCTTTACAATTACAAGGACCAACTCCAAAAGTTCCTGGTTTAGCAATGAATAAATTCCCTAATACGTTTCTATTTTTAAATAAAGCAAAAAAGATATGGGATCAATTATGAAAAATAAAATTTATACTATTGAAGTTGAAAATAATGAAACTAAATCTGTAGAAAAAATTATTGAGAAAATTAGAGAGAATAAAATTATTTATGTAAAAAACAAATTTTATGAATATGAAGATGCATTAGATTCAATTACTAAGCATGGGCCAGCAATTATCTTAAACAGTAGTGGTAGTTCTGGAAAACCAAGACAATGTTTTCACCATTTAAGTAATCTTAAATTATCTGCAGTTACATCAGGACAATGGCTAATAGAGCAAGGATTTGAATTGCAAAACTGCTTAATTTTAAATACTTTACCCTTGAACCATATAAGTGGATTAATGCCAATTTTTAGAAGTCAAACTTGGGGATGTGATTGTATTAATATTTCTCCGAATTTAATAAAAAAAACTAGAGAACTTTTACTTTTCACAATTAAATCTAAAAAAAACAAAAAACACTTGATTACATCATTAGTACCTACACAATTACAAAGACTTTTAGCTCAAAAAGATGGTATTATTTGGCTAAAAATTTTTGATCTTATTTGGGTAGGTGGAGCTTCAATTTCAAGCGAAACTGCAGAACAATGTATAGAAGAAAAAATAAAATTAGCACCTTGTTATGGCTCAACTGAGACAGCAGCAATGGTTACGAGTTTAAAACCAAAAGAATTCTTAATGGGTTTTAAAAATGTTGGAGAAATACTACCTGATACAAAAATAAGAATAAACGCACAAGGATTAATCGAGATTAAATCAGCCAGAATTGGAATCGAAATAATAGACTCTTCAAAAACTAAAAATTTCAAGAATAAAAATGGGTGGTGGTGCACCGGTGATTTAGGTGAAATTAATCAAATCAATAATTCTTTATATTTAAACTTTCTTGGAAGAAGTGATAACGCTTTTAATTCAGGAGGAGAAATCGTTTTTCCAAAAGTAATTGAATCTCGATTAAATGATTTCATTATGAAAGAAAATATCCCAATTAATAAATTCAATATTTCAAAAGTATCCGACAAATTATGGGGAAATAAAATTAAAATAATTGTTGAATATGAAGAACATACAAATAATAAAAATATTGAAAATTCATTAAATTTATTAAAAAAATTTTCTCAAAGTTGGCCTAAACATGAAAAACCTGAAAAGTGGATTGTTAAAAACAAAAATACCAGTACAGAAAAAACAAACTATAAATTTAAAAAATAATAATTAGCATTCTTTTAAATTCGTGCTTACATTTGAAGCCTCTATCCATCTTTCTAACTGATCGGGAAGTTCTATTTTATTTCTTGAATCAACATCTAAAGAACAATGTATTATTTTGCCTTCTGCTACCTTTTTTCCATTTTTTATAAAAAAGCTATTTACTTGGAACAAATGTGTATTAATTTTATGAGGGGCAATTTTTACTTTTAAAAAATCTCCAATTTTTATAGGAGCAAGAAAGTTTGCTTCACAATTTACTATGGGAAAAATAATTTGACTTTTACGTATAGAAAAATCTGGAAAAATATCTTTATAAGGAATCCCATAAATTTCAATACTCTCTTCCCAAGCTTCGTGTGACCATTTTAATAAGTTATGAAAATGAATTACACCTGCAGAATCACAATCGCCAAATCTTACCTTCTTCTGCACTATTAACCAATCAGCGGGTTTCATTTAAAGAAATTATCTATCAACAGATCCCATAATTACATCTATTGAGCCAAGGATTGCCATAATATCGGCGATTTTGGCACCTTTAAGAATATGAGGCAATATTTGCAGATTATTTAAATCAGCTGCTCTGATTTTAAATCTCCATGGAGTAACTTCATTATTTCCTTGAATAAATATGCCTATTTCACCTTTACCGGACTCTAATCTTGTATACAATTCTCCGTTAGGAATTTTAAAAGTTGGAGCAACCTTCTTAGCTACATATTGATAGTCAATACCAAATATTTCACTTTTCTTATCTTCAGTCGCCATTCTTTGAGCTTCTAAATTTTCTGTTGGACCTCCTGGAATCATTTTGCAGGCTTGGCGAATGATACTTAGTGATTGTCTCATCTCCTCAACTCTTACTCGATATCTCGCGTAACAATCACCTTCTTTTTCTGAAGCAATCTGCCAATCAAAATCGTCATAACATTCATAACTATCGACTTTCCTTAAATCCCAGGAAACTCCAGAAGCTCTAAGCATTGGGCCAGATAAAGACCAATTAATTGCCTGGTCTCTTTGTATTGTTCCTAGACCTTCAATTCTTTTTCTAAAAATTGGATTATTTGTTATTAATTTTTCGTATTCGTCTATCTTAGGACCGAACCAATCGCAAAAATCTATACATTTTTCTAACCATCCATATGGAAGATCACATGCGACACCTCCTATCCTAAAGAAATTATTATTTATTAGCCTTTGTCCAGTAGCAGCTTCCCAGAGGTCATAAATCATTTCTCTTTCTCTAAAAATATAGAAAAATGGAGTTTGAGCTCCTACGTCTGCTAAAAAGGGGCCAAGCCACAAAAGATGATTAGCAATACGATTAAGTTCGAGCATAAGAACTCTGATGTAACTAGCTCTTTTAGGAACTGGAATATTAGCTAATCTTTCAGGAGCATTTACTACAATAGCTTCATAAAACATTCCTGCTGCATAATCCATTCTGCTTACATAAGGGACATACATTACATTTGTTCTGTTTTCAGCTATCTTTTCCATTCCTCTATGTAAATATCCAATTACTGGCTCACAATCAATGACATTCTCACCATCAAGAGTTACAACTAACCTTAAAACCCCATGCATTGAAGGATGATGAGGGCCAAAATTGACCACCATTGGTTCTGTTCTAGTCTCTAGCTGAGCCATTCGAAATTTAACTTCTAAACAAATCTTAGTCGAAAGTTATGCAAACTGACCTATCTGATTCATCTTTTTTCAATCATAAATCAGTTATGACAGATGAGATTATGGCCTCATTAGAGCATTACCCTTTAATACATAACAACAAACTTAAAGGAATAGACGCAACTCTAGGAGGAGGCGGGCACTCTTATCATTTATTGAGAAAATATTCGGATTTAAATATAATTGGACTTGATCAAGATCCATTCGCGAGAAAATCAGCTTCAAAAAAACTTGATGAATTTCAAAATAGGGTGGATATAAGGGCTTCAAATTTTGCGGATTTTGTACCAAAAGAAAAAGTTTCTTTTGTAATTGCAGATCTTGGAGTAAATAGTAATCAAATTGATGACCCTCAAAGAGGATTTAGCTTCCAAAAAGATGGTCCACTTGATATGAGAATGAATCCTTTTCTTGAGGTTGATGCAGAGAAATTAATTGAGTCTTTAAATGAAAAAGATCTAGCTAACCTAATTTATAAATATGGAGATGAGAGATTATCAAGAAAAATTGCTAGGAAAATAAAAATAGATTTGAAGGAAAATGGGAAATATTCTGGGACAAAAGAGTTAGCTTATTCTATTGCGGGCTGCTTCCCACCAAAACAAAGATATAAAAAAATACACCCAGCAACAAGAACATTTCAAGCACTAAGAATTGCCGTTAATAAAGAAATTGACGTATTAGAAAAATTTTTGCAAGTTGTTCCTGAATGGCTTTTGCCGGGAGGAATAATTTCTATTATTAGTTTTCATTCACTGGAGGATAGGTTAGTTAAAAGTTCTTTTAAAAATGATCAAAGACTAAAAAACCTAACAAAAAAGCCAATAACTCCTTCAGTACAAGAAGTCAAACTAAATAAAAGAGCAAGAAGTGGAAAATTAAGAATTGCTCAATTAAATTAAAGAGCCAATAATTTCTAACGTAATGATTTGATCGTATTTGTAAGAATATGAATTGCTTGTTTTATATCGTCTGAGTTAGTGCTTAATCCAATACTTAACCTTATTGAAGATTCTGCTTCTCTAAAAGATCTACCTAAGGCTAGTAAAACATGAGATGGTTCACCATTACTGCATGCAGATCCACTAGAACAAATTATTTTAGATTTTAAAAGTTTATGAAACTTTGCTCCGTTTAAATCCAATACAGTCAAGTTTAAATTATGAGGTAATCTTTTTTCTATGGAGCCATTAATTAATAAACCAGAATTATTTTCTAACAAACCCTCTAAAAGGTTATTTCTGTATAAACGTAATTTCTCAGCATTATTTTTTTGATTAAAAACTGCTATCTCTATTGCTTTAGCAAAGCCAACTACTAAAGGAAGAGGTAATGTACCAGACCTTAAACCATATTCCTGACCTCCTCCAACAATTAAAGGCTCAAGATTAATTTCTTCATCAATTAAGAGAAGTCCTATCCCTTTAGGACCATATATTTTGTGAGAACTCATCGTAATCATATTTAAATCTGATAAAAGATTGTCTAACTCGATATAACCTAAACATTGTGCGAAATCAGAGTGAAAAGTTATTCCTCGTGATTTACATATTTTTGAAATATTCTCAATGGGCTGAATAACTCCTATTTCGTTATTTGCCAACATGACACTAACCAGAAATGTATCTTCTCTTATATTTTTTTTGAATTGTTCTTCCGAAATTAAGCCATCTTTCTCAGGATTAATTTCTGTAACCAAAAATCCCTCTTTTTTTAGTTGGTTGAGGGGCTCTAAAACAGCTTTATGCTCCGTTTTTAAGGTAATAATATGTCCATAATTTCCTCTTTTTTTATGATAATTTCTAGCAAAGCCTAATAAAGCTAAGTTATTAGATTCTGTTGCCCCACTTGTAAAAATAACTTTTTTATTCTTAAGAAATAAATTTTGTTCTATTTTTTCTCTTGAGGCTTCCAATATGGCGCTTGCGTTAATACCCGCTAAATTAGATTTGCTTGCAGGGTTAGAAAATATCTCACTCCAAAAGGGTTTCATAGAATCAACAACATCTTTAGAGCAAGGAGTCGAAGATTGATAATCTAGTAGTATAGGAGTTGATAGCATTATATTTAGTATATAAAATTCTCTTTAGTACTAGAAAATCAAATTAAAGAATTTAAAAAATGAATGAAATTAATCAAATAAATAGTGAACCGGTAAGAAAATCAAGAATTTTATTAGTTGATGATGAGCCTGGTTTAAGAACAGCCGTTAAAACATTTCTAGAAGATGAAGGCTTTGAAATATTTATTGCAGTTGATGGAGAGGATGGTTGGGAAAAAGCTCAAACAGTTTTCCCTGATTTGATAATTAGCGATATTATGATGCCCCGAGTCAACGGTTATGCTTTATTAGAAAAAATTAGAGAGGATGAAAAATTAGGAGGAACTCCAGTTATTTTTCTAACGGCAAAAGGAATGACCCTAGACAGAACCGAAGGTTATCTTGCAGGAGTTGATGATTATATTTCTAAACCTTTCGATCCCGATGAATTGGCTGCAAGAGTTAAAAATGTAATCAACAGACAAGAACGTTTACTAAAAGAAGCGGCACGATTCGCAGATATTGATGTAAGCAAAATGGCAAAACAAATTACTGAAATAAAATCTATGCTCACAGACCAAAACCAGACTAATCCAGAAAATAAAATAAATCTTCCTACTTTTACTCCAAGAGAAGCAAGTGTGCTTCAACTAGTAGCAGAGGGACTAATGAATAAGGAAATTGCAAGACAGCTTGAAACATCTATTAGAAATGTTGAGAAATATGTAAGTAGACTTTTTATCAAGACAGGTACATCTAGTCGAACCGAATTAGTTCGTTATGCACTTGAAAATCATTTAGTAAAATAAATTATTTAATTTTTTCGAATTCAATTAGTTTTGAAAAATAAAAAGGAGCTTGATTTAATTTCTTTTTAACAACTTTAAATCCACTTTCTTTAGCAGCATTAATAATACCCTTTTCTTTCAATGTATATGCTCTTGTAGTTTTACTTGGCCCAGGAAATAATTTTCCAATATTTTTTAGAACAGCAAGAACTGGAGTATAAGGTGCGAAGCTAACGATTAGTTTTTCTTTGCTTAAATCGCATAGATGTTGAACCATTTCTTCTGCGACCGGTTGAGGATAATGAATAAATACATCTAAACAAACTACAACATCAAATAATCCTTTTAATTTTTCCAGATCACAGACTTCATATTTGATTTTACCTTGATTCAAACCTAATTCATTAACGCGTTTCTTTGTTTCTTTAATCATTTCAGAAGAAATATCGCTCACCTGTAGTTCTTTTATACCAAGTCTTAGTAAAGGTATGGAAAGACTTCCTACACCACAGCCAGCATCACAATAACTTTTTTTTGTTAGTTCAGGATAATTTTTGATATATGAGACGACATCATCTACAGTTTTTTGATGACCTTTCCTAATATTTTTCTGAACTGTATTAATTTCATCAGATTTGCTATAAATTTTATTCCATCTTTCAAAGCCAGTACCATTAAAATACTCCCTAACTTCACTTTTTTCGATAATCTTATTTGAATTCATAATCTTCTTTGAAAATTTATTCTTTTTATACTAACTAACTGGCGCCAAATTAATTGCACGCCATTATAGGAAAGAATTGATTTGTTATTTTGTCAGAATTGAATTCTAAAGATATTTATAAAATTGCTGTCGTAATGGGTAGTGATTCAGATCTAAAAACATTGAAACCAGCTATTGATATTTTAAGAGAATTTGGAATAAAAACTGAAGTTTGTATACTTTCTGCTCATCGAACACCTATTGAAATGATGGAATATGCAAAAAATGCAGAATCGGAAAACATAAAAGTAATAATTGCCGGTGCTGGTGGTGCTGCTCATCTTCCAGGAATGCTGGCATCCATAACTTGTATTCCTATAATTGGAGTACCAGTAGAGAGTAAGACACTTAAGGGGATTGATTCTCTTTTATCAATCGTTCAAATGCCCGCTGGGATTCCAGTTGCAACAGTTGCAATTAATGGAGCTCAGAATGCTGGATTATTGGCAATAGAGATGATCAGTTTATTTGATGAATCCATAAAGAAAACTTTAAAAGAATTCAGAGAAAATCTACATACACAGGTAAGAACTAAAAATAGTAAGTTATCAACTATTGGAACTGACAATTATCTTCAAAATAAATGAAGTAATATTTTCTATTAGGCCTTGTTAAGAAAGTTTTCTTTTTTAAGGTAGTTAATAACTTTCTCAACGGAATCATTTAAATCTAACGAACCTGTATCAACAACAATTTCGGGATTATGAGGAGCTTCATATGGACTAGAAATCCCTGTAAATTCCTTAATTTCACCCAAACGCGCTTTCTTATAAAGACCTTTAGTATCCCTATTTTCGCAAACTGTGATTTCAGCAGCACAATAAACCTCAATAAAATCCTTAGATCCAATAATTTTTCTCACCTTATCTCTATCGCTAATAAATGGTGAAACGAATGCTGTAATAGTTATTATCCCAGCATTCATAAATAAATTCGCAACTTCTCCAATTCTTCGTATATTTTCCTCTCTGTCTTCATCCGAAAAACCAAGATCTTTACATAAACCGTGTCTAATATTATCTCCATCCAACACATAAGTCGAAAAACCATCTAAGTGTAAAACTTCATTTAAAGCGTTAGCTAAAGTACTTTTACCAGAGCCAGATAAACCTGTAAACCAGATAACCATTCCTTTATGACCTCTCATTTTCTCTAACTTTTCTCTATCAATTGTTAAATTGTGCCACTTTATATTGGTTGACTTTGTTTGATCTTTTTCTTTCATTGTTTGTATCACCAAAATTAAAAACCTATCCTAACCCTTGCTTTATAAATTATGAAATCCCTCTTTACGAAGAAACTCAATTGATTTCGATACCATATCACCCTGTAACTGGATATTACTATCAATTAATGTTCCTCCAGTACCACAAAAAACTTTAATTTTTTTTAGTAATTTCTTTAATAAGATTTCATCCTCAGTTCCTAAACCTTTAATTAAAGTTATAGTCTTACCCTTTTTACCTTTTTTTTGTTTTGAAATATTTATTTTTGATCTTTTATTAAAAGTATCTACCTTAGCTGCTTCTCCATTTTCTTTTTCTTGATTATCAAATTCGATCCAATTCTTTTTTCCCATTATTTTAAATATAATCTATAGTTAGTTAATACTTATTCTATAGAAAAGTGGTAAGTACATTTTCTCGCCAAGATCAAAATTATAAAAAAGACGATTTAAATCAACCCTCCAAAGAGGGAAGATTTGGGAAATATGGTGGTCAATATGTTCCTGAAACTCTAATGCCTGCTCTTTTTGAGCTTGAAACAGCTGCGTCTAATGCATGGAAAGATAACCTTTTTGTAAAAGAATTAAATCATCTTCTTAAGACTTATGTAGGCAGAGAAACACCACTTTATGAAGCCAAAAGACTTACTGAACATTACAAAACTAAACAAGCAACTCCAACAATATGGCTTAAAAGAGAAGATTTAAATCATACTGGTGCTCACAAAATTAATAATGCCCTTGGACAAGCTTTATTAGCAATAAGGATGGGCAAAAAAAGAATAATTGCAGAAACTGGAGCAGGTCAGCATGGAGTTGCTACGGCTACTGTTTGTGCGAGATTTGGCTTGAAATGTATTATTTATATGGGTGCTGAAGACATAAAAAGACAATCCCTTAACGTCTTCAGAATGAAACTTCTAGGAGCTGAAGTTAAAGTTGTAAATTCAGGGACTGCAACACTTAAGGATGCTACTAGTGAAGCCATTAGAGATTGGGTTTCTAATGTCGAAACCACACACTACATTTTAGGATCTGTTGCAGGTCCACACCCTTTCCCAAAGATTGTGCGAGATTTTCATGCAGTTATAGGAGAAGAAACTAAAAAACAATGTCTGGAATCGTTTGGATCTTTACCCGATATTTTACTTGCTTGTGTAGGTGGGGGATCAAATGCAATGGGTCTTTTCCATCCTTTCGTTAAAGAAACTTCTGTACGACTTATTGGAGTTGAAGCCGCAGGAAGCGGAGTTGATACTGACAAACATGCTGCAACTATAACTAAAGGGTCAGTTGGAATTTTGCATGGATCAATGAGTCTTCTATTACAAGATGATAATGGTCAAGTACAAGAAGCTCACTCAATAAGTGCGGGTTTAGATTACCCTGGAGTTGGGCCTGAACATAGCCATTTAAAAGATATAGGTAGAGCAGAATATGGATCAGTAACAGATCAAGAAGCTTTAGATGCTTTGAAACTTGTTAGTGAACTTGAAGGAATTATACCGGCACTTGAAACTTCCCATGCCTTTGCTTGGTTAGAAAAATTATGTCCTACTCTTGAAAAAGATACTCATATAGTTATCAATTGCTCTGGTAGAGGTGACAAAGATGTTAATACTGTTGCATCTTCATTAGACATTTAATCAATACCTTGGAATTGATGGGTCAATGTATCTACTCCATCCATCAATACCCTCCTCCAAATTCCATATTTCAGTCACAATATTATTATCTAAACACCATTGTGAAAAGTTATAACTTCTTATTCCTGCATGACAGGTAACTACAATTTTTCTGTCTAATAAACCAGCAAATATTTCTTCAACGTATTCAGATGTGACTTTACTAATTGGTATATGTAGGAATTCTTTTGAGAAACGAGCAAGTTCAAGCTCTGACTGTTCTCTTACATCAATCAAGACTGGATCTTCTTTCTCAGAATTAAACCAATCATTGAGACTATAAGCATTTATAGATTTTGGATAACTTACCAATTTATTAGGATAAATTATGTGTTATTTACAATTTAATAAATTAAGTTGCAGTAGGAATTTTATTGTTAAAAATAAAAATAAACATTGATAATGAAACTTAGGGTAATAGCAATAATACTATTATTATCTTTATTACTTTTTTTTGGTTTTAAAAAAGTTTCTGCTAATAAAAATAAGGAGCAAAGTACAAATATTGAGCAACTAAATATCTTAAAATATATACCTGAAAACAATAAATTATTATTTA
Organism: Prochlorococcus sp. AG-418-G18; assembly: GCA_003214215.1. Taxonomy (GTDB): domain Bacteria; phylum Cyanobacteriota; class Cyanobacteriia; order PCC-6307; family Cyanobiaceae; genus Prochlorococcus_A. Next base: position 4,973 of record QCLX01000001.1, on the reverse strand, counting down.
TTTCAAATTTAGATAGTTTTAATATTGTCAATAATAATGAAAAAGAGAAAAATCCAAAAAATCAAGATAATTTTGTTTTAATAAAAGATTCTATTTTAGATTACTTAGGTATAGATCTAGGTAACAATAAATTAGAAGATATCTATAATAATGAACTTATAATCTCAACTTTTGAAAATAATAAAAATCTTAAGGATGATATTTTGATTGTTTTTAAAATTAAGCCAGAAAAAACAATAGAAGATTTAATAAATTTGCCTAATAAAATTGATCAGATTGATGAGATAATTTCAATTTATAGAGAAAACAAAATAAATTTCCTTAAGTTTATGTACCGAACCGAGGATAATTATATAATTGCCTCATCAGATAAAAAATTAATAGAAAATAGTATTAACTACAGCAATGATCTTAAAGAAAAAAAATTTCAATATGAGGGAGAACTTGTTGGACTAGAAAACGAAAAAAATATATTATTCACAAATAAATTTTTGGAGAGTATATTTTTTGATAAAGAATTTTTTACTAATAATAACGAAGATGTTATAGCTACAACATTTGACTTAAAAAATAAACATTTAATCTTAAAATCATATTTAATAAATAATAATAAAAATATTGATATTCTTACTTACGATAAGTTAATAAATAAAAAGAATACTAGTGAAGATAATCCTGAAATTTCAATTTTCAGTGATATAAAAAATTTTGACAAATATCTAAAACCTTTAATAAATGATTTTGAACTCAATTTTTTTGAAGAGTTTAATCAAAATGATAATCAAAACATTTTAATTCTCAATTCTAATAAAGATTGGCTTATTGCATTTGAAAAAAATAATGAAGATCAATTTGATTTAAGTGCTTTGAAAAAGCTAAAAGATTTCAACAAATATACTTTGAAACAAAATGAAGATATTTATTCGATATATTCCAAAGATATTCTTGAAGAAAAAGATGATGTTATAAAAAAATTAACTTATGAAAATATCTTTTCAGTAGAATCAGGAGGTTTACAAATCATAAGTAATAATTTAATTGATGGTAAAAAACTAGAGAAAATATCAAAAAAATTTTTTAACCTAAAAAGTAATAAAGATAAATCTGCTTTTATTTATTCAAATGTTGATATCAAAAATGGTAATTCTAATAAAATTGAATATTTTTCTAATTTGCAGGACCTTAATTTTCTCATTAGAAATATTTTAAAAATATCAAATGAAGAATCTCTAGAAATCATAAGACAAAATATTCCTGAAAAAAATCCAATTCTTTATACAGAAACAATATTAAAAATTCTTTAAATTTAATTTATTAAGCAAGCTTCAAACACAATCATTTTAATTTTTTGTGAAGTTAATATCTTGTGGTTAATTAAAAATTATTTGACTATCTTTAATCTATAGGTATTAGATATTGAATTAAGCAATTGGATAGTAAGAAACTAATTTTAAAACCAGGATTAGAGGGTGTCCCAGTTACCAATTCATCTATCTGTGATATTGACGGCAACAAAGGTAAATTATTGTACAGAGGGTACTCCATTGAGGAACTTTCCAAAAAAAGCAGTTTTTTAGAAACTGCCTATCTATTGATTTGGGGTGAATTACCCACGGCTATTCAACTTAGAGATTTTGAACAAGAAGTTCAGATGCATCGAAGGTTAAGTTTTAGAGTCAGAGATATGATGAAATGTTTTCCTGCGACAGGTCATCCTATGGATGCTCTTCAGTCTAGTGCGGCTTCTTTAGGGCTCTTCTATTCGCGTAGGGCAATAGATGATCCTAATTACATTTACAACGCAGTCATAAGACTAATAGCAAAAATACCCACAATGATTGCTGCATTTCAACTTATTAGAAAAGGACAAGATCCAATTCAACCAAGAGATGATTTAACCTACTCATCAAATTTTCTTTACATGCTGACTGAAAAAGAACAAGATCCTATAGCTGCAAAAGTTTTTGATAGATGTTTAATTCTACATGCCGAACATAGCTTAAACGCAAGTACATTTAGCGCTAGAGTGACTGCAAGTACTCTTACAGACCCATATGCTGTCATCGCCTCTGCAGTAGGAACCCTGGCTGGGCCACTGCATGGAGGAGCAAATGAGGATGTGATTGCAATGTTAGAAGAGATTAAAACCCCAAAAAATGCTGGGTCTTTTTTAGATAATGCAATAAAAAATAAAAGTAAGATAATGGGCTTCGGCCACAGAGAATATAAAGTCAAAGATCCAAGAGCAATAATTCTTCAAAAACTGGCAGAAGAACTTTTTATTAGATTTGGAGCAGATGAAATGTATGAAGTTGCTAAATCACTTGAGGCAGAGGCAATACCAAGACTTGGACCTAAGGGTATATTCCCTAACGTGGATTTTTATTCAGGTCTTGTTTATAGAAAGCTTGGTATTCCTCGTGATTTATTTACTCCAATTTTTGCCATATCTAGAGTGGCTGGTTGGTTAGCTCATTGGAGAGAGCAACTTGGAGCAAATAGAATTTTCAGACCATCGCAAATCTATACAGGTTCAGCACCAAGAGATTGGATCAGCTTAGAAAATAGAGAATAATATTTGCAGCTTTTCATAAAAAACACACATATTGTTTATGAAGAGTTAATCTATTAAGTAAATAACATAAAAATTTTGGAATACGGATTAGATCTTGAATATAGTTTTAATGAATTCTTAAAGGGTTTTGGCCTTTCCAGCGAAATCGCTCATATAATTTGGCTCCCTCTACCCATGCTATTGGTTTTGGTAGCGGCAGTTGTTGGCGTTTTAGTAACAGTTTGGCTTGAAAGAAAAATATCTGCTGCTGCTCAACAAAGAATAGGTCCCGAATATGCAGGAGCGCTTGGCGTCCTCCAACCAATTGCAGATGGTCTAAAGTTACTTGTCAAAGAAGATATTATTCCTGCCAAAGCGGATGGAATTCTCTTCACAGCAGGTCCTATACTCGTTCTTGTCCCAGTGATTCTTTCCTGGCTCATTGTTCCTTTTGGACAAAACCTTTTAATAAGTAACGTTGGTATTGGAATTTTCCTATGGATCGCTTTAAGCAGCATCCAGCCAATTGGCCTTCTGATGAGCGGATACGCATCAAATAATAAGTATTCATTATTAGGCGGATTAAGAGCAGCAGCTCAATCAATTAGTTACGAAATACCTTTAGCTTTATCTGTACTGGCTATCGTTCTAATGACAAATTCGCTAAGTACAATTGACATTGTTAATCAACAAAGTGGTGCTGGCATCCTAAGCTGGAACATTTGGAGACAACCAGTCGGCTTCATAGTCTTTTGGATTTGTGCTCTTGCAGAATGTGAAAGACTTCCATTTGACTTACCTGAAGCTGAAGAAGAATTAGTTGCAGGATATCAAACTGAATATGCAGGGATGAAATTTGCCTTGTTCTACCTTGGTAGTTACATTAATTTAATCCTTTCAGCATTGTTGGTATCAATACTTTATTTGGGAGGATGGGGTTTCCCTATTCCAGTTGAATTAATAGCTAAGTTTCTTAACTTGCCCATTAATGAACCATTCATACAGGTTTTCACTGCATCAATTGGAATCGTAATGACTGTATTGAAAGCATATCTTTTAGTTTTCATTGCAATATTATTACGTTGGACAACTCCTAGAGTAAGAATAGATCAACTTTTAGATTTAGGATGGAAGTTTCTTCTTCCAATTTCTCTTGCTAATCTTTTGATAACTGCAGGATTAAAACTTGCTTTTCCGCAATTCTTTGGTGGTTAAATTTAAGTAAAAATACTTAAATTTAAAATTTACCTACTAAAATAAAATAACTAAGTAAATTCTTCAAATGAAAAATTTCCTTCAACAAATAACAAGCTATATCAAAGAAGCATTTAATGCTGGCAAATATCTATACAATGGCTTATCAGTAACTTTTGATCATCTTCGAAGAAGGCCTGTTACTGTCCAATATCCATATGAAAAATTAATACCCTCTGAAAGATATAGAGGAAGGATACATTATGAATTTGATAAATGTATTGCTTGTGAAGTTTGTGTGAGAGTATGTCCCATAAATCTACCAGTAGTTGATTGGGTAATGAATAAAGAAACCAAAAAAAAGGAACTTAGAAATTATTCAATAGATTTTGGAGTATGTATATTTTGCGGAAATTGTGTTGAATATTGCCCAACTAATTGTCTATCAATGACCGAAGAATATGAATTAGCTACTTTCGACAGACATAATCTAAATTTTGATAATGTCGCACTTGGTAGACTACCTACAAATGTCACAACAGATCCGACAGTTAAACCTCTTAGAGAACTTGCGTATCTGCCAAAAGGTGTAATGGACCCTCATGAAATCCCAGCTTCAGATACTAGAGTTGGTAAATTACCTGAAGAAGTCTATGATTGGATGAAGCCGGAATCCAGTGAAAATAAAGATAAAATTTCTAATCCAATTAATTAATTTCCACTAATTTATGTCTATTGCAATAACAACTCAATTTATTTGTTTTACAGTTCTATCCTTGGTTGTCATTATTGGAGCACTTGGTGTTGTATTGCTCGAAAGTATTGTTTATTCAGCCTTTCTTCTAGGAGGTGTTTTCATGAGTGTAGCAGGATTATATCTTCTTTTAAATGCAAGTTTTGTTGCTGCAGCACAGGTTTTAGTATATGTAGGCGCGGTAAATGTATTAATAATTTTTGCAATAATGCTAGTCAATAAAAAAGAAGATTTAAAGCCTATAAATGACATTAAATCGAGAAGAATCATATCATCATCGATATGTTTGACCCTACTAAGCCTTTTAATAAGAGTTGACTTGACAAATATATGGAGTTTATCAACTCCTCAAAACTCTATAGGAGAGGAATCAACCATAAGAATTGGTGAACATTTATTTAGTGATTATTTGCTCCCATTTGAATTAGCTTCAGTTTTACTGTTAATGGCAATGATTGGGGCTATTGTTTT